>CAMDFP010000222.1 GCA_945897335.1 Asaia bogorensis | reverse complement strand
CCGACGTCGCGGCCGGGCGGCATCAGCGCGGTGATCGCGTCCGGATGCGTTTGCAGGAAATCGGGGTGGCGGCGCAGGTATTCGGTGACCTGGCCGGCGTCGAGCGCTTCGCTGGGGCGGGCTGTGGACATCAGAGGATCGACTGTCCGGTCTTCTTCCAGTCGGCAAGGAAGGCCGCGAGACCCTTGTCGGTCAGCGGATGGTTGAAGAGCTGGCGGATCACCGCCGGCGGCAACGTCGCGACGTCGGCGCCGAGCTTGGCCGACTCGATCACATGGATCGGATGGCGGATCGAGGCGACCAGCACCTCGGTCGTGAATTCGGTGTAGTTCCTGTAGATCTGGACGATGTCGGCGATAAGGCCCATGCCGTCCTGGCCGATGTCGTCGAGCCGGCCGACGAAGGGCGAGATGAACGAGGCCTTGGCCTTCGCCGCCAGCAGCGCCTGGGCCGGGGAGAAGCAGAGCGTGACGTTGACCTTGGTGCCCTCGTCGGCGAGCACGCGGCAGGTCTTGAGCCCGTCCGGGGTCAGCGGCACCTTGACCGTGACGTTGGCCGCGATCTTGGCCAGCTTGCGTCCCTCGGCCAGCATGGTCGCGTGGTCGGTCGCCGTCACTTCGGCCGAAACCGGACCCTCGACGGCGGCGCAGATCTCGGCGATGACGTCGAGCATCTTGCGGCCGCTCTTCTGGATGAGCGATGGATTGGTGGTGACGCCGTCGAGGAGCCCGGTCGCAGCCAGCTCCCGGATCTCGGCGACGTCTGCGGTATCGACGAAGAACTTCATCGGGCGGCCTCGGAATTTCAGTGTGAAATCTACCTCATGATGGCCGGCGATACCAGCACACAAGCCATAGGGGGTGGAGCGCGTGTCTCCGTCCTGCTGCCGCTGCCGCTCGCGGGTGCCTATGACTATTTGGTGCCGGAGGGGCTGGCGCTCCAGCCCGGCGATTTCGTGGTGGTGCCGCTCGGCACGCGGGAGATCCTGGGGGTCGTCTGGGGACCCGGCACCGACGGTGTCGACCCGGCGAAGCTGAAGCCGGTGGCGGAGAGGCTCGAAGACGCCCCGGCGCTGCCCGAGGCGGTCAGGCGTTTCGTCGACTGGGTCGCCTCATACACCCTGGCTCCGCCGGGCGCCGTGCTGCGGATGGCGATGAGCGTGCCGTCGGCGCTGGAACCGCCCCGGCTGATGCCGGCCTTCCGCTTCGTCCGCATGCCGGAGGAGGGCGAGCGGATGACGCCGCAGCGCCGGCGCGTGCTGGAGCTTCTGGCCGAGGGCATGGCCTGGACGCCGACCGACCTCGCGCGCGAGGCCGGGGTCGGCCTGGGCGTGGTGAAGTCGCTGGAGGCCTCCGGTCATATCGAGCGGGTCGGCCTGCCGCCGCCGGCGCCCTTCGCCCCGCCTGAGATCGACCGGCCCGGACGGCAGCTCTCTGAAGACCAGGCGGCTGCGGCTGCGGAACTCTGCCGGCGCCTCGAAGAACGGACCTTCTCGGTGACCTTGCTCGACGGCGTCACCGGCAGCGGCAAGACGGAGGTCTATTTCGAGGCGGTTGCCGCATGCGTGCGGAGCGGACGGCAGGCGCTGGTGCTGCTGCCCGAAATCGTGCTCTCGGCCGAGTGGCTGTCGCGATTCGAGGCGCGGTTCGGGGTCAAGCCCGCGGCCTGGCATTCGGACCTGACCCAGCTCGAGCGGCGCACCACCTGGCGGGCGATCGCGGAGGGCAAGGCAGCGGTGGTGGTGGGCGCGCGTTCGGCGCTGTTCCTGCCCTATCCCAATCTCGGGCTCCTGGTGGTCGACGAGGAGCACGACCCCGCCTTCAAGCAGGAGGACGGCGTCCCCTACCACGCCCGCGACATGGCGGTGGTAAGAGGGCGGCTCGGCAGCTTCCCCGTGGTGCTGTCCTCGGCGACCCCGTCGCTCGAGACCCATGTCAACGAGACCACCGGCCGCTACCGGCGCCTGCACCTGCCCGACCGTCATGCCGGGGCCGAGTTGCCGGCGATCGGCATCGTCGACCTCCGCAGCGACAAGCCGCCCTCGCAGCGCTTCCTCAGCCCGACCCTGGTCAAGGCCCTGACCGAGACCCTGGCCGCCGGCGAGCAGTCGCTGCTGTTCCTCAACCGCCGCGGCTATGCGCCGCTCACTCTCTGCCGGGCGTGCGGCCATCGCCTCGCCTGCCCCAACTGCTCGAGCTGGCTGGTCGAGCATAGGCTCGCCAACCGGCTGCAGTGCCATCACTGCGGCTACTCGTCCCGGCGGCCGACGATCTGCTCCTCCTGCAAGGCGGAGGACAGCTTTGCCGCGTGCGGCCCGGGCGTCGAGCGGCTGGCCGAGGAGCTGCTGACGATCCTTCCCGATGCCCGCTTCACGGTGATGGCGAGCGACACCATCGGCGGGCCGGCCGAGGCGGCGGAGCTGGTCCGCTCGATCCGCGACGGCGAGGTCGATGTCGTCATCGGCACGCAGATGGTGGCCAAGGGCCACAACTTCCCGAACCTGACGCTGGTCGGCGTGGTCGATGCCGATCTCGGCCTAGAAGGCGGCGACCTGCGAGCGGCTGAGCGCACCTACCAGCTTTTGCACCAGGTCTCCGGCCGCGCCGGCCGCCACAAGCTGCCGGGCCGCGTACTGCTGCAGACCTGGCAGCCCGACAATCGAGTGATGCAGGCGCTGGCGTCGGGCGACCGCGACCGGTTCCTCGCGGTCGAGGCAGCCGAGCGCGAGGCGGCCGGCATGCCTCCCTACGGTCGCCTGGCTGGCCTCATCGTCTCCAGCCACGATCCTGCCGCGGCCGACGGCGTCGCCCGGGCTCTGGCGAAGACGGCACCGAAAGGGGAAGGGATCCAGGTGCTGGGGCCGGCCCCTGCGCCGCTGGCGTTGCTGCGCGGCCGGCACCGGCGGCGGCTGCTGCTCAAGGCGGGCCGCTCGGTCCGCGTCCAACCGGTCATCGCCGACTGGCTGTCGCGGGTGAAGGTGCCGGGCACGGTCCGCGTCCAAGTCGACATCGACCCTTACAGCTTTCTCTAGTCGCCCTGCTTCACGTCGGCGACCGTACCGCCGGAGATGCGGATCAGCTCGTCCGCGGTCAGGTGGAACACCGAGTGCGGCGTGCCGGCGGCGGCCCAGATCTGGTCGAGCGCGAGCAGTTCGCGGTCGATCAGTACGATCGGGGGCTCGGCGTGGCCGAGCGGCGCGACGCCGCCGATGGCATAGCCGGTACGCGCCCGCACGTAATCGGCATCGGCCTTGCCGATCTTCTGGCCGATCGCCTCCGCGATCTTCTTCTCGTCGACCCGGTTGACGCCGGATGCGATCACCAGCACCGGCCGGCCGCTCGCGGCCTTGAACACCAGCGACTTCGCGATCTGGGCCAGCGCGCAGCCGATCGCGGCGGCGGCTTCGGCGGAGCTCCGGGTCGAGTCGGGGAATTCGACGACGCGACCATTCATGGCGTGGGCGGCAAGCAGGTCGTCGACTCGCTGAGCGGCGGGCTTGAGCGGCATGGAAAGGTCCCGGTCGAAAGGCGCAATTCCATAGCGGATTCAGAGGGCTTCCGCCATCGCCCGGCCGCGCATGCTCTATGCCCGGTTCTGCGATGAGGCTAGACTTCGCCCATACGTCACGGGCGCGGGGTCGAGGATTTGGCGCAGCCGCTCAAGCTGAATCTGGGGTGCGGATCGGACATCCTCCCCAGCTGGGTCAATGTCGATCTCCATGCGGGTCCCGGCGTAGACCAGGTGCTCGACCTAGAGAGCTTTCCCTGGCCCTGGGCGGACTCCGTGGTCGAGGAGGTAAGGCTGAAACATTCGCTCGAGCATCTCGGACGCGAGACCGAGACGTTCCTCGGCGTAATCAAGGAGCTTTGGCGGGTGTGCAGCGATGGGGCGAAAGTAGCGATCACCGTTCCTCACCCACGCCATGATGCTTTCCTCAACGACCCGACGCATGTCCGCCCGGTCACCGAGGGTCTGCTGCGTCTGTTCGACCAGAGCGCCAATCTCGAGGATCGGCGCCGCGGGTTTGCCAACACGCCGCTCGGCTTGATGACGGGGGTCGATTTTCGCGTCGAATCCGTTCATCACGTGCTGGAGGCACAGTGGCTCGAACGGCATCGGCGCGGCGAGATATCCCATCAAGATCTCAGCCACGCCGTCGTGCACTACAACAACGTGATCAGCGAGACCGATATCCTGTGGCGCGCCGTCAAGCCGGCCGGCCGGCCGTAGTCGGCATCGGCCATGCCTGCTCCTGCCGATCAGCCCGATGGCGAAGTGACGTCGCTGGCCGATGCGATCCGCGAGCGCGACCGTCGCGCGCTCGCCCGCGCGCTCACGCTGGTCGAGTCGACCCGGCCCGATCATCGCGGCCGGGCGGAGGCTCTCCTCTCCCTGTTGCTGCCGGCGACCGGCGGGTCGGCGCGGATCGGCATCTCGGGTGCGCCGGGGGTGGGCAAGTCGACCTTCATCGAGGCGCTCGGCCTCCTTCTCGCCGACGCCGGCCGCCGCGTCGCCGTTCTCGCCGTCGATCCCTCGTCGGAGGTCTCCGGCGGCTCGATCCTCGGCGACAAGACCCGGATGGAGCGCCTGTCCCGTCATCCCAACGCCTTCATCCGGCCATCGCCCTCCGGCGGCGCGCTGGGCGGTGTCGCCCGGCGGAGCCGCGAGACTCTCCTCCTGATGGAGGCTGCCGGCTATGAGGTCGTGCTGGTGGAGACCGTCGGCGTCGGCCAGTCGGAGACGGCGGTCGCCGAGATGACCGACAGCTTCCTGCTGCTGCTGGCACCAGCCGGGGGCGACGAGCTGCAGGGGATCAAGAAGGGCATCGTCGAGCTGGCGGACCTCCTGGTCGTCACCAAGGCCGATGGCGACCTGATCCCGTCTGCCGAGCGCGCTCGCGGCGACTACACGGGGGCGCTGGCGATCCTGGCGCCCGGAACCGGCTGGCAGCCGCCTGTGCTCTCCTGCTCGGCCCTGACCGGCGCCGGCATCGCCGAGGTCTGGCAGGCGGTCCTCGGCCATCGCGCAGCCCTGGGGGATGGTGGGTTGGCGGCGAAGCGCTCGGCCCAGGCCCGGCGCTGGATGTGGCGCGAGGTCGAGGACGGCCTGATCGCCGCCCTTCGTGCCGACCCCGAGGTCGCCGCACGGCTGGGCTCCCTGGAACGCGCAGTCGCGTCCGGGCGCCTGACGCCGGGTGAGGCGGCGGCGGACCTGCTCAAGGCCTTCCGTCCCCCGAGCGCTTGACGGGCCGGAAGGGGCCGGCTACAACCCGCGCCTCGGCGCCGGGCCCTCCCGGCGCTCCACATTATTTGGTTCGGATCCGTGCCATGGCGAGACGCTGCGACATCACCGGCAAGGGCGTGTTGGTTGGCAACAATGTCAGCCACGCCAATAACAAGACCAAGCGGCGCTACCTGCCGAACCTGCAGGTCGTGACCCTGCTGTCGGACGTGCTCGGCCAGCCGGTGCGCCTGAGGGTTACCGCGAACGGTCTGCGCACCATCGAGCACAATGGCGGGCTGGACGCGTATCTGCTGACGACGCGCGCGGCGAAGCTGCCGGAAGACGCCCAGAAGCTGAAGCGCCGCATCGCGAAGGCCAAGGCCGCCACGGCTGCCGCCTGAACTTTCTTCGCTTCATTTCGGTTATCGCGGGCGCCTTCGGGCGCCCGTTTCGTTTCAGGCCTTGTGCGGCACGGCGTATTTCTCGATCGCGATCGCCAGCATCTGGTCGACCTCTGCGCCGATCGCGCCGCCATCGCCCTTGATGCCGGCTTTTACCACCAGGGTCATGGCGTCGACATGGGCCTTGATGAGGGCGAGCTGCCGCTCGTTGGGGCTGGTCAGCCCGTCGGTGAACTTGAACAGCGAGCCCGCGAACTTGGTCAGCAACGGATAGCCGAAGGTAGCGCCTTCGCCGCGGATCTCGTGCACGATCAGGTTGATGCTGGTGATCGCCTCGGCGCGATGATCGGCATCGCTGGCCGCCTGTCCGGCGAGCGCGACCAGCTTCTCGAGGTCGGCCTTCACCCGGTCGGGATAGCTGGCGCCGACCTCGGCGATCCGGTCCTCGGCCTTCTTCAGCAATGACGCATCGATCTTGCCGGGAACCCCCGGCCGGCCGCCGAGGCGCTCCAGCATGGTGTTGCGCGGTCGGATCAACTGCGGCTTGTCGGACATGTCGGGAAACCTTCAGCTCGGCGACGTCTTGCGCCGGTCAGGGAAGTTGATGGGAATGCTCTTGCGCCGCCGGTCCGGGCCGAAATAGGTCGGACACGAGACGAACGGCCGCGGGTTCTCGATCACCGACAGGAGCCGGCGTACCAGATTGTGGACGGAAACCGGCTTTGCAAGCACTTCGTTGGCACCGGCATCGCGTGCCGCCATGACGCGGGCGTGGTCCGAATAGGCGGTCAGCATGATGAACGGCATGAAGCGGATGCCGTCCGACTGGTGATTGCGGATCCATTTCAGCAGGTCGATGCCGGAAATCGGCTCCATTCGCCAGTCGGAGATGACGATGTCGACCGCCGGCGTTCCCTGGGCCTGCATCTGGGCGACGGAGTCCAGCAGGTCCATCGACTTCTTGGCATCGGCATGGGTGGTGATCTTGCCGACGCCGAGCTCCTTCAGGATCGAGCCAAGCAGATCCGCCATGGGCTTGGCGTCGTCGACCAGAAGGATCGACAAAGCCTTGAAGTTGTATGTGCTACCAGCCATTCCAGTATCCAGCCCCCGTCCGCCGGATCAGATCCAAAGGAGGCGGACGGCGCGCAGGATAGCCCAGGCGCCGAATGCGAGAATGGCGACGGCCGCTCCGCGGTTGATCCACAAAAGCGCCCGCTCAGAAAGCGTGTGCCGGATCGCCGTGACGACGCTGGAAAGTCCGAGCCACCAGGCAGCGGAGCCCAGGAACACACCGGCGACCAGGGTGGAGGCCGCGCCGAATCCGTTCCAGCCGATGCCGATCGCGGCAAAGACGGCGAGGAAGGAGAGGACGGTCATCGGATTGACGATGGTCATTCCGAAGGTCGATGCGAAGGCGCCGATGAGACCGACGCCGCTTCCCCGCCCGTCATCAACCGGGGGCGGGACGACGAGACCGCGAATGCCGAGTATCATCAGAACAATTCCGCCCACGAGGCTCAAGAGTCCTTCCCAATGCGTCAGGAAGGCCATCACCGAGGCGACACCGAAGGCGGCGATGGCTCCGAAAAGCGTGTCGGCGACCGCCGCACCGAGGCCGGAGGCGAGTCCGCGGCCGAAGCCGTCGGCAAGCGTCCTGCGGATGCAAAGGACGTTGATCGGCCCCACGGGTGCCGCGATGGCGAAGCCGCTCAACGCGCCTTGGATGAGGAGCTCGACGGGCAACCAATGCCTCCGCTTCGTCCGGGCCGAGCAATATCAGATGGTTTGGCGCGACGCCAGGATTACCAACCTGTTAGCTCGATGTTCGGTCATGCGGCCGCGTGATTTTGGCGCGGCTCCGACCGGTTGCGCACCCCCCGACCATATGCTAGACACCCGGCCGCCGCGAAGCCTTCGGGTGGCGCGGCGGCGCGGGGGTTTAATTCCGATTTTCACGGGCCCTCGGGGCCTTCCTCTAAGCGGCAGCGGAGACGCGAACCGGTGGCCACACAGACCACGGGCTTGATCGCCGAGCGTTACGCGTCGGCCCTCTATGAGCTGGCTGACTCGGCCAAGGCCCTCGACCAAGTTGCGGGCGACCTTCGATCGCTGAAGGCGATGATGGCTGCCTCCTCCGATCTGGTGCGGCTGATCCGAAGCCCCGTGCTCGGTAGGGCCGATCAGTCGAAGGCAGTGACCGCGCTTGCCGAGAAGGCGGGCTTCCATGACCTGACTCGGCGTTTCCTCGGCACCGTCGCCGCCAATCGCCGCTTGTTCACTCTGTCGTCGGTGATCGAAGGCTTCCTCGCGGAGCTCGCGCGTCGTCGCGGCGAAGCGACCGCCGACGTCACCTCCGCTGTTTCACTCACTCCTGCCCAGACCGCGGCCCTCGAAGAGGCGCTGCGTTCGGCGGTCGGCTCGAAAGTGACGGTCGACCTCAAGGTCGATCGCTCGCTGATCGGCGGCCTCGTCGTCCGGGTGGGTTCGCGCATGATCGATACATCGCTCGCGACCAAGCTCCGTCGCCTGCGTCTTGCAATGAAAGGGGTTGGCTGATGGAACTCCGGGCAGCCGAGATTTCTTCGATCCTCAAGCAGCAGATCGCCAGCTTCGGCACCGAGGCCGAAGTCGCCGAGGTCGGGACCGTGCTCTCGGTCGGCGACGGCATCGCCCGCGTCCATGGCCTCGACAAGGTACAGGCCGGCGAGATGGTCGAATTCCCCGGCGGCATCCGCGGCATGGCGCTGAACCTGGAGAACGACAACGTCGGCGTCGTCATTTTCGGCGACGACCGGACGATCTCCGAGGGCGACACG
>CAMDFP010000221.1 GCA_945897335.1 Asaia bogorensis | reverse complement strand
GCGTCGTGCCCCCTCTCCCGCGTCGTACGCGGGGGAGGGTCGGGGTGGGGGCCCGAGCGCAGCGAAGGGATCGGCGCCTGGGGGTCCGGCAACGGCGCGCGAATTACGCGCCTCGGGGAGCTGCAGGTAGCACCAGAGTAGTTTCCGAGGCTGCCGGCCGATGCGGTTCCCGCCCTATGGTCCAGATGACGCCGCCGAGCCACCCCATCCAAGCCGTGGGTCGCAAAAGCAACAAAGGACCAAATCCATGAGCGCGATGATCCACGACGAAATCCTCGAATCCCTTCCTCACATCCGGGGTTTTGCACGGCGGCTGACACGCGACCTTTCGGCGGCCGACGATCTGGTGCAGACGGCGGTCATGCGAGCCCTGTCCCATGCGCATCAGTACAAGCCCGAGACCAATTTCCGGGCGTGGATCAGCACCATTCTCCGGAATTCCTATTTCAACGACATGCGCGCCCTGTCCCGCCGTCCGCATGTCGACCTCGCCATCGTCGAACTGACCCACGGCAGGAGCGGCGGCCAGGAGGAATGCCTGAAGCTGCGCGATTTCAATCGCGCCTTCGAGCACCTCACGGTCGTCCAGCAGCGGGCCTTGATCCTGGTCGGCGTCGACGGGCTTTCCTACGAGGACGCTGCGGACGCGGAGAACTGCGCCGTCGGCACGATGAAGAGCCGCGTCTCGCGCGCCCGCCTCCAGCTTCAGCAGCGCCTCGACGGGATCGCCCCGGGACAGATCGGCTGGGTCGGCGCCGCCGGCCGGGCATAAAGGCGAGCCGGCGTCGCCCCGGCGCAGAACGATCTCGCCGCGAACTAGCGGCTCTCAGAGGCTACCGACCTGATTTGCGCCCCCCCGCCCCCCGCGGTTCCGGCGATCCCCCGTCGCCCTCCGGGGCAGCGGCGAGCGCCAGGCGGGCCAGCGCCGGGAGCGACTTCGAGCCGGTCTTGGTCATGATCGCGGCGCGGTGGTTCTCGACCGTCCGCTGGCTGATGCCGAGGTCGGCGGCGATGTTCTTGCTGGGATGGCCGGCCAGCACCATCGTCATGATCTGGCGCTGGCGGTCGGTGAGGCCGGCGAGGTGGCTGGCCGCGTCCTCCCGATATGCGGTGAGCTTGCTCGAATCCCGGGCGAGTTCGAGTGCGCGTCCGACGCCGGCGAGGAGTTCGCTGCGGCTGACCGGCTTCTCGATGAAGTCGGAAGCGCCCGCCTTCATCGCCTCGACCGCCATCGGCACGTCGCTGTTGCCGGTGATCATGATCGCCGGCAGGCGATGCCCGGCCTCGCCGAGGCGCTGCAGCAGCTCGAGCCCGTTCATCCCCGGAAGATAGGCGTCGACCAGGAGGCAGGCCTCGCGTCCCGGACGATAGGCGGCGAGGAAGTCCTCGCACGAGGAAAAATCCTCGACGACGCGGCCGTCGTCTTCCAGCACGCTGCGGATCGCGTCCCGCACATGGGCGTCGTCGTCGACGACGAAGATGACCGCCGGCCCCTTGCGTCCGGCCTCCGCCGGCGGCGCACTCGCGCGTGGCGCCGCGGACGGGCTCGGCAGGAGGCGCTGGATCGCCTCGGTCAGCAGCTTCAGCTTCACCGGCTTGTTGAGCTGGAGGCAGCCGTGAAGGGCGAGCTCCTGCAGGGTCCCGGTCGAAATGTCGCCGGTGAGGAAGACGGCGGGGATCTGGCGGCCCAGCGTCTCGCGCAGCTTCTCCACCGTCTCGAGCCCGGTCATGCCGTTCGGCAGGTTGTAGTCGGCGAGAATCACGTCGGGCCGGATCGTGCCGCGGGCCACCAGGTCGAGGGCGACGACGCCGTCGGCCGCCACCGCCGTGCGATGGCCTTCGTCCTTGAGGAACTGATCGAGCAGGTCGCGCACCTCCGGATCGTCCTCGATGATCAGGATGACGCCGGCGCTGCGGCTGTCGACGATCTTCGCGGCCGCGCCCGGCAGCGGCGCGGAGCGGTCGGCCGGCGCCTCCGCCGGCAGCTCGACCTCGACGGCGAAGACCGAGCCCTTGCCGGGCACGGAGTGGACGTGCACCCGATGGCCGAGCAGGTCGCCGAGACGCTGCACGATGGAAAGGCCGAGGCCGAGGCCTCGGCTGCGTTCGCGCGCCGCATTGTCGAGCTGGTGATACTCCTCGAAGATCGCGTGGAGCTCCGTGTCAGGGATGCCGACGCCGGTATCCAGGATCTGGATGCTGAGGAACCCGTCGCGCCGGCGGCACCCCAGCAGCACCCTGCCGCGCTCGGTGTATTTGAGCGCGTTCGAGAGCAGGTTGCGCAGCATCTGCTCGAGCAGGCGGGGGTCGCTACGGATCCACAGCCCGCAGGGGACCACGCGCAGGACCAGCCGCTTGGCCTGGGCGTGGTAGGTGAACTCGTCCTTCAGGCGCGACAGCAGGTCGTCGATCGGGAAGGACGAGACCTCGACGGCGACGGCGCCAGCGTCGATCTGGTTGATGTCGAGCAGCACGTTCAGCATGCCGGTCATCGCACCCAGCGTCTCGTCCAGGCGCCGGATCAGCTGCTGCGCCCGATCTCCCTGGGCAGTCTTCGCCAGCAGACCCTGGAGCAGGGCCAGGGTCTGCAGCGGCTGGCGGAGGTCGTGGCTGGCGGCGGCGAGGAAGCGCGACTTCGCCGCGTTGGCGAGCTGCGACTTCTTCTCCGCTGCCGCCAGCGCATCCGAAACGACGCGGCGCGCGGAGCTGTCGGAGAAGGTGATGACCACGCCTTCGACGCCCGCGTCGGCCGTGCGGTAGGGAAGCACGCGGCGGATGTACCAGGCCCCGGTTCTGGCCTCGATCTCGCGCTCCACCGGCGCGTGGGTTTCGAGCACCGTCCGCGCGTCGTTCTGGAGATTGCCGTCGGCGGCGAGCGAGTTGAGATCGGCCAGCGGCCGCCCGACGTCTCCGGGAATGACGTTGAACAGCAGCCTGGTCGCCGGCGTGAAGAAGCGGATCTTGAGATCGAGATCGAGGAAGATGGTGGCGACGTCGGTCGAGTAGAGGACGTTCTGCAGATCGTTGGAGGTGGTGCGCTGGCGTTCCAGGGTCTCCTGGAGCTGGGTGTTGAGCGCGGTCAGCTCCTCGTTCAGCGACTGCAGCTCCTCCTTCGAGGTCAGCAGCTCCTCGTTGGTCGACTGGAACTCCTCGTTGACCGAGAGCGCCTCCTCGTTGACGGCCTTCTGCTCCTCGCTCGAAAGCTCGAGGTTGCGGATGGCTCCCTGCAGCTCCGCCCGCGTCGCCTTCAGCTCCTGCTCGAGTTCTTCGTTCCGCTGGCCTTCGCGCGGCGAGGTCGAGCGCTTCTCGTCGGACTTCGGCTCATCGACGAAGCAGATCAGCAGCAGCTTCTCGCCTTCGTTCGACACCGGCTGCACGGTGATGCCGAAAGCATGCGTGGCGCCGTCGCGGACGAGACGCCCGCCGCCGACGGTGACGGCCTTGTTGTCCTGGTAGGCGCTCTGGATCGCCGAGCGCAGCTTGGTCCTGACGCCGTCGCGCGCCATGGCGAGCAGGTCGTTGTCCGGATGCCCCGGCGCCACCTTCAGGTAGCGGTCGGTGGGGCCGAGGGAGTAGAGGCATTCGTGCTTGCGATTGATCAGCACCGCGGCCGGCGCATAGGCCTCGATCACCAGCCGGCGGCAGAGCTCGGCCAGCGCCGCCTAGCGCGAGCGCATCGCGTCGGGTCCCGTCCGCGCCGGCGCCTTGACGATGTCAGTGGCGCCCATCAGGAAATGCGGCTCGCCCGAGCGGTTGCGCCCGACATGCCGATAGATCCGCTCCGGCTTGGAGATCACCTGGAAGCGTGCGTCGGCGTTGCCGACCGTCTCCGAGCTGCCGAGCAGGAGGATGCCGCCTTCGCGCAGCGCGAAATGGAAGAGCGAGACGACCTTCTCCTGGGCCTCCGGCAGCAGGTAGATCAGGAGGTTGCGGCAGGAGACCAGGTCGAGGCGGGAGAACGGCGGATCGGCCAGCACGTCCTGCACGGTGAAGACCACCGACGAGCGCAGGTCGGGCGACACCCGGTAGCCGCGATCCTCCTTGGTGAAGAACCGCGCGAGCCTCGCCGGCGACACGTCCTGGGCGATGGTGTCGGGATAGAGGCCGTCACGCGCGACGGCGACGGCGTCGGGGTCGACATCGGAGGCGAAGACCTGAAGCTTGACGTTGCGGCCAAGCGCGGCGAACTGCTCGCGAAACAGCATGGTCAGCGAATAGGTCTCCTCGCCGGTGCTGCAGCCGGCGACCCAGAGCCGGACCGGCTGGCCGGGCGCCTGCGCGCGGACGAGATCGGGAACGATGGTCGTCGCCAGCACCTCGAACACCTGGGGATCGCGGAAGAAGCTGGTGACGTTGATCAGCAGGTCCTTGCCCAGCAGGTCGAGCTCGCCCGCGTCGCTCCGCAGCATGTCGAGATAGCGGTCCATGTCGTGGGTCTCGATCGCCGCCATCGCCATGCGCCGCTCGATCCGGCGCTGCAGCGTTCCCGGCTTGTAGAGCCGGAAGTCATGCGCGGTCTTGCTGCGCAGGAGCTCGATGATCTCGGGCAGCCACGGCTTGGTTTCCTCCTTCGGCCGCGCGTCATCGGCCGCGCGGGCGAGCGCCATCCGCCGGTCGTAGGTGACCAGCGCCTCGGCGATCTTCGCCACCGGAAGCACCAGGTCGACGGCGCCGGTCGCCATCGCCGCCTTCGGCATGCCGTCATATGCGGCCTCGGCCGGATCCTGGACGACGACGAGCCCGCCCCGCTCCTTGATGGCTTTCAGCCCCAGGCTGCCGTCGGCGCCCGATCCCGAGAGGACGACGCAGACCGCCCGCGATCCGCAATACGATGCCAGCGAGTGCAGCAGGAAGTCGAAGGGCAGGCGCGCGCCGTGGCGGGCCTGGGGGTGCGAGAGGTGCAGCGCGCCGTCGCCGACCGACAGATAGGTGCCGGGAGGAATGACATAGACGTGCTCGGGCTCGATCGGCATGCCGTCGGTCGCCTGGCGCACGGTCATCGAGGTGTGGCCGGCCAGCAGGTCCACCATCATGCTTTCATGGGTGGGATCGAGGTGCTGCACCAGGATGAAGGCCATGCCGCTGCCGGCGGGCAGGGCGGCCACCAGCTTGCGGCAGGCCTCGAGGCCGCCGGCCGAGGCGCCGATGCCGACGATCGCGAACTCGTCGGGAGCACACTCAGTCGTGCGCGTCGGCGCCGGGCGCCCGCTCAATCGCGGCCGGCCCGCGCTCGTCCGAGGCGGTCGGCTTTCAGGCATGCGGCTCTCTGATCGTGTGGCCGACGGGCGGCGCGACGTCGATGCTAACACGCGGCGTTCGCGCTGCGGCCGCCAATCGGCGACCCCTGAGTAGTTTCCGAGCCTGCCCGCCGGGACCTACCGTGGGTAGGTTCATCCGCCGTGTCCAACTCGCGCATAAATGCCTCGACGCCTCACGCGTCGCGACGCCGGATGAAGCGCAGCCTTTGCGAAGGTCAGGAGACTTGCTCATGCCGTCGATGCATGGTGTCGCATCCTCGAGTGTCTGGGCCGAGCCGGTCGAACGCCTCGACCGGCACCTCGCGGCAACGAAGACCCTGCATGCCCAGGTGAAGCTGGCCTTCCGCCAGCTCTGCGCGCTGGCGCGGGCGGGCGCCGACGAGGGAACCGGCCGTTGAGACCGCTTCGCGTCCTCGTTGTCGAGGACAATGCCCTGGTCAGCATGCTGCTGTCCGACATGCTGACGGAGATGGGCCATGAGGTCTGCGGGGTCGAGTCGACCGAGTCCGCGGCGGTGACCACGGCGCTTCGGTGCCGGCCGGACCTGATGATTCTCGATGCGCGCCTGGGCGAGGGCTGCGGCATTGCCGCGATGGAACGGATCGAGAGGGTCGCAGCCTTCCCGCACCTCTTCGCCAGCGGCGACATCGCGCGGGTCAGGGCCATGCGGCCGAACGCCGTGGTGATCCAGAAGCCGTTCTTCGAAGCCGATCTCGCGGGCGCCATCGAGCGGGTGCTCGCGACGATGGTCCCCGCCTGAAGACGCGAGACGGGGCCCAATCCTCGAGGCGGACGAGATGCTCCGCCGTCTTCGCCAGTCCATCATACGACGTCGCCAGGCGGAGATAGCTCTCGCGGGAGCTCGGAGGTGTAGGCCCGCTCCGAGAGGCGCCGGCAGCAGGCGGCCGCTCTCTCGCGATAGCGTTCGGGCTCTCGATGCGCGGCGGGAAAGGTCATGCCAGGGTGACTCCGAGGATCGGCGTTCGCTTCAAACCGCCCATGATCGATCGGGGCTTCCGGCGTGTTCCGCATCGCCCCGAACAGATCGGGCGGCACGGTGACCCCGTGCCGCCCGTAGTCTCACCCCGTCGGAGGGGAGGAAGGCTCCTCAGGGATGTTGCCTCGGCCTGGAAGCCGTAGCGCACGATCGCGGTCTGACGGCCGCTCGGCTCGGTGATGGTTCCTGTGGTGGTGCGCAGCGAGACCGTGCCGGTGGTCGTAGCAAAAAGAATGTATTACCATCAGCGCTCAGGCGGCAGGATCGGAATATACTCAGAAATGTGGCCCGCTTGATTATTGCTCTATTTGGTAATGTCTCCGAAATGTCCTCGCTTTAGAACGTTCGATACCAGAGGCGAAAGGAACTCCTTTCGGAATCTGCACTGCGACGTCGGCCCATTGAGGCCGGGGCGGTGGACTGGTACCCTCGCCGGACCGCGACAAGCCGCTCAGAAGAGAGACGACGCATGCGCAAACTTTCTGCCCTCCTGGTCCTGGCCGCCGCGCTCTCTCTCGCCCCGCAGGCCGCGATGGCGCAGGCCGCCCGGCCTCCCGCCCCGCTCATGCCGCCAGCTCAGGCCCAGGCTCCGGCCCCGCTCATGCCGCAGGTCCAGGCCGAGATCCAGGCTCAGGCGCAGAAGTTGGGCGACGTCTTCGGCCTCACCGCCAACCAGGTCGTGGCCATCGGCATCGTCGGCGGCGTCGTGGTCGCGGAGGCGATCAATGTCGCGGTCGGTCTCGGCGCCGTCGCCGGCGGCGTGATCGGCAACTGGTGGTATATGGAGAACGCCGACGAAGGCTTGGCCGGCAGCGTCAAGAAATAGAGTCCGGAGCGACGGGCGGATATCCTCGTCCCGCCGCATCAAAACCACTCACGGAGAGGTGACGTCATGCGCAAACTTGCTCTGCTGGTCCTGGCCGCCGCGCTCTTTCTCCTCCCGCAGGCGGCGATGGCCCAGGCTCAGCCCCAGGCGCCGCTGATGCCGCAGGTGCAGGCCCAGGTCCAGGCTCAGGCCCAGAAGGTGGGCGACGTCTTCGGCCTCACCGCCAACCAGGTCCTGTACATCGGCGCCGGAGCGATCGGCGGCCTCGTGGTCGCCGAGGCGATGCATGTCGCCGCCGTCATCGGTGCCATCGCCGGCGGCGCGCTCGGCAACTGGTGGTACGCCCAGAACGAAACCTCCCTTCTGAAGAGGTAGCGCCGGGGCGCTCGGCGCTCTCAGGCCCGCCGGGCGCGACGGCCGCTCACCTTGGAGACGGCGCCGGGCCGGCGGACGCGGCACGCACCAGCTTCGTCAGGCTCAGCGTCAGGGACGACGGTCCCGGCATCCCCGCCGGCGGTCCGCGAGTGTCTGTTCGAGCCGTTCTTCACCACCAAGGAGACCGGCAAGGGAGTCGGACTGGGTCTCCGCCGCCCGCCGCGTCATCAGCGAGCTCGGCGGATATCTCGACGTCGAGAGCGAGCCCGGAAAGGGCGCCTGCCTTTCCATCCTGCTGCCGCGCGCCGCACGAGCGGCGAGATGACGAAGTAGCTCACCTGTCTCGGTGTCCGGTGATCGACGACGCCGCCGGCAAGCGGAGCCCGGGCTCCTCGCCGCACGGTCTGCGCAGGCTCCACCTCGTGGTCCGGCGCGACCGGAGACGACGCACCGACGGAGGGTCGGCGCCGAGGCCGGCTACTTGCCCCAGCGCAACGCGTCGAGGTCGAGGTCGCCCGAGGCGGTGAACGGCGTCGGCGCGATCGGGAAGACGCCGGCATAGGGCTTTGCCCGGGACGAGGTCACGTCACATGCCTCCTGTCAGCGGCCGCCGTCGGCGGTCGCCCGGCTTCGTCCGGACCGGACGGCCGCCGGCGATGGCGTCGGCGGCCGTGTCGGCTTCAGCGCTACTTCTTGACCGCTTCTTCTTCGGCCTTCTGGGCGTACCACCAGTTGCCGACGACACCGCCGACGGCGGCAGCGGCATAGACCGGCGCGGACACCAGCAACGCCTCGGCGACGATGATGCCGCCGACCACGCCGACGCCGATGGCGACGACCTGCGAGCTGTTGAGACCGAAGACGTCGCCCTTCTTGGGCGCGACCTGGGCCATGGCCGACTGCGGCACGAAATAGAGAGCGGCGACCAGAGCGATGAGAGCGAGCTTACGCATGAGACTTCCCCCTTGGCGGCAGCATTCGGCTGCCGTGTTGTGCAC
>CAMDFP010000220.1 GCA_945897335.1 Asaia bogorensis | reverse complement strand
ATGTCGTGGTGCTGGCGGGACCGACCGCCAGCGGCAAGTCGGCGCTCGCCCTCGATCTGGCCGAACGCTTCGGCGGCGTGGTGGTCAATGCCGACGCCATGCAGGTCTATCGCGAGATGTCGATCCTGACGGCGCGGCCGGACGCGGCGGCCGAAGCCCGCGCGCCGCATCGGCTCTATGGCGTCCTCGCGGCGACGGATGCCTGCTCGGCCGGCCGCTGGCGGGGCTGGGCGGTTGAGGAGATCGGAGCGGCGCATGCTTCGGGCAAGCTGCCGATCGTCGTCGGCGGCACCGGGCTCTATCTGAAGGCGCTGACCGAAGGCCTGGCGCCGGTTCCGCCGGTGCCGGCGGAGATCCGGGACCGCGTGCGGGCGCGCCTGGAAGCGATCGGCCCTGCCGCGCTCCACGCCGAACTCGCCCAGCGCGATGCGGTGATGGGTGGGCGGCTCCGGCCCTCCGACAGCCAGCGGCTGGCGCGGGCCACCGAGGTGCTGGAGGCGACCGGCCGCTCGCTCGCAGACTGGCAGGCCGACGCTACCGCAGGGGAGGGGTTCCGCGTCCTAACCCTGTTGCTGGCGCCGCCGCGCGACGTGCTTCATGCCGTCTGCGATGCTCGTTTCCGCGCCATGGTCGCGTCCGGTGCGATCGAGGAGGCCGGGGCCGTCCGGACGCTCGGTCTGGATCCGGCCTTGCCGGCCGCCCGGGCCCTGGGATTGCGGGAGCTGATCCGTCATCTGGAGGGCGAAATCAGCCTCGCAGAAGCGATCAGGCTCGCCCAAGCTGCAACGCGGCAATACGCGAAACGACAAATGACGTGGTTTCGCAATCAGTTACGCGACCCCGTCATATTCGCTGAGCAATATTCGGAAAGGGTGCGACAGAAAAGCTTTGCGAAAATTGAGCATTGGCAGTTGACCGGGTCGGCGGCGAGCGATTAGGGTCCGCCTCCCCGCTCAGCCGATTCGCGGCCGGGCGCCAAAGGACTCGTGCCATGACGACCGTGACCCAAACCCCAGCGACCACCGCCGAGATGACCGGCGCGGAGGTGATTCTGAGAGCGCTGGCGGATCAGGGCGTAGAGGTCGTCTTCGGCTATCCCGGCGGCGCCGTCCTGCCGATCTACGACGCCATGTTCAAGCTGAACTCGGTCCGCCACATCCTGGTGCGGCACGAGCAGGCCGCCGTGCATGCGGCCGAGGGCTATGCGCGCTCGACCGGCAAGGTCGGCGTCGTGCTGGTGACCTCGGGCCCCGGTGCCACCAATGCGGTCACCGGCCTGACCGATGCGCTGATGGACTCGGTTCCCATCGTTTGTCTTACCGGCCAGGTGGCGACGCATCTGATCGGCAACGACGCCTTCCAGGAGGCCGACACCACCGGCATCACCCGGCCCTGCACCAAGCACAATTACCTGGTGAAGGATTCGAAGGCGTTGGCGCGGACCATCCACGAGGCCTTCCACGTCGCCAAGTCCGGCCGCCCAGGCCCGGTGGTCATCGACCTGCCGAAGGATATCCAGCTCAACAAGGCGCCCTATGTCGGGCCTGAGGCGAGCGTGCATCCGACGTATCGGCCGCGGCGCATGCCCGATCCGGCGGCGGTCGAGAAGGCGATCGATCTGATCGCGAACGCCAAGCGGCCGCTGTTCTACTGCGGCGGCGGCGTCGTCAATTCCGGCCCGCGCGCGTCCGAGCTCCTGACCGAATTCGTGCGCATGACGGGATATCCGGTGACGCTGACGCTGATGGGGCTCGGCGCCGTTCCCGCGTCCGACCCGCTGTTCCTCGGCATGGTCGGCATGCACGGGACCTATGAGTCGAATCTGGCGATGCATGACTGCGACGTCATGATCAACATCGGCGCCCGCTTCGACGACCGGGTGACCGGCAGGCTCGCCGCCTTCTCCCCGAGTTCGAAGAAGGTCCATGTCGACATCGACCCGTCCTCGATCAACAAGAACATCCGGGTCGACGTGCCGGTGATCGGCGATGCAGCGGAGACGCTGGAGGCCCTGATCGCCGCGTGGAAGAAGCGGAAGGCCCAGCCCGACGGCGAGGCGCTGGCGAAGTGGTGGGACCAGATCAAGGTCTGGCAGGCGCGCGACTGCCTTCGCTACACGACGTCGAAGAGCATCATCAAGCCGCAATACGCGCTGCAGCGGCTCTACGCGCTGACCAAGGATCTGAACCCCTACATCTCGACCGAAGTCGGCCAGCACCAGATGTGGGCGGCGCAGTACTTCAAGTTCGAGCGGCCGATGCAGTGGATGACTTCGGGCGGCCTCGGCACCATGGGCTACGGCCTGCCGGCGGCAATCGGGGCGCAGATCGCGCATCCCGACCGGCTCTGCATCGACATCGCCGGCGAGGCGTCGATCCTGATGAACATTCAGGAGATGTCGACCGCGGTTCAGTACCGGCTGCCGGTCAAGGTCTTCATCCTGAACAACCAGTGGATGGGCATGGTCCGCCAGTGGCAGGAGCTGATCCATGGCGGGCGCTATTCGGAGAGCTACACCGCGGCGCTGCCCGATTTCGTCAAGCTGGCGGACGCCTTCGGCGGCGTCGGCTTCCGCATCACCAGGCCCGACGACGTCGACGGCGTCATCAAGGAGATGCTGGCGGTGACCGATCGTCCGGTGATCGTCGACTGCGCCGTCGACCAGAAGGAAAACTGCTTCCCGATGATCCCGTCGGGGGCGGCGCACAACGAGATGCTGCTGGGGCCCGAGGATCAGGCGTCGCAGAAGACCTCGGACGAGGGGCTGGCGCTCGTATGAGGGCCTGAGCCCCTCGTCGTCGTCCGTCCCGTCCCCCTCAGCTTCCGTTCCGGCCCATGGCAGACAATATCCAGACCCATACCCTGAGTGTGCTCGTCGACAACGAGCCCGGTGTCCTCGCCCGCGTGATCGGCCTGTTTTCCGGCCGCGGCTACAACATCGAAAGCCTGGTAGTAGCCGAGGTCGATGCCGCCCGGCGTCTGTCGCGCATCACGCTGGTCACGTCGGGCACGCCGATGGTGATCGAGCAGATCAAGGCGCAGCTCGACCGCCTGGTGCCGGTCCATGCGGTCCGCGACCTCACCATCGAAGGCCCGCACGTCGCCCGCGAGATGGCGCTGATCAAGGTGGTCGGCACGGGCGAGAAGCGGGTCGAGTCGCTGCGCATCGCCGACATCTTCCGTGCGCGTGCGGTCGACTCGACGATCGAGAGCTTCGTCTTCGAGATGACGGGCAGTCCTGAGAAGATCGATGCCTTCGTCAACCTGATGCGGCCCTTGGGGCTGGTCGACGTCAGCCGTACCGGCGTCGTCGCCATCAGCCGCGGTTCCAAGGGCATCTGATCCAGCTTTCCATCTCTATTCTGATTTCGCCAAGGAGGGTGTGATGCGCGTTTACTACGATCGCGATGCCGACGTGAATCTGATCAAGACCAAGAAGGTCGCGGTCATCGGCTATGGCAGTCAGGGGCATGCCCATGCTCAGAACCTGCGCGATTCCGGCGCCAAGGACGTGGTGATCGCGCTCCGCGCCGGCTCGCCTTCGGTGAAGAAGGCCGAGGACGCCGGCTTCAAGGTGATGACCGGCAGCGAGGCCGCGAAGTGGGCCGACGTCATGATGGTGGCGACGCCGGACGAGCTCCAGGCGGCGCTGTGGCGGGACGAGCTGAAGCCCAACATGAAGAAGGGGGCGGCGATCGCCTTCGCCCATGGCCTCAACATCCACTTCAACCTGATCGACCCGCGTCCCGACATCGACGTATTCATGATCGCGCCGAAGGGCCCGGGCCACACCGTGCGCTCGGAGTACCAGAAGGGCGGCGGCGTTCCCTGCCTTGTCGCGGTTCACCAGAACCCGTCCGGCAACGCGCTCGAGATCGCGCTCTCCTATGCGTCGGCCATCGGCGGCGGCCGCTCGGGCGTGATCGAGACCACCTTCAAGGAAGAGTGCGAGACCGATCTCTTCGGCGAGCAGGTCGTGCTCTGCGGCGGCCTCACCGAGCTGATCACCGCCGGGTACGAGACGCTGGTTGATGCCGGCTATGCGCCGGAGATGGCGTATTTCGAATGCCTGCACGAGGTGAAGCTGATCGTCGACCTCATGTACGAGGGCGGCATCGCCAACATGCGCTACTCGATCTCCAACACCGCCGAGTACGGCGATTACACCCGCGGCCCGCGCATCGTCACCAAGGAGACGCGCGAAGAGATGAAGCGCGTGCTCGACGACATCCAGTCCGGCCGCTTCGCCCGCGACTGGGTGACCGAGAACGTCGCCGGGCAGCCGAGCTTCAAGGCGATGCGCCGTCGCGCCGCTGCGCATCCGATCGAAGAGGTCGGCACAAAGCTCCGCGCCATGATGCCGTGGATCGGAGCGAACCGCCTGGTCGACAAGGCGAAGAACTGAGACTCGACCGCAAACTCCCGCCGCGGCTGCCGCGGCGGGAGGGCGTGGCGAGGGGTCGATGCAGCTTCTGGCTGTAACCCCCGCCAAAAGCTTGCAAATCCAGGGCTTCAGGGCGTACAAGTGGGCTACGGCGACGGGGCCGGGGCTGAGGCCCCCCATAGCCGCGACCGGGCCCGTCTTCATGTTGTTTTCGTTAGGTAATTTGCTTTCTCGCGAGCATCAGCGGAGCGTGCCGGGGGCGGTTTCCGATTCGCGCGGATGGCTGGAAGGCAGGACGGGATGACGTCGGCAAAGGACCGCGTCCTCATCTTCGACACGACGCTGCGCGACGGCGAGCAGTCGCCGGGCGCGTCGATGAATCTCGACGAGAAGCTGAAGATCGCGCTTCTGCTCGAGGAAATGGGCGTCGATGTCATCGAGGCCGGCTTCCCGATCTCCTCGAACGGCGACTTCGAGGCGGTGCGACGCATTGCCGAGTCGGTGAAGACCTCGATCGTCGCCGGCCTCGCGCGCGCCGCCAAGGGCGACATCGAGCGGGCCGCCGATGCGCTGAAGCCGGCCAAGCGCAAGCGCATCCACACCTTCATCTCCACCAGCCCGCTGCACATGAAGTTCAAGCTCCAGATGGAGCCGGACCAGGTGCACCAGGCGGTGGTCGACAGCATCACCCACGCGCGCCGCTTCACCGACGACGTCGAGTGGAGCCCCGAGGACGGCTCGCGCACCGAGCACGATTTCCTCTGCCGCTGCGTCGAGAGCGCGATCAAGGCCGGCGCCCGCACAATCAACATTCCCGATACCGTCGGCTACGCGGTCCCCGCCGAGTTCGGCGCGCTGATCGCCATGCTGAAGAACCGGGTACCGAACATCGATCAGGCGGTGATCTCGGTCCATTGCCACAACGATCTCGGCCTCGCCGTCGCCAACTCGCTGGCCGCCGTTCAGGCCGGCGCCCGCCAGGTCGAGTGCACGATCAACGGCTTGGGCGAGCGCGCCGGCAACGCTGCGCTGGAAGAGGTCGTGATGGCGCTGCGTACGCGCCCGGACTTCATGCCGTTCACGACCGGGATCAAGACCGAGCTGATCACCAAGGCGTCCCGCCTGGTCTCGGGCATCACCGGCTTCGTCGTCCAGCCCAACAAGGCGATCGTCGGCGCCAACGCCTTCGCGCATGAGAGCGGCATCCACCAGGACGGCATGCTGAAGAACGCGCAGACCTACGAGATCATGACGCCCGAGTCGGTGGGCCTGAACCGGTCCAAGCTGGTGCTGGGCAAGCTTTCGGGCCGCGCCGCCTTCAAGGCGAAGCTGAAGGACCTTGGCCTCGATCTCGGCGACAACGCACTCCAGGAGGCGTTCCGGCGCTTCAAGGAGCTCGCCGACAGGAAGCGCCACGTCTACGATGAAGACATCGTGGCCCTGATCGACGACGAGATCGGGCGCGCCAACGACCGCATCCGCTTCCTCTCGCTCAAGGTCGTCTGCGGCTCGACCGGGCCGCAGACCGCAGCACTCTCACTCGCCATCGACGGCAAGGAGGCCTCGGTCGAGGCCAGCGGGCAGGGGCCGGTCGACGCCACCTTCAATGCCATAAAGATGCTGTTCCCGCATGAGGCCAAGCTGCAGCTCTACCAAGTGCACGCGGTGACCGAGGGGACCGACGCCCAGGCCCAGGTGACCGTGCGCATGGAGGAGGCCGGCAAGTCGGTGAACGGCCAAGCCTCCGACGTCGATACCATCGTCGCCTCTGCACGTGCCTACATCCACGCCCTCAACAAGCTCCTCGTCAAACGCCAGAAGCAGGCGCCGGCCGCGATCTCCGCATGACTTTTCCCGCCGCACACGGATGAAGGACCGTTCCTCCTAGATGTTTTCAAAAGTACTCGGCTGGCTGTCCGCCGACATGGCGATCGACCTGGGCACGGCGAACACGCTTGTCTACGTCAAGGGCCGCGGCATCGTCCTCAACGAACCCTCGGTCGTCGCCATCGCGACCGTTCGCGGCAAGAAGACCGTGCTCGCGGTCGGCGACGAGGCGAAGCTGATGCTGGGCCGCACGCCCGGCAACATCTCCGCCATCCGCCCCTTGCGGGACGGCGTCATCGCCGACTTCGAGGTGGCGGAGGAGATGATCAAGCACTTCATCCGCAAGGTTCACAACCGGCGCTCCTTCGCCAGTCCGCAGATCATCGTCTGCGTGCCCTCGGGCTCGACCGCGGTCGAGCGCCGTGCCATCCAGGAGTCGGCCGAGTCCGCCGGCGCTCGCCGCGTCTTCCTGATCGAGGAGCCGATGGCGGCTGCGATCGGTGCAGGCCTGCCGGTGACCGAGCCGACCGGATCGATGGTGGTCGACATCGGCGGCGGCACCACCGAGGTCGCCGTGCTCTCGCTGGGCGGCATCGTCTATTCGCGATCCGTCCGCGTCGGCGGCGACAAGATGGACGAGGCGATCATCGCCTATATTCGCCGCAACCATAATCTTCTGGTCGGCGAGGGATCGTCCGAGCGGATCAAGAAGGAGATCGGCTCCGCCTGTCCGCCCGAGGATGGTGAGGGCCGCACCATGCACATCAAGGGCCGCGATCTGATGAACGGCGTGCCGAAGGAGCTGGTGATCTCCGAACGCCAGATCGCCGAGAGCCTGGCCGAACCGATCAGCGCCATCATCGAGGCGGTGAAGGTCGCCCTCGAGCACACCGCGCCCGAGCTCGCCGCCGACATCGTCGACAAGGGCATCGTCTTGACCGGCGGCGGCGCCCTGCTCGGCAATCTCGATCTGGTGCTCCGGCACGCGACCGGCCTGCCGGTCTCGATCGCCGATGATCCGCTGTCATGCGTCGCGCTCGGCACCGGGCGCTGCCTCGAGGAGATGGGCACGCTGAGGAGCGTGCTCATTCCCTCTTACTAGGAACGTAGGGAGGGGTAGGGGGGATGCGCGAGCCGGGATATCGCATGGCCAAGCGGCTGGCGCTTCCCCTTCGCGGGTTCGCCCATCGCTTCGTCTATCCGCTGCTGGTCCTCGGCGCCTTCGCGCTGATGATCCTCGGCAAGGCCGACCTTCTGCTGATCGAGCGCATGCGCGCCACCATGGCGGATGCGCTGGCGCCGATCCTCTCCTTCATGTCCGAGCCGGCGGCGCGCGTCGCTGACGTGATCGAGACCGGGCGCGAGCTGATCCGGCTTCGGGACGAGAACGCCCTGTTGCGGCAGGAGAACGAGCGGCTCCGCCAGTGGCAGGTCGTCGCCAACAAGCTCGAGCAGGAGAACGTCCAGCTTCGCGACCTCGCCCGCGTGATCGCGGAGCCGCCGGCCTCCATGGTCTCGGCCCGCGTCGTCGCCGATGCCGGCGGCATCTTCGTCCACTCGGTCCTGATCGGTGCCGGTGCCAAGGCCGGCATCGGCAAGGGCAACGCGGTGATGACCTCCGAGGGGCTGGCCGGCCGTGTCGCCACGCTCGGCGACCGTTCGGCACGCGTGCTGCTGCTGACCGACCTGAACAGCCGCATCCCGGTGATGATCGAGACCACCCGCGAGCGCGCCATGCTCGCCGGCGACAACTCTCATCAGCCACGCCTCCTCTATCTGCCGTCGACCGCGCACCCGAACGCGGGCGAGCGGATCGTCACCTCCGGAGACGGCGGCAGCTTCCCGCCGGGGCTCCCGGTCGGCGTCGTCGCCGATTCAGGCGACGGCCCAATGCGCGTCCTGCCCTTCGTCGACTTCAACCGGCTCGAATTCGTTCGCGTGATCGACTTCAAGCTGGAAGGTCCGGTGGTCCAGACCGAGGTTCCGCGCGGACGCGAGCGTCGATGACGCCGGCACTTTCCGAGCGGATGGACGACTGGGGCCGGCGGCTCGCCCCAGGCGCCACGGTCCTCGTTCTCCTGTTCTTCGGGCTGGTCCCCTTCGGCGTGCCGGGCCTGCCGTTGATCGCCCCGGCCGGGACCCAGATCGCGGTCTTCTACTGGGCGGTCTACCGGCCCGACCTGATGCCGCCGCTGGCCGCCTTCGGCCTCGGCTTCATCCAGGATGCGCTTTCCGGCACGCCTCTCGGCGTCGGCTCGCTGGCCTTCCTGATC
>CAMDFP010000219.1 GCA_945897335.1 Asaia bogorensis | reverse complement strand
TGACCCCCGGCAACGGCGCCGCTCTCGGCCTCGACGAGAAGTGGGCGTTCAACGTGGTCAAGGCCGTCGGCAACTTCGGCGAGATCTACGAGCGTCACCTCGGCCCGAAGACCCCGCTCCAGCTCGAGCGCGGCGTCAACGACCTGTGGACCCGCGGCGGGCTGATGTACGCGCCCCCGGCGCGCTGATCCCAGCGGAGAGCCCGCTCTGAAGCCTTCGAACCGCCTCGCGCCCCCGGCTCCTCGCCAGGGTGCGCGGGGCGGTTCGGCCTTCATCCCCGCGCTCCACACGAGCGGGAGGACCAGCACATGAGCCAGATCGAAGCACCCCGCTCGGGGGCTGCCGCCTATGCCGACCAGGTGGGCCAGCGCCTCAGGCGTGGCGGCGCCTGGTGGAACGACCAGCACGTCCGCTCGCTCCTCTACCAGGTCGCGGTCGTTCTCGCCGTCCTCGCAATTGCCGGATGGTTCGCCTCCAACGCCATCACCAACCTCGCCCGCGCGGGCATCGCGACCGGCTTCGGCTTCCTCGGCCGGGAGGCCAGCTTCGGCATCGGCGAGAGCGTCATCGACTATTCGCCCGCCGACACCTATGGCCGCGCCCTCATGGTCGGCTTCCTCAACACGATCAAGGTGGCCGTCGTCGGCTGCGTCCTGACGACCTTCCTCGGCACCTTCCTCGGCATTCTCAGGCTGACCAAGAACCCGCTGCTGGCGCGCCTGATGAGCGCCTACATCGAGGTCATCCGCAACATCCCGCTGCTGCTTCAGCTGTTCTTCTGGTACGCGATGGTGATCTCGCTGCCGCAGCCCAGGCAGGCGGCGAACCCGATCGAGGGCGTCTTCCTCTCCAACCGCGGCATCAAGGTGCCTGGCCTCGTACTCGACGACAGCCACTGGTGGGTGGCCGCCGCCTTCGCGCTCGGCGTCGCCGGAACGGTCTGGCTGATGCGGCGGGCCCGGTTGAAACAGGAGGCGACCGGCGAGCGCACCCGCGTGCTGCCCGCGGCCCTCGGCCTGATCGTCGGCTTGCCCCTCTTCATCGGTTTCGTCGTCGGCGCCAAGGTCGAGCTCGACATGCCGGAGCTCAAAGGCTTCAATTTCTCCGGCGGCATGACGCTGTCGCCCGAGTTCGCGGCTCTCCTGATCGGCCTCACCGTCTATACCTCGGCCTTCGTCGCCGAAATCGTCCGCGCCGGCATCCAGTCGGTCGGGCATGGGCAGTGGGAAGCGGCATCGGCCATCGGCCTCAAGCGCCCGCGCATCCTCACGCTCATCGTGCTGCCGCAGGCGCTGCGCATCATCGTGCCGCCGATGACGTCGACCTATCTCAACTACACCAAGAACTCATCGCTCGCGATCGCGGTCGGGTATCCGGACCTGGTGAGCGTCGCCAACACGACGATGAACCAGACCGGGCAGCCGATCGAGGCGATCGCCATCTTCATGTCGGTCTATCTGACCCTGAGCCTGCTCATCTCGGCATTCATGAACTGGTACAACAAGAAGATCGCGCTCCTCGAGCGGTGATCGAGGCGGAGGCCAGAAACCCATGACCCAGATCGCCACCGATTTCTCCTCGGCGAAGAACCTGGTCGGCCCGCCGCCGTCGCAGCAGGGCGGCCTGGCGCTCAGGACCTGGCGCGCCCTCTTCGGCACTCCGCTCAACGGCGCGATCTCGGTCGCCTGCATTCTCATCCTCGCCTGGTTCATTCCGAAGGCGGTCAACTGGCTGATCCTGGACGCGACCTTCTCCGGCACGGCGCAGGACTGTCGGAAGTCGGCGGGCGCTTGCTGGGCCTTCCTCGGCGAGAAGTGGCGGGTGATGATCTTCGGCGTCTATCCGGCCGAGGAGCTGTGGCGCCCGACTCTTATGATGGGTCTGTTCGTCACTATGGTCGTCGCCTCGATGTTCAAGGCCCTGTGGCGGAAGGAGCTGCTCTACGCCTGGGCGGTGACGGTGCCGGTGCTGCTGATCCTGATGGCGGGCGGCGTGTTCGGCCTGGCACCCGTGCCCACCAACCGCTGGAGCGGCCTGCCGGTCACCCTTCTGCTGTCGCTGTTCGGCCTGGTGCTGGCGTTTCCGCTGGCGATCGTGCTGGCGCTCGGTCGTCGGTCGACCATGCCGCTGATCCGCATGCTGTCGGTCTGCTACATCGAGCTCATCCGCGGCGTGCCGCTGATTTCGCTCCTGTTCATGGCCTCGGTGATCCTGCCGCTGTTCCTCCCGGCGGGCACCACCATGGACAAGCTGCTCCGGGCCCAGGTCGCGGTCATCCTGTTCGCCGCGGCCTATCTGGCGGAGGTGGTGCGCGCCGGCCTGCAAGGGATCCCGCGCGGCCAGTACGAGGCGTCCGACTCCCTCGGCCTCACCTACTGGCAGTCGATGCGGCTGATCGTGCTGCCCCAGGCCCTCAAGATGGTGATCCCGCCCCTGGTCGGCACGTTCATCGGCTTCTTCAAGGACACGACGCTGATCATCATCGTCGGACTTTTCGACTTCCTCTTTTCGGTCCGGGCCCCGCTGGCCGATCCATTGTGGCTCGGCTTCTCGACCGAGGCGTATTTCTTCGCCGCGGCCGTCTACTTCGTCTTCTGCTTCACCATGTCGAAATACAGTCAGTATCTCGAGAAGGAGCTAAGCCCAGAACGCCGACGATGATCACGAGAATGTGAGGCGAGCTGTTTGACGCTCTCGCATAATGACGGTTTGATTTACGGGCGTTACTTTCAATTCTCTAGAGAGTTAACGTCAACCAGAGGCGAGATTGCTTCTCATGATCATCGTTTAGAGTTTGCGGTAAAATTATTGAAAATTGTTTGGGAATGACCGATGCTGGTATTGTTTCGGGTCGCGCACGGCCCCAAATTGTGACAGAAGAGGTCAAAACCTCCAAGAATCCCGCGTGAAAAGCACGTGAAACCAGGAGTCTCGCTATGCCGAGGAAAGCTGCCGCGAAGTCGGCAAAGAGCGACCATCACAACCCCCGCGGAGCCAGTTCGGTCGACGCCCATGTCGGCCTTCGGGTCCGCCAGCGGCGCACCTTGCTGGGAATGAGCCAGACCCAGCTTGGAGAGGCCCTCGGCCTCACCTTCCAGCAGGTCCAGAAGTACGAGCGCGGCTTCAACCGGGTCGGCGCGAGCCGGCTTTGGGAGCTGTCGCGCGTGCTCGGCGTTCCGATCACCTACTTCTTCGAAGGCCTCGAGCCCGACACCCAGCCGGTGCCGGTGCGCGAGATGCCCGACTCGATGAAGGCGAGCGCCGATCCGCTGAACAAGCGCGAGACCCTCGAACTCGTTCGCGCCTATTACCGGATCCAGGATGTCGCCGTCCGTCGTCGCCTCTGCGACCTGATCCGTCAGATCGCCGGCGCCGCCGAGGCCGATCTCATCGACGAGACCGACCAGGCCGCCTGATCCAAGTCGTCCTCCAGTCGTGACTAAGGCCCGCTCCGTGAGGAGCGGGCCTTATCTTTTCTGCGACTCGTCCTCGCGAAGAGGCTACTCGTCCTCGCGAAGAGGCTACTCGACCAGTGCGGGAACCTTCGGCTCCTCGCGCGGGGCCGGCGGAGCCGGATAGTCGAACACCAGCTTCTCGCCGTCGAAGTCGACGCGGACGCGCCCTCCGTTCGAGAGCTTGCCGAACAGCAGCTCCTCGGCCAGCGCCTTCTTTACATGCTCCTGGATGATGCGGCCGAGCGGACGAGCGCCGAACTGGGGATCGTAGCCCTTCTCGGCGAGCCAACCCTTGGCGGCCTCGGTCAGCTCGATCTCGACGTTGCGCTCGCCGAGCTGGGCTTCCAGCTGGGAGACGAACTTGTCGACCACCTTGCTGACGGTCTCCGAAGTGAGCGCAGCGAAGCCGATGATGGCATCGAGGCGATTCCTGAACTCGGGCGTGAACAGGCGGTTGATCGCCTCGGTGTCCTCGCCGATGCGGTGCGAACGCTCGAAGCCGATCGGCGCCTTCACCAAGTCTGCAGCGCCGGCGTTGGTGGTCATGATCAGGATGACGTTGCGGAAGTCGACCGCCTTGCCGTTGTGGTCGGTCAGCTTCCCGTGGTCCATCACCTGCAGCAGGATGTTGAACAGGTCCTGATGCGCCTTCTCGATCTCGTCCAGCAGCAGCACGCAGTGCGGATGCTGGTCGATCGCGTCGGTGAGGAGGCCGCCCTGGTCGAAGCCGACATATCCCGGCGGCGCGCCGAGCAGCCGGCTGACCGAATGGCGCTCCATGTATTCCGACATGTCGAAGCGGGTGAGCTCGATGCCCAGCACCTTGGCCAGCTGGCGGGCGACCTCGGTCTTGCCGACGCCGGTGGGCCCAGAGAACAGGTAGCAGCCGATCGGCTTCTCCGGCTCGCGAAGCCCGGCCCGCGACAGCTTGATCGCGGCCGAGAGGGCCTCGATCGCCTTGTCCTGGCCGAAGACCACGGTGCGGAGGTCGCGTTCGAGATCCTTCAGCACGGCCTTGTCGTCGGCCGAGACGCTCTTCGGGGGAATGCGGGCGATCTTGGCGACGATCGCCTCGACCTCCTTCACTCCGATGGTCTTCCGGCGCTTGGACGGCGGCTGCAGCATCTGCGCGGCGCCGACCTCGTCGATGACGTCGATAGCCTTGTCCGGCAGCTTGCGGTCGTTGATGTAGCGGGCCGCCAGCTCCACCGCCGACTTGATCGCCTCGGCGGTGTAGCGGACCTTGTGGTGCTCTTCGTAGTAGGGGCGGAGCCCCTGGAGGATCTTGATCGAGTCCTCGACCGACGGCTCGTTGACGTCGATCTTCTGGAAGCGACGGACCAGCGCGCGGTCCTTCTCGAAATAGTTCCGGTACTCTTTGTAGGTCGTCGAGCCGATGCAGCGAAGCGTGCCCGAAGCCAGCGCCGGCTTCAGCAGGTTGGACGCGTCCATGGCGCCGCCCGAGGTCGCGCCGGCGCCGATCACTGTATGGATCTCGTCGATGAAGAGGATCGCCTTGTCCTGCGCCTCGAGCTCGGTGATCACCGCCTTCAGGCGCTCCTCGAAATCGCCGCGATAGCGCGTGCCGGCGAGCAGCGAGCCCATGTCGAGCGAGAAGATCACCGAATCCCGGAGAACCTCCGGCACCTCGCCCTGGACGATGCGGCGCGCCAGTCCCTCGGCGATGGCGGTCTTGCCGACGCCGGGATCGCCGACATAGAGCGGGTTGTTCTTGGTACGACGGCAGAGGATCTGGATGGTGCGCTCTACCTCGTCGGCGCGGCCGATCAGGGGATCGATCTTGCCGGCTGCGGCCTTGCGGTTGAGGTTGACGCAGTAGGATTCGAGCGCGTCCGAGCCCTTCTTGTTCTGCTTCTCCTGCTGCGGCTGCTCCTCGTCGGCGCCGCGGACGGTCTTCTGCTCGGTGCGGCCGGCGACCTTGGCGATGCCGTGGGAGATGTAGTTCACCGCATCGAAGCGCGACATGTCCTGCTCTTGCAGGAAATAGACGGCGTGGCTCTCGCGCTCGGAGAACAGCGCCACCAGCACGTTGGCGCCGGTCACTTCGCTGTGGCCCGAGGACTGGACGTGGATCACCGCGCGCTGGACCACGCGCTGGAATCCCGCGGTCGGCTTCGCCTCCTCGCCGCGCTTGGAGACGAGCGCCTGGAGCTCGTTGTCGATGTATCCCGCGAGATCGCGGCGCAGCTTCTCGACCTCGACCCCGCAGGCGCGCAGCACGGCGATGGCGTCCTGGTCTTCGGTCAGGGAGAGAAGCAGGTGTTCGAGAGTGGCGTATTCGTGCCGGCGCTCGTTGGCGAGCGCGAGAGCGCGGTGGAGCGACTTCTCGAGGTTGCGCGACAGCATGCCCACGTAAGCCCTCCTAGTCCTTCTCGAGCGTGCACTGCAGCGGATGCTGGTGCTGACGGGCGAAGTCCATCACCTGGGTGACCTTGGTCTCGGCCACCTCGTAGGTAAAGACCCCGCAAATGCCGACGCCGCGGTGATGCACGTGGAGCATGATCCTTGTCGCCTCTTCGCGCGTCTTCGAGAAGAAGCGCTCGAGCACATGGACGACGAACTCCATCGGCGTGTAGTCGTCGTTCAACATCAAGACCTTGTACATCGACGGCTTCTTGGTCTTGGGCTTGGCCTTGACCACGACGCCGGTCTGCTGACCGCCGTTCGTTCCCTTGCCGTTGCCGATGGTCGGGTCGCTCACGATACGCAGTTCCTGGAGACGATCGGATCAGAGGAAATCATAGGGTCGTGGAACCAGGAGGGGAAGGGTTGGACCGAAGTGTCGGTGGAGAAGATGGCGAAAGTCCGGGTGCGGCAGAGGCCTACTCAGATGGGCATCGGGTCGCCAAAAAGCAAACGGCCCGGCAGGAGAACCCTGCCGGGCCGTCAACGGCGCGAATCCCTTGAGGGAAAGCGTTACGCGGCGACCGGCTTGAACAGCTTCTCGACGCTCACGTTCACGCGAGCCTTGATCGGCTCGAAGGCGTCGTTGGCGGTCTTGACGCCCATCTCCGACAGCTTGGCACTCTCGGCGACGGCGGTGTCGAAGGTCTTCTTCGCCCAGTCGTTCTGGAGCTCGACGACCTCCTTCAGGGTCTTGGCGGCGACAAGGCTCTGGATCGCGGCGACGTTCTGCTCGACGGCGGCCTGGGCGAAGCCCATCCACTCCTTGCCGAAGGTCTCGGCGCCCTTGACGACGACGGTCGAGGACTGGACGAACGCCTCCAGGTTCTGCTTGCCGAGGTTGGCGAGTTCGCCGTAGCCCTTGAAGAAGTTCTGCGAGGCCTTCTCGACGTTGCTCTTGGTCATTTCCATCGCCTGCTCGTAGGAAGCCTTGGCGGCGGCGGTGCCGGCCTTGACGACGGTCTCCACGGTCTCCTTGACGGTCTCGGCGGCCTGGAACGCGTCCTTCGCGGAAGGCTTCTGGGTCTTCTGGTTCATGGGAGTCTCCTTCACGGAATGGCCGGCGGCGGCCGGCGCGGGTTGTTTTGTGCTGCACTGCAGCATGCGCTTTAAATAGGCGATCCCCCGACGGTGTCAAGGAAGATTGTGCAGTGCAATATCGCATCTGCATCTAAAATAATGGTCATTTTCGAGCCGGCGCGGAGTCTCGCCTAACTTGTTGATTCGCCTCGACTTCGCCACAATCCGTACTCTAGTACCTCATGAATATCATTTAAAAACATGGCCTTATAGGATTTTTCTAACGTCAGAAACAACGCTGTGGCATAACGGTGACCGTCCAAGGGAATTTTGCTGGAGACGGCGATGCGGTCGGACGGGATAAGACGTCTTAGGACTTTGGCCCTGAGCCTGGCAGCTCTCCTGCTGCTGGCGTTCCCGGCCTCTTCTGCCATCCTTCCCGCCTTCACCGCCGACGAGCGCTACGCCTCGATCATGGTCGATGCGGAATCCGGCAGGGTGCTGGCGGCGAGCAATGCCGACCAGGTGCTGCACCCGGCATCGCTGACTAAGATCATGACGCTCTACATGACCTTCGACGCGCTGAAGCAGGGCCGGCTTACCCTGCAGCAGCAAGTTCGGACCTCGGCGCATGCCGCGGCGATGACGCCCTCCAAGCTCGGGCTCAGGCCCGGCGACAGCCTCACGGTCGAGCAGGCGATTCTCGCGCTCGTCACCAAGTCGGCCAACGACGCCGCGGTGGTGCTGGCCGAGGCGATGGCGGGAAGCGAGGAAGGCTTCGGCCAGCGCATGACCCAGCGGGCGCGCTCGCTCGGCATGGCGCACACCACCTTCGTCAACGCCTCCGGCCTCCCCGATCCCCGCCAAGTGACCAGCGCCCGCGACATGGCGGTCCTGGCGCTGGCCATGCTGCGCGACCATCCGCGCCAGTACCGCTACTTCGCGACCACCGAGTTCGTCTTTCGCGGCCAGGTCCATCACAATCACAACCGCCTGCTCGGCGCCTATGACGGCGTCGACGGCATCAAGACCGGCTTCATCAATTCCTCGGGCTTCAATCTGGTGGCCTCGGCCCAGCGCGACGGCCGCCGCGTAATCGGCGTGGTCTTCGGCGGGTCCAGCGGCCGCGCCCGCGACGCGCACATGGTGTCGCTGCTGGACGAAGCCTTCGGCAATCTCGGCATCCGCGGCCCGCGCCAGCCGGACGCCGACACGCCGCTGGTTCGCGTCGCCGACCAGCAGAAGAAGCCGACGAAGGCCGAAGCCCTGTCCAAGGCGGCGCCGACGAAGGCCAAGGCGAAGCCCGGCCCCTCGGCCGAGGAGCTCGAGCGCCAGGCAATCGAGGCCGCCGGCGGCCGCGCATGGTCGGTACAGGTCGGCATCTTCAAGACCCAGATCCAGGCCGAGCGCGCCATCGCCGACGCCTTCCGCCTCGCCCCGAAATCAACCTCGACCGCGGCCAGCGACATCGCGGCGGTGAAGACCGCCGAGGGCAAGCGCTTCCGGGCCCGTCTGCAGAACCTCTCGCCCGTCCAGGCCAAGTCGCTCTGCGACGAGCTGAAGCGCCAGAAGCAGGCCTGCCAGCCGATGCAGCCGCTGGCCGGCAAGGCGAC
>CAMDFP010000218.1 GCA_945897335.1 Asaia bogorensis | reverse complement strand
GGCAGCTGCGGGTGCCGCCGGGGCGGCGGCCTGGTCGTCGGGGGTGCCGTCTTCGGAGATGATGCGTCTGATAGACGCAAGAATCTCCTCCATTGACGGTTCTTGGGTCTTCGGATCGCTCATCGGTTCCAGTCGAGAACAGCCGGCAGGCCAGCCTAAATCAAAGGCTTGCCGAACGCTATAACACTTTTGCCGAAGTCACCGAAGGGCGTCGGGCAAGTCCCACCACTTGTTGCGGACGCGCTGATAGTTGGCATCGTAGTCGTAAAGTTGAACCTGGAGCCCGAGATCCTTGGCCGTCAGACGACCTATGGCTGAGAGAACCTGATAGGTCGCGACCATGGCGTCACGCTTGGCTATCACCTGCCGGACCTGGGCATCGAGGAGTTCCTGCTCGGAGTCCAGCACGTCGAGGACGGTCCGGGAGCCGACATTGGCTTCCTGCTGGACGCCTTCGAGCGCGATGGTCGCCGCCCGGATCTCCTGCTCGAGCGAGGCGAGGCCGGCCTTAGCGGTCTCGAGCGACTCGAACGAGCTGGTGGCATCGGAAATCGCCTGACGGCGCGAGTCCTCGATCTCGATCCGTCGCTGGGTCGCGGTCTCGCGCGCCTGACGGACGCGGCTGGTGACGCTGCCGGCCTCGTAGAGCGGCATGGACACCTGCGCCTGCGCACCATAGGCCCAGGTCTTCTGGTCGCGCGCGCTGGCGTCGTTGGTGCGGGTGTAGTCGACGACCAGGTTGACATCCGGCAGAAGCTCGCCCTGCGTCTCCTTGATGCGAAGGCGCTGCGCGGCCTCCTCGAACTGGGCGGCGACGATGTTCGGGTTGTTGTTGGCGGCGGCGGACGCCGCATCCCGAGCATCATTCGGAAGGGTTATCGGAAGGGTCGGCTCGAGCAGCGCCTCCGGTGGCTTGCCGACAAAGCGTTCATACGAGGCGCGGGAGACCGTCAGGTTGCCTTCCGCCAGGATGCGGTCGGCAGTGGACCGCGACAGGCGCGATTCCGCCTGGGCGACGTCCGTCCGCGTCACCTCGCCGACCCGGAACCGATCGCGGGTGGCCTCAAGCTGCCGGCGGAGCCGCTGCTCGTTGTTGGCGCGAAGCTCGACCGTGGCCTGGTCGCGCAAGACGTTGGCGTAGAAGGTCGCCACGCTGAGGAAGACCGTCTGCTCGGAAGCCATCAGGCGGGCGCGCTCGGCCTGGATCTGTGCCTCGGCACGCTGGGTCCCGGCGAGCGTGCGACCGCCCTGGTACAGCGGCTGGGTCAGGGTGACGGCGGCCGACCCCGGCGTCCGGCGCTCGTCGACCGTGGTGCGGCCCGACTGCTCGGTCTCGACATCGCGCTTGCCCAGCGCCCCGGTGAGCCTGACCGTCGGCCGCCAGCCGGCAACCGCCTGCGGCACATTTTCATCCACGGCCCGGAGCGAGGCGCGGCGGGCGTTCAGCGTCGGATTGGTGGTGTAGGCCTGGACCAGCGCCTCCTCCAGCGTCTCAGCGGAGGCGGCGAGCGGGCTGACGGACGCGAGAAGCGTGACCACCAGGGCCGACCGCAAAGAAATTATACTGATCGGTCTGTACATTTTATGATCCGGTATCGAAGGGCGTTCATATACCACGGCGTCGCGGAGCCCGTCCTGTGGCCCTGCCTGCCTAGAAGACGAATCCGGCTTCCTTGGTGAAGCCTTTCAGCGGCGAGACGCCGGCATCGAACAGGATGCGGGGCGAGGCCACGCCGCGGAGCTTGGTCAGCAAGGTGGCGCGGCCGACCGGGCCGGTGCCGATCACGGCCGCGAGCCGTCCGCCCTCGCCCAGCTGCGCGAGGAGCGCGTCGGGGATGTGCTCGACGGCGCCGTTAATGAGGATGACGCCATAGGGTGCCCGCTTCGGATACCCCTCGTTCAGCGGCCCGGCGACCGCCTGCACGTTCTCGATCCCGAGCGCCTTCAGGGTTTCCGCCGCCTGATCGGCCAGCGACTTGTCGTCCTCGACCGCGACCACCGAAGCGGAGAGGTGGGCCAGAACCGCGCTCGAATATCCGGTCGCGGCACCCACATCGAGGACGGTGTCGTCCGGACCAGGCGCCGCCGCCTGGATCAGGCGGGCCAGCACCAACGGCTCCATCAGGAACCGTCCGCCGCCGATCGGCAGATCCTCATCGACATAGGCGATACCGCGGACCGACGCCGGCACGAAGCGCTCGCGCGGCAACGCCGCCATCGCGTCCAACAGCGGCGCTGAGGTCACGCGCGTCGGACGCAGCTGTCCGTCGATCATGTGGCGCCGGGCTGCGGAGAAGTCGATCATGGCTGGGGGATCCGTAGACGCTTTCGCAATGCAGCATGCAGTCAACGACAGTTATACCGATGCACAGGAACTGAGACAACGTCGGCCGCTTGACCCTCCCCTGCCCCCCACCTATTGTCCGGCGCCCGCTCGGACGCCGTTGGCGTCAAGATCGGCGGCCCGGTAGCCAAGTGGCCAGGCAGCGGACTGCAAATCCGTCCACGGCGGTTCGAATCCGCCCCGGGCCTCCACCTCCTGACGATACCGAAGGAATAGAGGAATAGACTGGCGCCTCCCAGCGTTGATGTCGGCAGGAGGACCCTGCCATGCGCCACGCCTTCCCGCACCTCGCCCTGCTCGCCGGCTGCCTGATGCTTGTGCCACCTGTGGCCGCCAATGACGGCGGCGCCGATCCCAGGACGGCGACGACCGCGCCGGCCGCGACCGTCGACCGGGTCTATCGCCGCGCCATGGTCGAGGTGAAGGCCGGCCGCTATGCGGCTGCGATTCCGCTGCTGGTCGACGTCGTCGGCAACGATCCCAAGAACGCCGATGCCTTCAACAACCTCGGCTACAGCCATCGCAAACTCGGCCAGCGCGACAAAGCGCTGATCTACTATGCCGAGGCGCTGCGGCTCGATCCCAGCCATCTCGGCGCCCTCGAATACCAAGGCGAGCTGTTTCTCGAACTCGGCGACCCCGTCCGCGCCGAGGCCAATCTCGACCGGCTCGGGCGGCTCTGCGGGCGCTGCGAGAACTATCGGGACCTGGCGGAGGCGATCGTCGCCCACAAGGCCAAGCCCAAGACCTGATCCGGCAGAAAATACAGTTTTGCGGGTCCCGGCGCCGCTGCTATAAGCCCGCGCGTTCGCTAGGAACCTTTCCCGGGTAGCTCAGCGGTAGAGCAAGCGGCTGTTAACCGCTTGGTCGGGGGTTCGAATCCCTCCCCGGGAGCCAGCGACCCTGCCCTCAATGCCCTTGCGAATGGTCTCCGCCAGGCCGCGAGATGCCGGAGAGCGCATTGCCGCTCTCGACCACCCTGCCGCTGGTCGCCAGATCGCCAAGCGAGAAGAAGATGCCGACCAGGCGCTTGTCGCGGTTCAGCACCGGCAGCCGGCGCACCCTGATCTCGCCCATGTTGCGGCCAGTTGCCGGGGACCGAATCTCGCCTATTCTGGCCCCCTCGTTCGGCTTCCGGGGGGACGGCTCGACATGAAGGCGATGGTGATCAAGGCCCAGGGCGGGCTCGAGAACCTGGTCTATGACGACTGGCCGGATCCGGTCCCACGGCCGACCGACGTCATCGTCCGGGTGCGCGCCTGCGGCCTCAACCATCTCGACATCTTCGTGCGAAGGGGCATGCCCGGCCTGCCGGTGCCGATGCCGTTCATCTCCGGCGGCGACATCGCGGGCGAGATCGCGCAGCTCGGAGCGGATGTGCGCGGATGGAAGCTGGGCGACCGCGTCGTGGTCCAGCCGGTCACCGCCGACGGCATGATGGGTGAGGAGATCCCGGGCGGCATGGCCGAATTCGCCCGCGTGCCCGAGGAGAACCTTGTCCCCATACCCGACGGGGTCGGCTTCGAAGCCGCCGCCGCCCTCCCCGTCGCCTACGGCACCGCGCTCCGCATGCTGGTGACGCGCGGCCGGCTCCAGGCCGGCGAGAAGATCCTGATCCTCGGCGCCTCGGGCGGCGTCGGCACCGCCTGCGTGCAGCTCGCCAAGATGATCGGAGCCGAGGTGATCGCGGCCGCCGGCAGCGACGACAAATTGCTGAAGCTGCGCGAGCTCGGCGCCGATCACCTCGTCAACTACAAGACCCAGGACTTCAGCAAGGAGGCCTGGCGCATCAGCGGCAAGAAGGGGGTCGACGTCGTCGTCAACTATACCGGCGGCGACACCTGGATTCCCTCCCTCAAGACGCTGCGCAAGGGCGGACGCATCCTCACCTGTGGGGCGACGGCCGGCTACGACCCCGCCGAAGATCTTCGCTACATCTGGGTGCGCGAGATCGACGTGATGGGTTGCAACGGCTGGACCAAGGAGGACATCGCCACCCTCCTCGACTATGTCGCCACCGGCCGCATCAAGCCGGTCATCAGCCATGTGCTGCCGCTGTCCCAGGGCCGCGACGGCGAATGGCTTCTGGAGCAGCGCGCAGTGTTCGGCAAGGTGCTGCTGGTGCCATGACCGACGTCGTCGTCAAGCTGCAACACTCGATCCGGACGCCGCCCTTCCATGCCTGGCTCGGGGTCGAGCTGGTGGAGGGCGATCCCGCAGCCGGAACGGCGACGGTGCGCCTGCCGTTCAAACCCGGCTTCGAGCGCTCGCCGGATTCGAAGCAGATCCATGGCGGAGTCATCGCCGCGCTCGCCGACATCGCCGGCGACTATGCCCTGGCCGTCAGCCTCGGCGGCGGCGTGCCGACCATCGATCTCCGCATCGACTACCTCCGCCCGGCCGAGGGCGACCTGTTGGCCACCGCGCGCACGGTCAAGCGCGGCCGCACCATCGGCGTGGTCGACGTCGAGATCAGAGACACGGCCGGCCGCATGATCGCGGTCGGCCGTGGCGCATATTCGACGACGGTCGGCTGATCCAGCATTTCCCGGATGGCTCGGCCAATCGAGGTGAATGAATATCAGTTGTACCGGCAACAACCGGTCCCGTCGGCGTCTGTAGCGGTCCTGCTCAAGGGCAACCTCAGCCGGCATCCTCTTACGCCGTGATGGAGATTGCCCAGGCCCCGCCCGGCGGCTACCCTGCTCCTAAGAAAAAACTCCTAGCCTGCTTGGGGAATTGTCGCCCGAGTTTACATCTGGAGCGCATCCCGCCGACTGCCTTCGGCCCGCGTGAGTGCAACCAGCCTTGAGAGCGGGGACTTTCGATCTCTGCCGGGGGCATGAGGCGAGCAGCACCGCCGAGTCAAGAGTGAGACGCAACCGACAGACATGCATTTGAACTTGTTTAATATCTCGCGGGAGGGATTGCCCGACGCTGGCGAAGTTCGTGCCGCCCAGATGGCGAGCTTCGCCAGCCTGACACGCGTGAACGCCCTCGTCACCGTGACCACCGCGCTCTTCGTCGCCGCACTCTTGTGGCCGGTCGCCCCCCATTCCTGGGTCGCTGCGTGGGCCGGCGCCCTGATCGGCCTTTCGGCGATGGTGATCTATCGAGAAATGCGACGTGGCCCGAGGCCGCCAAGACGCAGCGTCAGCGTCCGCGGCCCGCGACGGGCTACCGTCTGGGCAGCCGGTTCCGGCGTGCTGTGGGGCAGCGGCGCTATCTTCCTGCCGGCGGTGCCGAGCGTGCAGCAGCTGGCGCTGATCATCGTTATCAGCGCAATGGCCGCCGGCGCTTCGTCGACTCTCGGTGCGATTCCGTTAGCGGCAACGCTCTTCATTTTCGGCGCGCTGGTTCCACCGGCGGCCTATTTCGCCCTTCAAGGCGAGCCGGTCTATTTCGCGCTCTCGGCGCTGGCGATGGTCATGGCATTCGGCATGGTCGCCTCGACGCGGATTGTCTACTTCTCGTTCATCGAGGCGTTGAGAGCAAAGCAAGCCAACACCGAACTCCTCCAGCAGATTCGAGCAGAGCGCCAGGATTGGCTCGATGTCTCCGGTACGACCGAGGCTTTCGCCTTGTTCGACGCCGAGAACCGTCTCCTGCTCTGGAACGAGGCCTATCGGCGGCTCTTCGACCTGCCCGAGGGCCTGCTCGGTCGCGGCATGGATCGCCAGGAGCTCGTCCGCAAAGGTGCGGTTCCCGTCGAGGTGGCCGAAGGACATGTCGCCATCGACGACTGGGTCGATCGGCAGATGAATCTTCCGGATACGCCGGACCGGGCCACGGTCGATCTTCTGACGACGCGGCGGTGGATACGCAGCCATGCGCGACGCACGTCGGCCGGACGCGTGATCGCGATCCATGTCGACGTGACCGAGATCAAGTTCGCCGAGGAACAGCTGCTCCAGTCGCGGAAGATGGAGTCGATCGGTCAGTTGACCGGCGGCATCGCGCACGACTTCAACAACCAGCTCGGCGTGATCATGGGCAATCTCTCCCTGCTCAACGAACACGTGGCGACCGACCCTGCCGCGCGGAAGCTTATCGAGGCGGCATTGTACGCGGCGAAGCACAGCGCCGAGCTGACTCGGAGCCTGCTCGCCTTCGCGCGCCGCCAGCCGCTCAGACCCAGGATCATCGATATCGGCGAGTTCATCGCCGAATGCGTGCGTCTGATTGACCAAACCCTCGGCGAAGCCATCGAAATCAAGCTCAGCAGACAGCCGGGAACGTCGTCCGTCCTGGTCGACGAGGCGCAGCTCAGCGCCTGCATCATCAACCTCGCGAACAATGCGCGCGATGCGATGCCACAAGGCGGCACGCTGACGATCTCCGTGCGCGACGTCGACCTGGACAAGGACTACGCGGCGCTGCACCCGGAGGTCGCAGATGGACACTATGTCGCGATCGAGGTCTCCGACACCGGGACCGGGATGACGCCAGAAGCGCTGGGAAAGGCTTTTGAGCCGTTCTTCACGACCAAGGAGGTCGGGAAAGGAACGGGCCTCGGCCTAAGCATGGTGCACGGGTTCGTGAAGCAATCAGCCGGGCATGTCGAGATCCGGAGCGAGATCGGCCGGGGGACTACGGTGCGGATCTATCTGCCGCGCGTGGCGGAGCAGCACGCGACGAGGGCACCGGCAGCCGGCGAGCCGGCAAAGCCCGCAGGAGGTAGCGAGACCGTGCTGATGGTCGAAGACAACGAGGGGGTCCGGCAAATCGTGGCGGCCCAGCTTGCCGGCCTCGGCTATCGAGTGCTCGAAGCCGGAAGAGGCTGGGACGCGCTTGCGATCCTGGAACGACCGGGCCAGGCGATCGACTTGTTGTTTACCGACATCGTCATGCCAGGCGGGATGGACGGATACAAGCTGGCCCGGGCTGCGATCGAGCGGCACCCGGATCTCAAGGTACTGCTGACGTCGGGCTTCCCCGGCCAGCAACCCGAGGCCGCCGGAGAGCGCGGGACCGATCTTCCCCTGCTCTCTAAGCCCTACAACCGGGACGATCTCGCCCGGGCGATCCGGGCGGCATTGCATCCAGCCTGAAAAAACCACCTAGAAATTCGAGAACCGGCTGAGCGCGATCGTCCGTCCCTGCGGCAAGGTCAGCATCGCTGCTGTCGAGTTGCTAAAGCGGACCGAGATCCGCCCGATCGCCGACGTGGAGGTCGGCGTGCGGTAGCCGCCGGTCATGGTCTGGCCGCCGGCATAGAGCTGCAGGTCGCCGTCGAAGGCGGTGGCGCTGGTCATCGCGCCGCTAGCGACGTACCAGACCGGCCGGCCGGCACCGTCGTAGAGGTAGCCCGCCAGGAACAGGTTGGAGCCCTGGACCTCGAAGAACCAGCCGGTCCCGGACTCGTTAGCGTTCCAGTACCAGCCGGTCTCGGGCGCTCCGCCCTGGGGGGCATGGACGGTCTGGCCGTCGATGGGGAAACGCTGGATGGCGAGGTTGCCGCCGGGCCAGCTGAGATTGCCGGTCGTCGACGAATTGAACGAGAGCGTCGCCGTGCCGGCGGTGCCCACGAGCTGCGGCTCGTGATAGGCGCCGGCCAGCGTCTGGCCAGAGCCGAACTTGGCCAGCGTGCCGGTCAGCGTGGTGCCGGTCTGCGCGCCGTTGGCGACGAACCACAGCGGCGAGCCGTCGGTGTCGTAGAGGAACGAGGCGAAGTAGAAGCGGCCCTGGCGGGTCTCAAGCGAGAAGCCTCGGCCGGGCTCGGCCGGGTTCCACCACCAGCCGGTTGCCGGGCTGATGCAGGTCGAACAGACGGCAGCGACCGCGCCCGCCACGTCGAGGCGCTTCACCGCAAAGTTATAGGTCTGGCCCGAGCCGGCGACGGTCACGGTGAGCGCGCGGCCGCCGTTGCGAAGCGCGGCGATCAGGTCGCCGACGCTGGCGGACGGGTTGGCCTGGCGCAGAACGGCGAGCGCGCCGGCGACATGCGGCGTCGCCATCGAGGTGCCGGTCGCATAGGTATAGCTGCCGTTGAGCGCGGCCGAGCGGATCGACGCGCCGGGCGCCATCAGGGTGATGAAGCTCGCGATGTTGGACGGCATGTAGATCTTGTCAGCGCCGGTGGTGTTGCCGACCGAGATCGCCGAGGAAATGCAGCCGGGTTCGCTGATGGCGTTGACGTAGCCGTCATTGCCCGAGGCGATGACCGTCGCGGTGCCGACCGCTCGCAGCGTGTCGATGGCACGCTTGGTAGTCTGGTTGGCCATGTCGCA
>CAMDFP010000217.1 GCA_945897335.1 Asaia bogorensis | reverse complement strand
CGGAGGCCCCACAGGAGCCTCCGCGCGCGCCAGGCTCAGATCAGGCGTCGAGCCAGATCTCGTTGCACTCGATGTACTGGGTCGGGTGCATGGTGAAGCCCTTCATCCTCTTGTCGCAGTAGGTGAAGACCTTGCGGAACAGCGGCTGCACCAGCGGCCCGTCGTTCTGAAGGATCTCCTGCAGACGCTTGACGTGGCCGCGCCGCTTCTCGACGTCGGCCGTCGACTCGGCCAGGTCCAGCACCTTGTCGAACTCGGCGTTGGAGAAGCCCGACTCGTTCCAGGGAACGCCGGTCCGGTATGCCAGCGCCAGGCACATGATGCCGAGCGGCCGGTGTGACCAGTCGCCGCAGGCGAACGGGGCGGTGTTCCACACCTTGTTCCACTCCGGCGAGGGCAGCACCTCCATCTTCACCTTGATCCCTACCTCGGCCCATTGCTGGACCATCACGGTGGCGACGTCCTTGGTCCAGTTGTTGGAGACGGTGAGCGGGACCGCGATCTCGATCCCGTTCGGATATCCCGCCTCGGCCAGGATCTTCTTCGCCAGTTCCTTGTCGTGCTTGAACGCCGGCATCGGGGCGTATTCCGGGTGCACCGGCGCCACGTGGTGATGCTCGGCCCGCGAGCCGATGTCGCCGAAGGTGATCTCCGCCACCTTGTCGTTGTCGGTGGCATGTCGCATCGCCTTGAGGATGCGGTTGTCGTCGAACGGCTTCACCGGATAGGCGCGGGCATGGACGGTGGCGCCGGTGCCGACCGAGTAGAACTCGAGATCCGGCAGCCGCTTCAGGATCGGAAGCTGGGACGGGTTGGTGGCGACGATCGAGTGCACCTGCTTCGATGCCATCGCCGCGACCTCGGCAGCCGGGTCGTCACCGAGATCGACGAAGATCACCTCATCCAGATACGGCCCCTTGCCCCAGTAATCCTTCCGCGCCTTCAGCACCGCGCGCTTGCTGATCTCGTATTCCACCATCTCGAATGGGCCGGTGCCGTTCATGCCGACGCCGAGCTTGCCGCCCTCGGCCGGGTCGGCCATGAAGAAGGGATAGTGAAAGAAGTGCTCCGGCACCGCGAGTTGCGGCACGCGCAGGTTCAGGCGGACGGTGAAGTCGTCGACCTTCTCGATCGCGTTGGCGTCCCAGAGCTGGGACGACATCTTCGGCTTGCCGGCGGCGTCCTTCTCGTCGGTCGGAACGTCGACGGTCATGTAGCCCTTCATCAGGCCCAGGACCGAGGAGCCGGTCTTCGGGTCGAGCACGCTCTTGATGTTCCAGATCACCTGGTCGGCGGTGAGCACGCCGCCCTTCCGCCACTTCACGTCCTTCCGGATCTTCAGGGTCCAGGTCTTGAGGTCTCCGCTCGGCTGCCAGCTCTCCAGCAGCATCGGGCGCGTGACGTTGTCGGGGCCGGTGTTGGCCAAGTACTCGACCATCTGGCGGGCGAGGTTGCTGGTCGGCACGTTGCCGGTGCGATGAAGATGCGCGGTCTCGCGGACGCGCGCGCAGAGACGAAGAGAGCCGCCCTTCTTTGGCGCGCCCTGGGCCAGCGCCGACGGGATCGCAGATCCCCGGTCGATCTTGCCGGCGAAGGCGTAAGCGGCCGACGCGCTGACGCCGAGCAGCGTCGCCGTCCTCAGGAACTCGCGCCGGTCGCATTTGCCGTCGGCAAACAGCGTCTTCAGTTTCGGAACGTATGGGTGCTCACGATCCCCGGACATGTCGGCCTCTCCCCAGACTCAGACAACCGGGAGCGACCGACACCCGGCCGCCCTCTCCGTTCTGATCGGAAAAGCGTCGTCCGGCACCGCCTCAGAAAATGGATCAAACACGACGCTTGATGGTCGGTAGGCGACGTTCCGCGTCTCCCCTCGTCACCGCCCTACAGCCTGTTCGATTCCGACATTGCCTCGTCGCATTTGGCTGACCCGGGGGAAACACCTGCTGTAACATCGCCACGGGGTTTCCGATCGCGAACGTGAAGGGGGACGCGCTTCAGATATGGCGCGGCTGATCGCTCAACGCCTGTTCAATTCGATCGTGTCGATCGCGCTGGTCTCGGTCGTCCTGTTCCTCATTTTCGAGATCTCGCCCGAGACCGTCGCCGCCGACGCGCTCGGTCAATATTCGACACGCGAGCAGCGCGACCTCTGGCTCGCCGCCAACGGCTACAACGAGCCGATGCTGGTGCGCTTCCTCGACTGGGTCAGGCGCTGCGTCACCGGCGAGTTCGGCAAGTCACGGCTCTACAACGCCCCGGTCTCGACCGTGCTGTGGTCCCGCGTCGGCGCCTCGGCGATCCTCGCCGGGGCCTTCTTCGCCGTCCTGGTGCCGCTGTCGCTGTCGCTCGGCGTCATCGCCGGCATGCGCGAGGGCTCGGGGCTCGACCGCGGCATCTCGCTTCTCTCGATCCTCACCACCTCGATCCCGCCCTTCGCCAGCGCCGTCTTGCTGACAGCGATCTTCGTCTTCGGGCTCGGGATGCTGCCCGGCACCAGCAGCATGGTCGACGGCTTCCGCTGGAAGGAGATCGTGCTGCCGGTCGCGGTGCTGCTCCTCTACGACTTCGGGTATCTCACCCGCATCACCCGCGCCTCGATGGCAGACGTGATGCAGACGGCCTATATCCGCACCGCCGTGCTGAAGGGCCTGCCGAACTGGTGGATCATCCTCCGCCATGCGCTCAGGAACGCCCTGATCCCGCCATTCACCGTCATCATGCTGCAGATCAACTGGCTGATCGGCGGCGTCGTGGTCGTCGAGTTCTTCTTCGCCTACAAGGGCTTCGGCTCGCTGATCCTGGAAGCCTCGCTCTCCCACGACCTCTTCCTGCTGCAGGCCTGCACCGCCGTCTCGGTGCTCATCGCGGTCGGAACCCAGACCATCGCCGATATCGGCTACGGCCTCCTCAATCCCCGCATCCGGGTGGCGCGATGACCGACACCACCCAGATGCGGAACCCGACCTTCTGGTCGCTCTTGGCTGAGAGCCCGATCCTCGTCGCCGGCGTCTCGATCCTCGCCTTCTGGCTACTGGTCGCGATCTTCGCGCCGTTCATCGCGCCCTTCGGCCCCAACGAGAACCTGGTGCCGATGGCGCTGCCCGGCGACCGCACGCCCGGCGGGCGGATCATGTGGCTCGGCGCCGACCATCTCGGCCGCGATGTGCTCTCCCGGATCATCTATGGCGGGCGCACGGTGCTCACATACGCGCCGCTGGCGACGCTCTGCGCCTACACCGTCGGCGTCACCTTGGGCCTCGTCGCCGGCTACAAGGGGAAGTGGGTGGACGAACTGCTGTCGCGCTTCGCCGACCTGGTCCTCGCCTTCCCGGTGATCGTCCTCTACATCGTCATCATCCAGAAATTCGGCGCGTCGGGCGTGAACATCCTGATCGCGGTCACGCTGGCGTCCAGCCCCGGCATCATGCGGCTGGTACGCGGCGTGGTCCTCGACCTCCGCACGCGAGCCTATGTCTCGGCCGCCCAGATGCGGGGCGAGTCCACGCTCTACATCCTCTTCGTCGAGATCCTGCCGAATGCGCGGGGACCGCTGATCGTCGATGCCTGCCTGCGCTTAGGATACGTCACCATCACCATCGGCACGCTGGGCTTCCTCGGCTTGGGACTGCCGCCGCCGACGCCCGACTGGGGCGGCATGATCAACGAGTCCCGGCATTTCGCCCTGGTCTTCCCGCACATGGCGATCTTCCCCTGCATCGCCGTCTCCTCGCTGGTTCTTGCCTTCAACCTGATCGCCGACGGCCTCCGCGAGCTGTCGCTGGCCGACTAGACGAATGTCCCCGCCCCTCCTCCAGCTCGACAATCTCTCGGTCTCCTACCGCACGCGCCGTGGCGCGGTTCCGGCCGTCGTCGGCGTCTCGCTGGATCTCGCGAAGGGCGAGAGCGTCGGGCTGGTCGGCGAGTCCGGCTGCGGCAAGTCGACCATCGCCTTTGCCATCATGCGCTGGCTCGCCGGACGCGGCGAGATCGTCGGCGGCCGCGTGCTGTTCGACGGCCGCGATATGGCCGAGATGAGCAGAGCCGAGCTCCGCCAGGTACGCGGGAAGCGCGTCGCCATGGTCTTCCAGGAGGCGATGTCCGCGCTCAACCCCTGCCTCACCATCGGCAGCCAGCTGACCGAGGTGCTGCGCTTCCACGAGGACATGGTCGGGCCAGCCGCTATCAAGCGCTCGCTCGATATGCTGTCGGAAGTCCGCATCCCCGATCCCGAGCGGGTGTTCCGGGCCTACCCGCACGAGATCTCCGGCGGCCAGCAGCAGCGCGTCGTCATCGCCATGGCGCTGCTCGCCAACCCGGCGCTCCTGCTTCTCGACGAGCCGACCACCGGCCTCGACGTCACCGTCGAAGCCAGCGTGGTCAAGCTGATCGCCGACATCAGCAAGCGCTTCGGCACCTCGCTCCTCTACATCTCGCACAACCTCGCGCTTATCTCGCGAGTCTGCGAGCGCATCGCCGTCATGTATGCGGGCGAGATCGTCGAGGCAGGGCCGGTGCGCCAGATCCTGGACAACCCGGTCCATCCCTATACCCGCGGCCTGATCAGCTGCCTGCCGGAGGCCGGCGCCGACAAGATCGCGCGTCCGCTCATGCCCATTCCCGGCCAGATCCCGGCGCCGTGGGAGCGGGCACCCGGCTGCTTCTTCCAGCCGCGCTGCACCTACGCCGTCCAGGGCCTCTGCGACAGCGCCCATCCGCCGCTGGTCGATCTCGGCACCGGCTCCTCGGTCCGCTGCATCCGCGCCGGCGAGATCGAAGGCGAGCTGATCGTCGCCGTTCCCGGCCAGCAGCTTGCCGCCGCCGACGGTGTCGCCGTCGCGGTCGAGCGCCTGAGCAAGGACTACACGCTGACCCCGCCCGGGCTTCGCGGCCTGCTGCCCTTCACCCCGCCGCTGAAGATCAAGGCCAATGACGGGCTGACCTTCGAAGCCGAAACCGGCCGGACCTTGGCGATCGTCGGCGAGTCCGGCTGCGGCAAGTCGACCTTCGCCCGCATCCTGACCGGGCTCGAGCGCGCGACCGGCGGCTCGGTCGAGGTCGGAGGGACCAACCTGGCGCTCCTCTCGGTGATCGACCGCAGCCGCGACCAGCTCCGCGCACTCCAGATGGTGTTCCAGAACCCGGACGAGACGCTGAACCCGAGCTACCGCGTCGGCAAGCAGATCGCCCGCGTCGCCAAGCGGCTGCTCACGCTCGGGCGGAAGGACCGGGCGGCGCGCGTCCGCGAGCTCTTCGCCGAGATCCGTCTGCCGGCCGGCATCGCCGACCGGAAGCCTCGCCATCTCTCAGGCGGGCAGAAGCAACGCATCGCCATCGCCCGCGCCTTCGTCGGCCGGCCGGACATAGTGATTGCCGACGAGCCGGTCTCCGCTCTCGACGTCTCGGTGCGCGCCGCCGTCACCCAGCTCCTGATGGAGATCCAGCGCACGCATGGGACGACGCTGATCCTGATCAGCCACGATCTGGCCCTGGTGCGCTACGTCGCCGATACCGTCGTCGTCATGTATCTCGGGCAGGTGATGGAGGCCGGCACCACGGCCCAGGTGTTCTCCGCCCCGCACCACCCCTATACCGAGGCTCTGCTGGCGGCCCAGCCGCGCCTCGACGGCAACCAGGAGCCGGTCGCCCCGGTCGAGGGCGAGACCCCGAGCCCGCTGGAGCCGCCGGTCGGCTGCCCATTCCACACGCGCTGCCCCCGCAAGGTCGGTGCGATCTGCGAGACCACGCGGCCGCCCGAGCAGGTGACGGCGGCCGGCCACCGCATGGCCTGCCATATTCCGATGGCCGAGCTGGCACGAGTTCAAGAAAAGGTTCTGGCATGAATGTGAGCGAAATGGTCGCCACCCGGACGGAAGTCTCGGGCGCCCGCGGCGTGGTCACCGGCGGCCATCCGGCCGAGGCCGTGGCCGGCGTCGCCATGATCGAGGCCGGCGGCAACGCCATCGACGCCATGGTGGCGGCCGCCTTCACCGGGTTCGTGGTCGAGCCCTCTTCCTGCGGGCTCGGCGGCTATGGCCATCTCGCGGTCTATCTCGGGAAAGAGAAGCGCTTCGTCACCTTCGATCATTATGTCCGCGCCCCCGGCGCTGCCCGGCCGGACATGTTCGAGATCGATCGCTCGAAGCCGATGAAATACTACGGCTTCCCCTACACCATCGGGATGAAGGCCGAGCAGGGGCCGCTGGCGCCGGCGGTGCCCGGCGCCGTCGCCGGCCTCTGCGATGCGCATCGCATGTTCGGCAAGCTGCCGCTGGCCCAGGTGCTGGAGCCGGCGATCGCCGCGGCCGAGGCCGGGATCGAGGTCACCTGGCAGCTCCAGCTTCCGATCGGCGACCGGCTGGCGGCGATCCAGGCGTTGCCCGACACCGCCGCCTGGCTGCTACGCAACAACATGCCGCCCAAGGCCGCCAGCCAGCTCGGCGGCGGCGATCGCCTCGACGGGACCGACCTCGCGCGCACGCTCCGCCGTATCGCCGCCGAGGGATCGCGCGGCTTCTACGACGGCCCGGTCGCCGCCGCGATCGAGCGCGCCTGCCTGAGCCAGGGCGGCATCCTCACCGCCGCCGACCTCGCCGCCTACCGGACGCGCATTCTGGAAGAGAAGCCGACGCGCTATCGCGGCCTCGGCTGCAACACCGCCTACGACCAGGTGACCTACGAGGCCCTCAATATCCTCGAATGCTTCGATCTCGCCGCACTCGGACCCGACAGCCTCGCCTTCCGGCACCTCGTCGCCGAGGCACTCGCCTGCGGCTTCATCGACAGCATGACCCATTACGGCGATCCGGACTTCGAGCGGAGCCCGGTCGAAGGCCTCGCCAGCCCCGAATTCGGGCGGATGCGGGCGCAGCAGCTCCGCCTGGACAAGGCGCTCCCGCGCCCGGTAAGCGCCGCCGACCCCTGGCCCTTCGACAATTCGGCCGAGCGGCCGACGCGGATCGCCAATGAGCCGTCGATCGCCAAGCTCGCCGGCACCAGCCAGATGGCCGCCGCCGACGCCGACGGCAATGTCTGCGCGCTGATCACCAGCCTCACCAGCGGCTTCGGCTCGCTGATGCTGGTGCCGGGAACCGGGATAATTCTCAACAACTCGATGCAGAACTTCGACCCCCGGCCCGACCAGGCCAACTGCATCAAGCCCGGCAAGATGCCGATCTTCGCCGCCCCCTCGCTGGTCGCCGAGAAGGACGGCCGCGCGGTCTTCGCCGGCTGCGGTTCCGGCGGCTATCGCATCACCACCGGCGTGCTGCACGCCTTCCTCTACGCGACCGATTTCGGCATGGGCCCCCAGGCCGCCGTCGACGCGCCCCGCATCCACTGCCAGGGCCAGGAGACCTATATCGACACCCGCGTCCCGGCCTCGGTGCGGGACGGCCTCGCCGCGATGGGCCACAAGGTGGTGGCGCAGGTCGAGTCGCCCGGCCTGAACGCCTTCGGCCGGGTCAACGCCATCACCGTCGACCAGGACGGCACGCTCCGCGCCGGCACCGGCCCGGCCTGGGCCACGGCTGCGGCTTCCTGCTGATGCGCCCCGGCTCCGTCATCCTGGGTCGCATCCCCATAAGCGGCGCCAAGGGTGCGGTCGCGGCCGGGCATCAGGAGGCGGCGGAGGTCGCCCTCGACGCCATCCGCCGGGGCGGCAACGCGGTCGATGCCGCCATCGCCGGCGCCTTCGCCTCCTTCGTGGTCGAACCGCAGATGTGCGGCATCGGCGGCCATGGGCGGATGTCGGTCTACCTCGCCGAGAGCGACCGGGCGGTCGGCATCGACCATTTCATCCGGGCGCCGAGGGCGGCTTCGCCGGAGATGTACCGGGACGCGCTGGCCCGCTGGCGGAGCGCCGGCAAGGGCGGCATCGAGGGCGCGATCAACACCACCGGGCATCTCTCGGTCGGCATCCCGGGTGCCATCGCCGGGCTCTGGGAGGCGCATCGCCGCTTCGCCAAGCTGCCCTGGGCGTCGCTGGTCGGGCCGGCGATCGACCTCGCCCGCGCCGGCATCGTCGCCGAGGTGAAGCTGACCGCCTCGATCGCCGGCCGCGGCGCCGAGATCCGCCAGTACTCGGAGGCCGCCCGCCTGCTGCTCGCCGACGGGATGCCGCCGCGCCCGGCCACGCCTGCCGGGCCGCTGCACCGCTTCGACTTTTCGGACATGGCGAAGACCCTGCAGGCCATCGCCGAGAGGGGGGCCGCCGCCTTCTATGACGGCCCGATCGCCGCCGCCATCGCCCGCGAGATGGCCGAGAACGGTGGATTGCTGGCGGCAGAGGACCTCTCGGGCTATCGGCCCGATACCTTCCTCCAGCCCTGGTACGGCTATCGCTGCCGGGACTACGCCACCTGCGGCGACCTGATCTTCGTTGAATGCCTGAACATCCTGGAGCGCTTCGACTTGGCCGCGCTCGATCCCCATGGCGGGGCGTCCCGGCACCTGATCGCGGAAGCCCTGGCCCAGGCTTTCGCCGACAATTTCGCCCATGCCGGCGATCCCAGGCACCGGGAGTCGCCGCTGGAGGGCTTGGCCAGCAAGCCCTTCGCAGCCGTCCAGGCCACCCGCATCCGCCCCGACAAGGCGCAAGCCCGCTACGAACCGGGGGCCCCCTGGCCGCACCAGGGACCGACGCCCTCGGTCCCGCCGCCGCCCTTCGAGGGCACCACCCAGATCTGCACCGCCGACGGCGACGGCAACATGGTGAGCCTGATCACC
>CAMDFP010000216.1 GCA_945897335.1 Asaia bogorensis | reverse complement strand
TGGCCGCCAGGTTGTTCAGCCGGAAGGCGAAATAGAGCAGCACCACGTCGAGGCCGAGGAACCCGGTGACCGGCCAGGCCCCCAGGCTGAGGAAGACGATGCCGAGCCCGAAGCAGGGAACGGCCGCCAGCGCCAGCACGAGCGCCAGCCCCCGGCGATCCAGGCTGCGATGCGGCCTGAGCCAGGCGTCGAAATAGGGGGCGGTGGTGGCGGACATGGCTTGCAGATGGAGATTAGGAGCGTCCGGCGATGAAGAAAAGCATGCGGACTCTCGCTGGGTGGTCCGCCGCTCTCGGAAGAAGTCGCCGCCGGCGTCGCCTTCATCGCGAGCCACGCCGCCTCCTATGTCACCGGCACGGTGCTGAATGTGGATGGTGGATATGCGGATTAAGGTCTCGGAACCCTCTCCCACCGCAGGTGGGGGAGGGCAGGGTGGGGGCGAGCGAAGCGAGGACTGTCGCAGCATCGCGGACGAAAACGACCTCGCTTCGCTCGCCCCCACCCCAACCCTCCCCCGCGCTTCGCGCAGGAGAGGGGGCACGAGGGATCACAGCTTTAGGAACAGCTCCACATATTCCGCCGCCGCCAGATCCGGCAGCGCGCCCGCTTCTTCGACGGTGAACCAGCGAAGCTCGCTGTGCTCGTCGTCGGCGAGGACGGGATCGCCGGTCCAGGCATCGACGCGGAAGACGTGAAGCGTATACGCCTCGGTCCCGTCGATGAGAGACAGCGTGCCGATCCGCGACATCGCGACCGGCACGACGCCGATCTCCTCGCGAAGCTCGCGCGCCAGTGCCTGCGCGGCGGTCTCGCCTGCCTCGACATGCCCGCCGATGATGTCCCAGAGGCCGGGACAGATGCGTTTGTGCAGAGCGCGGCGGCCGAGCAGCAGGGTGCCGCCGCGGACCAGGATTCCGCCGGCGATGTGGATCACCGCGTTCTCGCGCCCAGCGTCGCTTCGAGGAAGCGCAGCGCCTGCACGAACGCGTCGCGGCGGGCGACGCCTTGAGCCTGCAGCGTTCCGCCGGTCTTGCACGACCACTCGGCGCTGGAATAACCGTCGTCGCCGAGCTGGTGGCCTGCCTCAGGATAGATCAGCGTCTCCGTCGGAAGCCCCGCTTCCGCCCGCCGCCGCGCAATGTTTCGCGCCATGTCGAGGGCCAGGATCAGCCGATCGTCTCCGCCGGCGACGAGCATCAGCGGATGGCGATAGCGCTCGATCGGGATGCGCGCGATCTCTGCCTCCTGCGGATGCAGCTCACGCCCACGCGTGTGAGAGTAGAATACGGAAGCGTTGAAGTCGCTTAGGTGACTTGGGTCGGCTCGGGGCGTGTACGGCAGCGGCGTCCCCTGCCAGGAGAACGATGACTTCTCCACGTGGACAGCCGCGCCCTCATCCCAGCCTTCCCAGACGACGTCGGTCGGCGCGCTGGCGATGACGCACTTGATCCACGGGAACTTGGTCGCCGCGATCAGCGCGAACTCGGCGCCCTTCGAGCCGCCCCATATCCCGATGCGGTCGGGATCGACCTCCGGCCGCTCGCACAGCCACTCATAGGCGGCCTGGAGGCGGTCGACCGGGATCTCCTGGAACGCCGTCGGCAACCCAGGGATCTGTGTCTGCAGCGACGGCGGCGAGTAATAGGGAAAGCCCAGCACCGCATAGCCGCGCGATCCGATCTTGGAGGCGTACCAGCCGGCAGCGCCGTCGCCGCCCTCCGATCCGCCGAGGCCAATGATCGTCGGGCGTCGCATCGCCCCAGGCAAGGTTGAGAGGAACGCACCGGGGAACGGCGCCTCCTGCCGGAGGAGATCGGCGCGCTCCCACAATAGCTTCACGTCCGCTTGAGCGCGCGCCACACCGGCAACGGCTTCAATCCGGACCGTCCCCATCTGCGGCGTCTCGGCATCGATGGCGCCGGCCGCGGTCATCGACCAGAAGATTCCGGCCGGGTGGACGCCGGCATAGGAGCCGCTGAGCGGCGCATCGCGGGAGAGATCGACGCAGCCGTCCGCATCGGCGCGAAAGACGGCTTCGGCACGAAGCTGCTTCTTGTCGTCCCAGAACCGGCGGATGCCGATGACCATCACCTCGCTCCCCGGCGCCGCGCCGGAGACGCGGATGTCGATGTGGTCGCCGGCCAGCACTTCGCCGGAGGGGTCGAGCGTGAGGGTGAGCGGGACGCCCATGCCGCCACGATGGATGGCGCGAATTGTCGCTGTCAATGCGGCGGCGATTGGATCGGGCGGCGAAATCGGGCACCCTTTCCAGGTAGTGTGTGAGCTTGAGGAGGCCTGCGATGCCCGACTCTCTTTCGCCCGCCGAGGTCGACCGCTATCGGCGCGACGGCTACCTGTTTCCCTACGAGGTGCTGAGCGTCGGCGAAGTGGCCGAGACGCGGCGGCGGATCGAGGCCTTCGAGGCGAAGCTGGGCGGGCCCCTGCCGAAGGAGCTGCGCCACCGCCCGCATCTCTACTCCTCCACCATCGACGCGATCATGCGCTCGCCGCGCATCCTCGACCGGGTGGAGTCGCTGCTCGGCCCCGACATCCTCTGCTGGGAGTCGGTGCTGTTCATCAAGGAGGCGAAGGACCCGGCCTATATCTCCTGGCACCAGGATGCGACCTATTGGGGCCTCGAGCCCTATGACGTGCTGACCGCCTGGGTGGCGCTGTCGCCGGCGACGCGGGCCAGCGGCTGCATGCGCATGCTGCCCGGCTCGCAGGTGGGCGACATAGCCCCGCACAAGGACACCTTCGCGCCCAACAACATGCTGTCGCGGGGCCAGGAGATCCAGGTCGCGGTCGACGAGGCGAAGGTGGTCGACATCGTGCTTCCGCCCGGCTCGATGTCGTTGCATCACGTCAAGATCGCGCACGGCTCCGATCCCAACACCTCGGACGACCGCCGCATCGGGCTCGCCATCCGCTACATCCCCGCCCATGTCCGCCAGACGACCGGACAGGGCGACTCCGCGACGCTGGTGAGAGGCCAGGATCGTTTCCGCCATTTCGAAGCGGAGCCTCGCGCCGAGGGCGACTTCACCGAGGCCGGCCTCGCCAATCAGGATCGCCTGCGCAAGCGCCGCATGGCGATCCTGATGCGCCCGGCGGCTTAAGGCGTCAGTCGAACGACTTGACGAAGTTCGGCAGCCACATCGCCACTTCGGGGAAGAACAGCACGATCATCAGCCCGATGATCTGCAACCCGATGAACGGGAAGAGCGAGTGGAAGATGTGGTCGAGGCTGATCTCGGGCGGCGTCACCGATTTCAGGTAGAAGGCGGCCTGGCCGAAGGGCGGCGACAGGTAGCCCACCTGCATGTTCATGTTGAACAGCACGCCGAACCAGATCAGGTCGAAGCCCAGCGCCTGGATGGTGGGCGCGAAGATCGGCATGGTCAGCAGCATGATGGAGAACCAGTCCATGAAGCAGCCGAGCATGAGCAGGATCGCCATCATCACGCCGACGACGCCGAGCGGCGGCAGCGGCAGGCCGGTCATCAGCACCTTCAGGTAGGTGATGCCGCCCAAGAGGTTGTAGACGCCGACCATCGCATTGGCGCCGATGGTGAGCCAGATCAAGAGGCCGCAGGTCGACATCGTCGTATAAACCGACTCGGTCAGCATGCGGACGCTGAGCGTGCGCCGGATCGCCGCCGAGACGATGACGCCGGCGACGCCCAGTGCCGCCGCCTCGCTGACCGACGAGAGGCCGGTGTAGATGCTGCCCAGCACCGAGAAGATGATGAACAGCGGCAGGATCACCTTCTTCAGCGCGGCGAACTTCTGCATCATCGGGATGTTGCGGACTTCCGGCGGCGCCGGCGGGCCGAGCGAGGGGTCGATGGCGCAGCGGACCAGCACATAGACCATGTAGATGCCGGCCAGCATCAGGCCGGGGATGGTCGAAGCCAGGAACAGGTCGCCGATCGAGGTCGAGGTGGTGAGGCCGTAGAACACCAGCACCAGGCTCGGCGGGATCATCACGCCGAGCGAACCGCCGGCGCAGACGACGCCGATGGCGAGCTTGGAATCATATCCCAGCCGCAGCATCTGCGGCAGCGCCACGAGCCCTAAGAGAATGATCTCGCCGCCGATGATGCCGGTCATCGCCGCCATCACCGATGCCGCGACCAGCGTCATCACCGCGACGCCGCCGGGAAGCCCGCCGGCCCAGATCTTGAGCGCGTCGTAGAGGTCGTGGGCGACGCCGGACTTGTCCAGGATCGAGGCCATCAGGAGGAACATCGGCACCGACAGCAGTACGTAGGAATTGACGAAGCTGTAGGTGCGGAAGGTGACGATCGACAGCGCGTCGATGTCGCGGAAGACGACGCAGAAAATCACCGCGATCAGGCCGGTGGCGAAGCCGATCGGCATGCCGATGCCGATGATCAGCACGACGAAGCAGGCCAGCATCAGGAGCGAGATGGTCTGGATCGAGGGGTTGAAGTCGCCGTTCCACATCCAGTCCAGCGGATGGATCGGCGACAGTCCGTCCTCGTTGGCGAAGCGCTGGCCGAAGGAAGCGAGCTGGTCGTCGCTGCCCAGCATGAGGGCGAGGTAGAGCACGAACAGCCCCGCCACGACGAAGGCGATCCAGACCACGGACGGGATCCGCCCGAGGCTGTTCAGCACCATGCGGAGATTGGCGAGCCCCTGGGCGATCATCAGCAGGATGCCGAGGAACATCGTCACCTTGACCACCACCGGCGTCGGCTTGCCCCAGGCCGAGCCGCCGACTTCCCAGTCGACAACCGCGGTATGGGCGAGGCGCCAGGCCAGCCAGGCGAAGGCGAAGAAGTAGATCAGGGTTCCGGCGTAGCCGAGCGCATCGCAGATCAGCTTGAGGCGGGCCGGATAGCGGTCGAACAGCGCGGTGATCTGGATGTGCTCGCGCCGCTGCAGCGCGTAGGAGCCGCCGATCAGGAAGGCGACGGCGATGGCCGTGGTGACGACGTCGTAGACCCACATGGTCGGGATCGAGATCACGTCGGCCGACACGTCGTAGATCGTGGCCCCGATCGAGATCACATAGGCGAAGCTGACCGCGCGGGCGAGATTGAAGGTGAAGCGGTCGACCGCGTTCCGGGGCATGGTGTCGACGGCCGCGGGCATGCCGGGAGGAGTCGCCGCTTCAGTCATGTCAGTTCCTTCACGCCAGGGAGATGCCTCGCCCCGAGAACGAAAGCGCCGCCCGCCCCGGCCGGCTTATGAGGGCCGGATGAGCGGGCGGCGTCGTCCGGATGCGGCCTAGAGCTTGCCGAGAGACTTCAGGAAGGCGACCTGGCTGTCGTAGATCTCCTTCGCGAGCGGGCTCTTGGTCGACCAGGTCTCCCACACGCTGCGGGCGACCGCACGGAGCTCGCCCTTCTCCTTCTCGCCCCAGGTGACCAGCGTCTCCGGGTTGCGCTTGGCGGCGGCGTTGCGGTCGGCCAGCTCCTGGCTCATCCAGGTCGACAGCGACCATTCGTCGACCGCGGCGGTGATGGCCGCCCGCTGCTCGTTGGTGAGCGCGGTCCAGCGCGACTTCCGGATCAGGAAGTCGACCGAATTCATCGAGTGGATGCCCGGATAGATCGCGTAGGGTGCGATGCGGTTGTAGCCGGCCTCGTCGTTGACCGAGAGCGTGCCCCAGTCGGTCGCCTCGATCTTGCCGGTGTCGAGAGCGGTGTAGACCTCGGTGCCGGGCATCACCGAGACGGCGGCGCCGAGCTTGGCGAAGATCTCCGCCGGGATGCCGTCGGGCGAGCGCATCTTCACGCCCTTGAAGTCGGCGATCGAACGGATCGGCTTCTTCGAGGGGATCGACTCGAGGCCGAGGATCACGGGGCCGAGGAACACCGCGTCCCACTTGGCCGAGATCTTGTTCATGATCTCGCTGCCGCCGCCCTGGCGGTACCACATGATCAGGTGCAGCGGGCTGTCGTAGCCGGCGGTCAGGTCCCAGAAGGCCGCGGCCGGTTCCTTGCCGCCCTGGTAGGCCATGGTGCCGACGGCGCCGTCGAGCAGGCCCGACTTGACCGCATCGGCCGCGTCCGCGGCCGAGACGATGGTGCCGACCGGCAGGGTCTCGATCTGCACCGTGTTGCGCGTCGCGTCCTTGACGCGGGCGGCGAACTTCTCGAATTCCTTGTGGATGACCGTGTTCGGCCCGTAGAGGCCCTGGACCTTCCACTTGTGCTGCTGCTGCGCCTCGGCCGTGCCGATGAGGGCGAGGCTCATCGCCGCCGCCGCCGACATCAGACGCAATGCCCGTCCAAGCTCGCTCATGTCGTTTCCTCTCCTGGTTATGACGGGCCTGCGTTACTCGCACTCCCTTGCAGAGGCGATAGAACGTCAAGGGCGGGCCGTCCGTCAAGGCGACCCCTTTCGACGGCACTGGCGTCCCGCCGCCGCTGCCTCTAGCTTTTGCGGCGAGAGCGGACGAGGGGAACGGTCACTGTGAGAATCTGCATCTTCGGCGCCGGCGCCATCGGCGGGTACATCGCCGGGTTCCTGGCGAAGTCGGGCGCCGACGTCTCGGTGGTGGCGCGGGGAGCGCATCTGAAGGCGATCCAGGAGAACGGCCTGACGGTCGAGCTTGCCGACGGCGCCAGGATCCAGGCGCGGCCGAAGGCCAGCGACGATCCGGCGAAGCTGGGCCCGCAGGACGCGGTCCTGGTCACCGTCAAGGCGCCGGCGCTGCCGTCGGTCGCCGGCGCCATCGGCCCGCTGCTGGGGCCGAAGACGCCGGTCGCCTTCCTCACCAACGGCATTCCGTGGTGGTACTTCTTAGGTCATGGCGGCCCCGACGACGGGCGCAGCCTCTCGCTGCTCGATCCCGGCGATCGGCTCCGCGCCGCCATCGGCCCGGCACGCGTGGTCGGCGGCGTCGCCTGGCCGGCGAGCGCGGTGCCGGAGCCGGGCGTGATCCGGATCCGCGGCCACTCCCGCGGAACCTTCCTCGGCCGGCCCGACGGCACCACCACGCCCGAGTTGGAGGCGCTGGCCGAGGCGTTCCGCATAGCGGAACTGCCGGTGACGGTGACGCCACGGATCCGCGACACGATCTGGGAGAAGCTCGCCTTCAACCTGAGTGCCGGGCCGATGTGCGTGCTGACCCGCTCGCCGGTGCAGGCCACATACGAGGAGCCGGTGCTGGTCGAGACCTCGCGCCGCCTGATGGCCGAAGCCCAGGCGCTGATCAAGGCGATGGGCTGCACGCCCGATTTCGACGTCGAGCGCGTGGTCGGCGTCAACGTGAAGCTCGCCCATCGCCCCAGCATCCTGCAGGACCTGATGGCCGGCCGCGCCATGGAGATCGACGCGCTCTACTCGGTGCCGCTCGAGCTGGCGAAATCCGCCGGCGTGCCGATGCCGACCCTGAGCATGATCGCCGCCCTCATCCGCGTGCGTGCGCGCGAGGACGGGCTGTATCCGAAGCTGGCTTGAGGGGTAGGGCTCCGCCGGCCGGCTCGAACGCGCGGCCGTCTCAGTCCTTGTTTTCCGGGACCCGCGCCTACATGCCGGCTCGGCTCCATGCATTCGTGCAGCACACGGACGATCTCGATCAGACCAGGTGCTCAGCTTGCGACGTCCGCCGGCCAGCTCCTCAACATTTCAAAGCGGATCGCCTATCAGCTTCGCCGGGGCGATGGGGTCTCGGGGCCGCTTGAGGCGCTCGGATGTCATCAGTTTGGATTGCCCAAGGCTTTAGGAGGAAGAAGATGAGCTAGGAACGCCGTGCCAAAACACATAGTCGCGGCTCACGACTTTTTGTCGACGAAGACGTCAAGTGGCCGAGTGTCTGTAGGTCGTTCCTGCTCCAAAGCGACTACGTAACCCTACCGCTCAGCCAATAATACACCGTCATGCAAAGGCAGTGGTCGACATCGACACCATTCGCCGCCAAAGGCAACATGACGCCCTCAAGCTGCATGACATCCTTATGATGTCGAAGTGTCGGAGGGCCCTTGTACCAGATTGGCTCGTGCGTCTTTACCAGCGAAGTCAGCTGGTCATGAAGGTAGGCCTTTGTGTCGGTCCTCGGAATTTCGTCGACGAAGAGACCCTTTCGGCCAGGGCCACCCGACGACAATATGGCTTCACCGAGGAGGCGAAACTGAAAGCGTGCCGAATCTCCGACGACTGCCAAGAGGTAGATGTTGGGAAGGAGATCGGGCACCTCCATGGGATCAAAATGCTGACGACCTGGGAGCATTTTTGCGCTCGGGCGAAGCCCCTCCCAATGGTCGACGAGCTTATAAATTCTTCTATGAATTTGGTCGCGCGCCGGAAGCACTGAGGATTCTCGCTTACCTTTCGTCTCAACCCGGAATCGCCGGGCTCCGGGGCGCCTGCGCGGCGGCAGGAAGGCTTGAAAGGGCGATGGCACGGATCACGACGGGCGCTCCTGTGTGTGACGGGCAGCGACAGCCTCCCAAACGGCGGCGGCTGACCAGCCGGAGGTTACCGATAACCCCTGCCAATCGACATGTATGAGCCGGGACTCTCCAGATGCAACCCGGTCCCGAGCGTCAGAGTAGGCATTTGCGCTCACTGCGGCAATGAGCGTCGTGAACGGCCATTTCGCGCTGCCGATTGCTCTGTTTCCCGTCCTCAAGGCGCACCTCTCCCGTCTTTGTCCTTCGCGCCGACACCGCCCGCCTCAAGTTGGAGCCGGCGGTGCCCGGAGTTGAGCTATCAGCCGCAGAATTTCCGCGAACAAGCCCCTTGGCACCGCGACCTCGGCCATCTGGA
>CAMDFP010000215.1 GCA_945897335.1 Asaia bogorensis | reverse complement strand
CAGCACCATCGGATAGTCGGCATCGACCGGCTCGCCGGGAGCGGAGTATTCGGCCGGTACCAGCTTCGCCCGCTTGGTCGGGGTGGGGAACAGCCCGTCGCCGAACACGATGTCCTGGCCCGGATCGTCGGGGCCGAGGCTCGGATATGTGACGACGCTTTCGCGCTCGAGGCGTTCCCAGGTGATGTTGGCGAGTGACGGCATCGCCCGGCCCATCTCGGCAAACACGTCGCGCGGGTGCGTGTACTTCCAGTTCAGGCCGAGGCCGCGGGCGATCTCCTGGATCAGCTCCCAGTCCTGGCGGGCCTCGCCGGGCAGCGGCAGCGCGATGCGGCCGAGCTGCACCTGCCGGTTGGTGTTGGTGACGGTTCCCGTCTTCTCCGGCCAGGCGGAGGCCGGGAGAACGACGTCGGCGTAGAAGGCCGTCTCGGTCAGGAAGATATCCTGCACCACCAGGTGCTCAAGCTTGGCCAGCGCTTCCCGCGCGTGATGGGCATCGGGATCCGACATCGCCGGATTCTCACCCATCACATACATGCCGCGGATCTGGCCGGCGATGGTGGCATTCACGATCTCGACCACGGTCAGGCCACGCTTCGGCTGGATCGGCGAGTCCCACAGCTTCTCGAACCTGGTACGGATCTCGAGGTTCTCGACCGACTGGTAGTCGGGCAGGAACATCGGGATCAGGCCGGCGTCGGAAGCGCCCTGCACGTTGTTTTGGCCGCGCAGCGGATGGAGCCCGGTGCCGGGCCGGCCGACCTGGCCGGTGGTGAGTGCCAGCGCGATCAGGCAGCGGGCATTGTTGGTGCCGTGCACGCTCTGCGAGATGCCCATGCCCCAGAAGATGATCGAGGCCTCGGAACGGGCATAGAGACGCGCCACCTCGCGAATCGTCTCCGCGGCGATGCCGCATTCCGGCTCCATCTTCTCCGGCGTGAAGTCGACGATATGCGTCTTCAGCGCCTCAAAGTCGGTGGTGTGCGCCTGGACGTATTGCTGGTCGTAGAGCCCCTCAGTGACGATGACGTTCAGCATCGCGTTCAAGAGCGCCACGTCCTTGTTGGGCTTGAACTGCAGCATGTAGGTGGCGTGGCGCTTCATCGCCGTGCCGCGCGGATCCATGACGATCAGCTTGGCGCCGCGCTTGGCCGCCTGCTTGAAGAAGGTGGCGGCGACCGGATGGTTCTCGGTCGGATTGGCGCCGATGACGATGATCACCTCGGCGTCCTTGGCCGCGGTGAAAGGTGCCGTGACCGCCGCGGTGCCGATGCCTTCGAACAGCGCCGCGACCGACGAAGCGTGGCAAAGCCGCGTGCAATGGTCGACGTTGTTGCTGGCGAAGCCGGTGCGGACCAGCTTCTGGAACAGGTAGGCTTCCTCGTTCGAGCCCTTGGCCGAGCCGAACCCGGCAAGCGCCGCGCCGCCATGCTGATCGCGGATGCGCTTCAGGCCGGATGAGGCGCGCTCCAGCGCCTCCTCCCAGGTCGCCTTGCGGAAATGCGTCCAGGGATTAGCCGGGTCGACATAATCGTCCGCATGCTTCGGCATGCCGTCCTTGCGGATCAGCGGCACGGTCAGGCGCTCGGCGTTATGGACGTAGTCGAAGCCGAAGCGGCCCTTGACGCAGAGCCGGTTCTCGTTGGCCGGGCCGTCGCGCCCCTCGACGTAGAGGAGCTTGTCGTCCTTGACGTTGTAGGTGAGCTGGCAGCCGACGCCGCAATAGGGGCAGACGCTGTCGACCTTGCGGTCCGGCACCTCGATCTTCACCCCCGCCGCATCCAGCAGCGTCGCCGGCATCAGCGCGCCGGTCGGGCAGGCCTGAACGCATTCGCCGCAGGCGACGCAGGTCGAGTCGCCCATCGGATCGTCGAAGTCGAAGACGATCTTCTCGTGATGGCCGCGGCCGGCCATGCCGATGACGTCGTTCACCTGCACTTCACGGCATGCGCGGACACAAAGATTGCAGTGGATGCAGGCGTCCAGGTTGACGCGCATCGCCACATGGCTGGGATCGGGTGCGGGCGCGACCCGCTCCTCGAACCGGCTGTCCACGACGCCGATGTGATCGGACCAGCGCCAGAATCGGGAATCCGGATCATGCGCGACCTCGCGCTCCGGCTGGTCGGCCATCAGCAGCTCGAACACGAGCTTTCGCGACGTCTTGGCACGCTCGCTCGCCGTCTTCACCTTCATGCCGGGGCTGGGTTTGCGGATGCAGCTGGCGGCGAGCACCCGCTCGCCCTCGACCTCGACCATGCAGGCGCGGCAATTGCCGTCGGCGCGGTATCCCGGCTTCGGCGAGTAGCAGAGATGCGGGATCTCGGTGCCCTGGCGGTTGGCGACCTGCCAGATGGTCTCGCCCGCTGCTGCCTCGACCTCGACCCCGTCGAGCAGGAACTTGATCGGGTCGCTCATAGGACGTCCCCGCGGAAGTGCTTAAGCACGGATTTTACCGGGTTCGCCGCCGCTTGGCCCAGGCCGCAGATCGAGGCATCGGTCATCGCCTGTGACAACTCGGCGATAAGCGGCTCGTCCCATTTGGGCTTGGCCATCAGCTTGACGGCCTTCTCGGTTCCGACCCGGCAGGGCGTGCACTGGCCGCAGCTCTCGTCTTCGAAGAAGCGCATGAGGTTGAGCGCCACGTCCTTCATGTTGTCCGCATCGGACAGGATGACGACGGCGTGGCTGCCGACGAAGCAGCCATATTGCTCCAGCGTGCCGAAATCGAGCGGCAGGTCGGCCATCGACTCCGGCAGGATGCCGCCGGACGCGCCGCCGGGCAGATAGCCCTTGAACCGGTGGCCGTCGAGCATGCCGCCACAGAATTCCTCGACCAGTTCGCGCGCGGTGACGCCGGCCGGGGCCAGCACCACGCCCGGCTTCTTCACTCGGCCGGAGACCGAGAAGGAGCGCAGGCCCTTCCGCTCGCGCCGGCCGTGGCCGGCGAACCAGGCCGCTCCCTTCTCGGCAATGTCGCGCACCCACCACAGCGTCTCGATGTTCTGGACCAGCGTCGGGCGGCCGAACAGCCCGACCTGAGCCACGTAGGGCGGCCGGTGACGCGGCAATCCGCGCTTGCCTTCGATACTCTCGATCATCGCCGACTCTTCGCCGCAGATATAGGCGCCGGCACCGCGCCGGATATGAATCCGCGTATCCCGTGCGAGCCCGGCGGCCTCGATCTTGGGGATCTCGGCCAGCAGCATTTCGCGCAGCTCGGGGTATTCGTCGCGGAGATAGATGTAGACGTCGGAAGCCTCGACCACCCAGCCGGCGATCAGCATGCCTTCGAGAAACCGGTGCGGGTCGATGCCGAGATAGTGGCGGTCCTTGAAGGTCCCGACCTCGCCCTCGTCACCGTTGACGCACATCAGCCGCGGCGCCTTCTCCTGGCGCACCAGCTTCCATTTGCGACCGGTGGGGAAGCCGGCACCGCCGAGCCCGCGAAGGCCGGCGTCGTCCACGCGCTTGATCAGGTCGTCGCGGGTCAGGGTGCCGTCGAGGCAGTCGCGCAGCAGCTTGTAGCCGCCCTCGGCGACATAGGCCACGTAGTCCTTGCCCGGCTTCATCGCGTGGTGGTCATGCTCCTCGAGCGCCGCCTCGACCTTGGCCGGCGTCGCCGCGAAAACCTGGCCGTGCCCGACCGCACAGACCGGCGCCTTGTCGCAGGCTCCCATGCAGGGAGCCCGGATCACCCGGACCTTGGCCGGATCGAGCTTCGCGCCGAGATCGCCTATCAGCTTAGCCGCACCGAACATCTCGCAGGAGAGGCTGTCGCAGACCCGGACAGTGAGCGGCGGCGGCGCGATCTCGCCTTCGCGCACGATGTCGAAATGCGCGTAGAACGACGCGACCTCGTAGACCTCGGCCTGGGCCATCTTCATCTCGAACGCCAGCGCCGCCAGGTGCGCTGCCGAGAGGTGCCCGTATTCGTCTTGGATCAGGTGCAGATGCTCGATGAGCAGGTCGCTCTGGCGCGGCCGGTCGCCCAGCAGGGCCTGCACCTGGTCGAGCGCGTCCCGGTCGACCTGGCGACCCTTCGGCTGCGAGCGTGCCTTGCGGCGCCCCTCGCCGCCGCGGGCGTGCTTACGGATATCAGCGGGGGCTTGCGACATTCTTCAGCATGCTTTCAGGCCTTGGCCCTGGTTCGGTCTTGGCCGGGCTAATAGCCGAGGAGCTCCTCGAGCGGCCCCTTCGGCAGCGGAACCAGGAACCAGACCTCGAACATCAGGAACAGGGCGACCGAGATCGCAACGCCGATGCCGGCGCCGGTCTGGATCGGATACTTGCCGAAATGCCACATGAAAAGAGCGATGTAGATCGCCGATGCCACATAGATGCCGATGAAGCCGAGAGCGACGATGTACACCACCAGCGGGATCAGCACCGCCAGCACCGAGCGGAAGGCAGCCTTGGTGACGAAGGTCTCCTCGCCGGCGGCCTTGTCGTAGTACGCGCGGACGAGGGTGACGACGCTCGATATCGTCAGCAGCACGCCGATGTAGAACGGGAAGTAGCCGGCGGCCGGTCCCTCGATCGGACGCCAGCGCACGCCGAGGCGCAGGCTGTCCATGATGACAATCGCCGCCACGACGAGCAGCGCGACGGCAACGACCATATCCATCGTCCGGTTCGAAGCCAGACGGGGGCCGTCGGAACTGTTCTGGTGTTCGCTCAAATCCTTGTCTCCACCGTCGCGCCTTTAGTCGCCCGCCGGGCCCGGTCCGGGCCCGGCGGGACGTGCTCCGACGTCACTTGGCGAGGAAGTCCGCCTCTTTCATCAGCTCGAAATGCACCTTCTCGGCGTTCTCGACCCACTTGCGGTACTCCGCGCCGGTCAGGACCGTCGGGTTGAAGGCGCCCTGCTCCATGAAGGTCCGCCAGTCCGGCGTCTGCATGACCTTGGTCATCAGGTCGACGTAGTAGGCCGCCTGGTCACGGGTGAGGCCGCCGGCACCGAAGATGCCGCGAAGCATCTGGTACTCGACATTGACGCCCGATTCCTTGCAGGTCGGGATGTCGCTCCACGCCATGTCGGCCGTGACTTTGGCGGTGTAGGTGCTGCGCTTGCCGTCGAACAGGCAGAGCGGGCGCAGGGCCCCACCCTTCCACTGCGCGACCGCCTCGATCGGGTTGTTGACCGTCGAGTCGACGTGCTTGCCGACCAGCTGCACCGCGACGGCGCCGCCGCCGGCGAAGGGCACATAGGTGAACTTCTTGCCGCCGGTCAGCCGCTCGATCGCGACCGTGATGATCTGGTCCTCCTGCTTCGAGCCGGTGCCACCCATCTTGAACTGGCGGTCGGCGCCACCCTTCACCGCAGTGATGTATTCTTGCGCGGTCTTGTAGGGCGCCTCCGCGTTCACCCACAGCACGAACTGGTCGAGCGCCATCATGGCGATCGGCGTCAGGTCCTTCCAGTTGAAGGGCGTGCCGGTGGCGAGCGGCGTGGTGAACAGGTTCGACAGCGTGATGATGATCTTGTGCGGATCGTTCGGGGTCGACTTGATGTCGAGGAAGCCCTCGGCGCCGGCGCCGCCGGCCTTGTTCACGACGATCAGGTTCTGCTTCATCAGATTGTGCTTCTTGACGATGCCGTCGATGAAGCGCGCCATCTGATCAGCGCCGCCGCCGGTGCCCGCCGGGATCAGGAAAGTGACGGGACGGGACGGCTCCCACGCGGCCTGGGCGGGTGCTGTCGCCAGAGCCGCCAGCATGGCCGCACCGAGCATCAACGACCGCGGAGCAAGTAAGTTCTTGAGCGTCATCTTTCCTCTCCTCCGACTATGGTTGGTTCGTCGCTTTTCTTGTTTGGTTCGCTTGAGCGAACGACGGAGACGAGCCTAACCGCCGTGCCTGCCATCGTCCAGCACGGCACGGCGTCATGCCGCCCCCAGCTGCCGGACTCGGGAGAACACCCGGCTGATGATCGGCCAGAACAGCAAGATCACGCCGAGACCGAAGATCGAGCCGACCAGGCCGTTCGACCAGAAGATCGACAGGTCGCCCTGCGACAGCAGCATGGACTGGCGGAACGAGCTCTCCGCCATGTCGCCCAGCACCAGCGCCAGAACCAGCGGCGGCAACGGGTAACGCAGCTTGTTGAAGACGTAACCGACGACGCCGAACACGCCCATCATCCAAACGTCGAACATGGCGTTGTTGACCGTGTAGGCACCGACCGCGCAGATCACCATGATCACCGGCGCGATCACGCTGAACGGGACGCGCAGGATGGCGGCGAACAGCGGCACGCAGGTCAGCACGATGATCAGGCCGGCGATGTTGCCGAGATACATGCTGGCGATCAGGCCCCAGACGAAGTCCTTCTGCTCGATGAACAGCATCGGACCCGGCTGCAGGCCCCAGATCAGCAGCCCGCCGAGCAGCACGGCCGCGGTCGGCGATCCCGGGATGCCGAGCGTCAGCATCGGCAGCAACGCACTGGTGCCGGCGGCGTGGGCCGCGGTCTCGGGCGCGATCACGCCCTCGATCTCGCCCTTGCCGAAGTTTTCGCCGCGCTTGGAAAAGCGCCGGGCGAGACCGTAGCTCATGAACGAAGCCGGGGTGGCGCCGCCAGGAGTGATGCCCATCCAGCAGCCGATGAGGCAGCTGCGGATCGACGTTGCCCAGTACTGAGGCAGCTTCTTCCACGTCTCGATCACGGCGTTGAGCCGGAGCTTGGCCTGCGCGCCCCTGAAGGCGAGCCCCGCCTCCATCGACGCCAGGATCTCGCCGATGCCGAACAGCCCGATCACGGCGATGAGGAACTTGAAGCCGGTCAGCAGCTCGGCCGTGCCGAAGGTCATGCGCAGCTGGCCGGTGACGGAATCGAGCCCGACGGAGGCGAGCGCGAAGCCGAGGCACATCGACGCCAATGTTTTGAACGGCGAGCCTCGGCCCATGCCGATGAAGCTGGCGAAGGTGAGGAATTGCACGGCGAAGAATTCAGGTGGCCCGAATTTCAACGCGAACTTGGCGACCAGAGGCGCGAGGAAGGTGATGAGGATGACGGCGACCAGGGCGCCGACGAAGGAGGACGTGAAGGCCGCCGTCAGCGCCTCGTCCGCCCGACCTTGCCGGGCCATCGGGTGGCCGTCGAACGTCGTCGCGACCGACCAAGGCTCGCCCGGGATGTTGAAGAGGATCGAAGTGATGGCGCCGCCGAACAGAGCGCCCCAGTAGATGCAGGAAAGCATGATGATCGCCGAGGTCGGCGACATCGTGAAGGTCAGCGGCAGCAGGATCGCGACGCCGTTGGCGCCGCCGAGGCCCGGAAGGACGCCGATGATCACACCGAGCAGGATGCCGACGATCATCAGTGCCAGATTGAACGGGCTCAGGACGACCGCGAAGCCGCCCATCAGCGAAGACAATTCTTCCAACGCCGGTCCCCCCAATTTTCTTGTCGAGCACCCGTGCTCGCGTGACAGCGGGCCTTAGTGGTCCTTGTACGGTCACGTGTATTTGGTATACAAAATGCCTGAGTGAGCGTTTTTGTAAAGCCGAAATGAACGGCATCGACCGGCACGCATCTCAAGAAGGCCGGCGATAAAGGCGCTCCCGGGGGGATAGAGGCTAGATGACAGCGCAGAAGCTGGCGGTGCAGCCCATCGAGGTGGAGCCGAGTTTCCGGGACCGTGCTTACGCGGCCCTGAAGCAGGCCATCACCACCATGGACATCTACGCCACCCCGGAGCCGATCCGGCTCGACGAGCGCCAGCTCTCGCAGGATCTCGGCATCAGCCGCACCCCGATCCGGGAAGCCTTCAACCGGCTCGAGCAGGAAGGCTTCATCCGCTCGGTGCCCCGAAAGGGCACCTTCATCGTCCGCAAGACCAAGCAGGAGATTCTGGAGATCATCGGGGTCTGGGCCGCGCTGGAAGCGATGGCCGCCCGCCTGATCACGCTCCACGCAACCGACCAGGAGATCGGCGAGCTCCGCCGGCTGTTCGTCGAGTTCGAAGGCCCCGGCCACGACCCCCGCCTGCACATCGACGAGTATTCGGAGGCGAACATCCGCTTCCACCAGGCGATCGTGAGCATGAGCCGCAACCGGCTCCTGATCGAGACGATGGAGAATCTCTTCATCCACATGCGCTCGATCCGTCGCCAGACGATCTCCGAGCACGACCGCGCGGCGCGTTCGATCAAGGACCACATGAAGATCATTGAATCGCTGGAGCGACGCGACACCGAGCGCGCCGAGCGTCTGGTGCGCCAGCACAGCCTCGATCTCGCCACTCACGTCGAAAAGAACGTCGACTACCTGGATTGATCTGAAACGGCCGCCGCCCCTGAAGGCGGTGCCGACCTGAGGGAGGAAAGAAGCCATGACCGCGACCAAAGAGAAGCCCGCAACGTCAGCGGACGAGACGCAGGATCTGACCGACGGCTTTCACCTCATCATCGATGCGCTGAAGCTCAACGGCCTCAATACAATCTATGGCGTGCCCGGAATCCCGATCACGGATTTCGGCCGGATGGCGCAGGCTGAAGGCATCCGCGTTCTCTCGTTCCGCCACGAGCAGAATGCCGGCTATGCCGCGGCCATCGCGGGCTTCCTGACCAAGAAGCCGGGCGTCTGCCTCACCGTGTCGGCGCCTGGCTTCCTGAACGGCCTGACCGCACTCGCCCACGCCACGACCAACTGCTTCCCGATGATCCTGATCTCGGGCTCGTCCGAGCGCGAGGTCGTCGACCTGCAGCAGGGCGACTATGAGGAGATGGACCAGCTCGCCATCGCTAAACCGCTGTGCAAGGCGGCGTTCCGCATCCTTCACGCCGCCGACATCGGCATC
>CAMDFP010000214.1 GCA_945897335.1 Asaia bogorensis | reverse complement strand
ATCACCGCCAGCAGGACATGCTGGCGGATGCCTGGGATGTCGAGGCCCGGGCGCTCTCAGGCCTCCATCATTTCTCCATCGTCGACACCCTGGCCGACGCCGCCCACCCGCTGTTTCGCACAGCGGCCGGCATGCTCGGCCTGTAGTCCCTCCACGGATAGGGTGACCAGGTAGCACCACCCCCTATGTCTGGTAGGGCCAGGGCGTCGCCGTGACGCCCCGGGCGTGGTAGGCTCTTATCCACAAGGCGAAACCGAAGGCGCCCCTTTCTCCATGACCAAGGCTAAGACCCTGCTGATCGTCGATGACGACCCCGATCTCCGGGAAGTCCTCGCCGACCAGTTGCAACTGCAACAGGAGTTCGAGGTCGTCCAGGCGGCCTCCGGCGCCGAGGGCCTGGAGGCGGTGAAGAAGGTCCATGTCGACCTGGTGCTTCTCGACGTCGGGCTCCCCGACGCCGACGGCCGCCAGATCTGCCAGCAGATGCGTGCGGGCGGCCTCAAGGCGCCGATCATCATGCTGACCGGCGCCGACACCGAGAGCGACACCATCCAGGGCCTCGAAGCCGGAGCCAGCGACTACGTAACCAAGCCGTTCAGGCTCGGCGTGCTGATCGCCCGCATCAAGGCCCAGCTCCGCCAGCACGAGCAGAGCGACGACGCCATCTTCGCCATCGGGCCCTACCGGTTCCGGCCGGCCTCCAAGCTGCTGATCGACCCGGAAAAGAACCGCCGCGTCCGCCTCACCGAGAAGGAGACGGCGATCCTGAAATACCTGTTCAGGGCCGGCGACAAGGCGATCGCCCGCGACGTGCTGCTGAACGAAGTCTGGGGCTACAATTCAGGGGTTACCACCCACACGCTGGAGACCCATGTCTACCGGCTCCGCCAGAAGATCGAGCGCAATCCCGCCAAGGCCGAGATCCTGGTGACCGAGCAGGGCGGCTATCGCCTGGCCATCTGAAAGCGCGGAGAAGCAGCTCAGAGTGTCATCCAGCCCCGAATTCAGCGTCACCTTCTGGGGGGTCCGCGGCTCGATCGCCTGCCCGGGTGCCGACATGCTCAAATATGGCGGCAATACCTCCTGCCTCGAGGTGCGCTGCGGCGAGGCGCTGCTGATCTTCGACGCCGGAACGGGCTTGAGGCCGCTCGGCCACAAGCTCGCCAAGGAGGGCCGGATCGACGCCGACCTCTTCCTTTCCCATACCCATTTCGACCATGTCAGCGGGCTGCCCTTCTTCGGCCCGGCCTTCCTGCCGGCCAACCGCTTCCGCTTCTGGGCCGGCCATCTGGAGCGCCAGGGCCTGGAGCTCTGCGACGTGCTCTGCGAGCTGATGATGCCGCCGCTCTTCCCGGTACCGATCGAGATCTTCAAGGCCGACATCGCCTACAAGGACTTCGTCGCGGGCGACGTCCTGACTCCCCGCCCCGGCGTCAACATCAGGACGGCGCCGCTGAACCATCCGAACGGCGCCACCGGCTACCGCGTCGAGTTCGGGGGCAGGTCGATCTGCTACGTGACCGACACCGAGCATACCGGCGACGGGCCGGACCGGACGATCACCGGCCTGATCGCCGGTGCGGACCTCGTTATCTACGATTCCACCTATACCGACGAGGAATACCCGCGCTTCAAGGGCTGGGGCCACTCGACCTGGGAGGAAGGCATCCGGGTCTGCGAGGCCGCCGGCGCCAAGCGGCTGGTGATCTTCCATCACGATCCCAGCCACGACGACGTCATCATGGACGGAATCGCCGACGCCGCGGACAAGCGCCGCCCCGGCACCCTGGTCGCCCGCGAGGGTCTGACGCTGACGCCATGAGGCCACCCTACCTGGCCGCGATCCTGGCAAGCCTCCTGCTGGCGGGCTCCGGCGCCAACGCCTTGGCGCAGAATCTTTTCTTCACACCGAAGGCGGCGGATGCCGAGAAGAAGGCGGCCGGCGCGGCCTGTTCGACCTGGGCGCCGGACTCCCAGGCGCGGAAGGATTGTCTCAAGCGGCAGGGTACGGCCGGCAAGATCGCGAAGCCGGTAAAGCCGAAGCCCCCGGCCAAGCCTGGCGGGAAATCCTGAGGAGCCGACATCGGCTGGCTGGGGCGCCAGGATTCGAACCTGGGATCGTGGTACCAAAAACCACTGCCTTACCGCTTGGCCACGCCCCAATCCCGCCGGCCGAGTCAAAGCCGCGGCACCATAACCGCAAACCGGTGACCCATCAACGCGGCTCGCCGTCCGATCCGTGACTTCCCGGTCGCCCTCCGGTCCGACCTCTGGTATCGTTGCTTTCAGGGGTTGGTCATACTAGGTATGACAGGGAGGACCGGATGTCCGAGGCCGCGCATATGCCTTGGAGCATCAAGGGTGTATCGGCAGAAGCCCGGAAGATCGCCAAGGCCGCCGCGATGGCGGAGGGCGAGCCGATGGGCGTCTGGCTCTCTCGTCTGATCGATGCCGCGGCTGCGGCCAAGCTCGGTCAGCCGGGAGCACTCGAAGGCGGGGCTCTCACCGTGCGTCCGGAAGCGCCGGTGCCGGCCCCGGCCGAGCTCCGTGTCGACATCGAGGCCTTGACCCAACGGCTTACCGGTGTCGAACGCCGGATCCGCGAATCGCTTCAGCCGCTCGACCAGGCGCTGTCGCATATCGCCAAGCGTCTGGAAGCCCTCGAGGCCCCGGCGCTACCGTCTCCGGAGACCCGTCGTCCCGATGAACGATCAAAGTATTGAGTCTGAGGCTTCGGTAGTACGCTAGATATGGCCGGTAAAAGTAACGTCGCACCATGGAGCGTGAAGGGGGTCGAACGGCCGACCCGCGACCTCGCGCGCCAATCGGCCCAGGCCGCCAACCAGACGGTCGGCACCTGGATCGAGGCGGCGATCCGGGCGCATGCGACGCTGATGCCCCCGGCCGGATCGGCTCCCCAGCCAGATGCCCGGACCGAGGTTCTGGCCGCGGCCCAACGGGCCGAGGTCAGGGCGCTGGAGCATGGCGTCGAAGACGCGGAGTCGCGCAGCGGCGACATGGTCATACCGGTCGCGCTCAAGGTCCAGGAGCTGGCACACCGGCTGGTCGAGATCGAGCAGGCCCGGGTTTCCGGTAGGACTCGGGTCCAGCCGGCGCCTGAGCCGTTGCCGGAACCCGAGCCGGAGCCCCTTCCAGAGCCCGACGCCCATGCCGAGACCCGGCCCGAGGTGGAGCCGCCGCCGGAGCCCGATCCCTGGTTGCTGAAGGACGAGGCGCCTGCCGCCCCTCCGCCTCCCGCCCCCGCCCTCCCGGTCGACGATTTCCCCAACCCGGTTCCGCCGCCGGACGACCGTCCCGCGGAGCGGCTCTCGGAGGCCGAGGCGTTCGATCGCATGCTGGCGGCGGCGGAAGCCGAGGCGGCCGTCGCGCCGGCATCGGAGGCGCGGCCCCACCGCCGCGGGTGGGCGAAGCCGCGGCCCCGCCCGAAGCCGGCCCGCAAGAGCCGGATTCGCCGGATCGTCGGCCGCGCCGCCGCGGCGCTGGTGGCGCTGGCGCTGGGCGCCGGCACCTCGGTCCTGGTGCTCGACCATGGCGAGCTGGTCGGGCTGCCGCCGCGGCTGATCGACGACGTCGCCGCCGGCGTCGACCGGGGCATCCGACAGAGCCGTGTCCTGGCGGTCGAGGGCGAGGAGTTGGCGCTCCGCTGGTTCGGCGAGGCCAAGACGCTTTTCGGCGAGGCCCAAATCCTTGTCGGCGATCTGTTCCGCGAATCTCCCCCGGCCGAGTCCGCCCCGGCCGAGCCGGGCCCCCCGTCGGCGGAACCGCCGGCCGCAGCGAAGCCGGAGGCCACCCCGCCGCCTCCGTCCGTCTCCGTCCCGCCGTCGCCTCCCTCTCCTTCGGCGGAAGTCCCGGCTCCGCCCTCTTCGGCCGCCGCCCCGACCGCGCCTTCGACGCCGGTCGCGCCGCCGGCTCCCGATCCAATCCCCTCGGTGGCGGCGGTGCCGCCCCCTGCGCCGGTTCCCCCGCCGAGCCCGACCCAGGCGGCGTCCGCGCCTCCCCCGGCGAGCGTGACGCCGGCACCCGGCGCGAGCTCGCCCTCGGTGGCCGACCAGACTGCGGCCTTCCCGACCATGGTGCAGCCGCCGGCCGAGGCGGCCCCCCCGGCCCGGGAGAGCGAGGATCTGGAGAAATCGGCCCGCCAGGGCGACGTCAAGGCCCAGTACGAGCTCGGCGTGATGGCCGCCCAGCCCGAGATCGGAGCGCCCGACTACGGCAAGGCCGCCTATTGGTTCCGCGAGGCGGCGGTCCAGGGGAATTCCAGCGCCCAGTACAATCTCGGCGTCCTTTACGAGCACGGGCTCGGCGTCGGCCAGGACGATGTGCGCGCGCTGCTCTGGTATCACTCGTCTGCCGAGCAGGGCCATGCCCGGGCCCAGTACAATCTCGGCGTCTTCTACGCCCAGGGCCGGGGCATCCCGACGGACTATGTCGAGGCCCAGCGCTGGTTCAAGAAGGCGGCCGACCAGGGGATCGCCAAGGCCTTCTACAATCTGGCCATCCTGGCAGAATCGGGCCTCGGCGCCGCCGCCAACCCGACCGCTGCCCGTGCCCTGATGAGCCGGGCCGCCCTTCTCGGCGATCCCGAGGCGCGGGCGGCGCTGGCCAATCCGGGGCGGCGCACGCCGGGACGGCCCGAGGCCGCCCGGCCTGAGCCTGCCAAGGCGGATTTGACGAAGGCCGACCCGTCGAAGCCGGCGACCGAGGTGATCGGCGCGGTCCAGCACCTGCTGGCCGAGCTCGGCTACGATCCCGGGCGCATCGACGGCATGCTGGGCGACAAGACCCGCCAGGCGATCCGCAAGTTCCAGAGCGACATCGGCCTGCCGCAGACCGGGCTCGCCTCCGACGAGCTCATGGAAGTCCTGACCGCGAAGGTCGGCCCGTCGCTGGGGAAGACGGCGGCGACGCCGAGATGAGCATCACCCGCGGATGGGGCCGCTCCAGGTCCACCAGCCCGGCCGCTCGCGGCTGATCGACGCCGCCGCCGCCGCCGCCGCTTCCGCGGTGGCGTAGAGCCCGAACACGGTGGCGCCGCTGCCGGACATGCGGGAAAGCAGGCAGCCTTCGGTCTCCGCCACCTTCTGCAGCGCCTCCTTGATCGCCGGCGCATGCACCGCCGCCGCCGCCGTCAGATCGTTGCCGCGCTGCATGAGGAAATGGGCGAGCCGCGCCGTGTCGGCCGGCGCGACGTTGAACGGGGCGGGTTTCGAGAAGGGACCCGAGCGGGCGCGGAACACGTCCTTGGTCGCGACCGCGACGCCCGGATTGACCAGGAGAAGGAAAGACGGCGGCAGGACCGGCGCGGTGTTCAGCGTCTCGCCGATCCCGGACATATAGAGAGTCTGGCTGGCGAGGCAGGCATTGACGTCGGCGCCGAGCTTGAGAGCCAGCTCGAACGGGACCTCGACCGACCACAGCTCCGCCAGCGCGCGAAGTGCCGCGGCCGCGTCGGCGGAACCGCCGCCGATGCCGGCGGCGACCGGGATGCGCTTGGTCAGCGTGAAGCGCACCCTGGGTTCTCGACCGGCGGCGGATGCCAGCGCGCGGGCGGCTTTGAGCACCAGGTTGTCGGTCTCCCCCGAAAGCGCCGCGGCGAAGGGTCCGTCGATCGCGAGCGAGAGATCATCCGCCGGTTCGACCGTCAGGCTGTCGTGGAGATCGACGAAGACGACGAGGCTGTCGAGCAGGTGGTAGCCGTCGGCGCGGCGGCCGACGACGTGCAGGTAGAGATTGACCTTGGCGTGCGCGGCGGCGCGGATCACGCCGCCCGACCTCTTATCGGCGCTCACTTCGGCGGCGGAAGCCCCTCTTCGAGCTTCTTCTGCAGCTGCGGCACCTGCTGGGGCTCGGGCTCGAGCCGGAGCGCACGCTCCCACTGGTAACGCGCCTCGGCGCGGCGACCGACGCGCCAGTAGACGTCGCCGAGATGGTCGTTGATGGTCGGGTCCTGCGGCCTGAGCTCGACCGCCGCCTCCATGTGGACCAGCGCCTTCTCGAGATTGCCCAGGCGGAAATGGATCCAGCCGAGGCTGTCGACGATGTAGCCGTCGCGGGGGCGCAACTCGACCGCACGCTCGATCATCGGCAGTGCCTTGTCGAGATGGATGCGCTGGTCGGCCCAGGAGTATCCCAGGTAGTTGAGCACGCTCGCCTGCTCGGGCTCGAGCTCGAGCGCCTTCAGGAGATCGGCCTCCGCCCGGGCCCAACGGCCGGAGCGTTCCAGCACCACGGCGCGTGAGAAGAACACCGACCAGTGCGGCGGCTGCGGCTGGGGAATGCGCTGGATGGCGCGGTCATAGGCGGAGATCGCGTGATCGTACTCCGGCAGCGGGCCCGGAACCTTGCCCTTCGAGCGCCAGAGATCGCCGAGTCGCACCAGCGCGTCGATCCGGCTCGGCTGCTCCAGCGACATCGCCTCGAGCACGCGCACGGCGTCGTCGCTCTTGCCCATCTGGTCGAGGTTGCTGGCGATGTGCAGCTTGGCGGCCCAGCCATAAACCGTGTCGTCACCGGCCTTCGCATAGGCGGCGTTGGCATCGGCGTAGCGCTGCTCGACCTCGAGCAGGCTGCCGAGCAGCAGGCGCGCGGCGGGGAACTCGGGCTTAAGCCACAGTGCCATCTGCGCATAGATCTGCGCCAGGTCGCCGGTGCGCTCGGACTGCAGCGCCGAGGCCAGATCGAAGATCGCCTCCGCCATGCCGTCGGCCGGCCGCAACAAGGGCGGCGGCGGCGTTCCCTTGGCACGGACCCGCGCCACGTCGCCGGCGAGATAGATCGGATCGGCCGCCCGCTCGATGAAGCGGAGATAGAGCTCCTCGGCTTCCGCGCCGCGGCCGTTGCGCTCGAGGAACCGCCCGGCGGCGATGACGGTGCGCAGCGCCGGCGCGTCGCCCTGGGTCGCGGCCTTGAAGTTCTTTTCGGCGGCCTCGGGCCGCTGGCCGAACTCGTTGATGAGACCGGCATGGAGCTGGAACATGCCGGAGATGTCCGCCTGCGGACTCCCGCCGGTCTCCAGCGCCTCTGCCGCCTGGTCGAAGCGCTGCTGGCCGGCGCGCGCCCAGGCGGTCAGCAGCGGCACCAGGACGGCATTCGGGCCGTTGCGGCGAAGCTTGGACAGCCGCTGCTCGGCCTCGGCATAGCGGCCGGCGCTGGCGTCGGCGACCGCCAGCGTCAGGTTGGCGAAGCTGTTTCCGGGATCCTGCTGGACCAGGCGCCGGGCGAGGTCGACCGAGACTTCGTTGCGTCCGTCCTGAAGCGCCACCGCGAGGCCGCGAAGCAGCAGCTGCTGGTCGTTGGGATCCGTCGCCAGTGCCGCGCCATAGTACTCGGCCGCCGCGGCCGGATCGTTGCCGCGCTGGGCCGCGAGTCCCGAGAGGAAGTTGCCCGATGCCGTGGTGCCGAGCGGCAGCGTCTCCGTCACGCCGGAGGCGGCGCCGCCGGCGGCGCAAGCCGAGATAGCGGCGACGAGGAGGAGGACCAGGGGAGAGGAGCGGGAGGCCGGCATGCGTTCCATCAGATAGGAGGAGCTGCTTCTACATATTGGGATAATTGGGCCCACCGCCACCCTCGGGCACGACCCAGTTGATGTTCTGGGTCGGATCCTTGATGTCGCAGGTTTTGCAGTGGACGCAATTCTGCGCGTTGATCTGCAGCTTCGGCTCGCCCGACTCCCGGCCGACGATCTCGTAGACCCCGGCCGGACAGTAGCGCTGCTCGGGGGCATCGTAGAGCGCCAGATTGACGCTGATCGCAAGGCTCGGGTCGGCGAGCTTGAGGTGCGGGGGCTGGTTTTCCTCGTGGTTCGTGTTGGAGATGAACACCGAGGACAGCCGGTCGAAGCTGACCTTGCCGTCCGGCTTCGGATAGGCGATCGGCAGGCAGTGGGAGGCCGGCTTCAAACTCTCGTGATCGGCCGGGTGGTGCATCGTCCAGGGCGCCCTGCCGCGGAAGATGTAGGTGTCGATTGCGGCATGAGCGAGGCCGATCCACATGCCGCCGGCGAAGCCGGGGCGGATGTTGCGGACGGCCTTCAGCTCCTCCCACACCCAGCTCTTCTCCAGCGCCGCGCGGTATCCAGATGGCTCGCTCGCCGCCGGATCGGCCAGAGCCGCGAAGGTCGCCTCGGCCGCCAGCATGCCGGACTTCATCGCCGTATGGCTGCCCTTGATCTTGGGCACGTTGAGGAAGCCCGCGGCGCAGCCGATCAGCGCGCCGCCGGGGAAGGTGAGTTTCGGGATCGACTGGAACCCGCCCTCGTTGATGGCGCGGGCGCCATAGGAGATGCGCCGCCCGCCCTCGAAGATCGGCCGGATCGCCGGGTGGGTCTTGAAGCGCTGGAACTCCTCGAACGGCGCCAGGTGCGGGTTCTCGTAGTCGAGGCCGATGACGAAGCCGACGGCCACCTGGTTGTTCTCCAGGTGATAGAGGAACGAACCGCCATATGTCGCGCTGTCCAGGGGCCAACCGACGGTGTGGACGATCCGGCCCTGGTGATGCTGGGCGGGATCGACCTCCCACAGCTCCTTGATGCCGATGCCGTAGGTCTGCGGCCCGGACTCCTCGCGGAGCCCGAAGCGCTGGACCAGCGTCTTGGTGAGCGAGCCCCGAGCGCCTTCGGCAAACAGGGTGAAGCGGGCGCGAAGCTCGACCCCGGGCGTGTAGCTCGGGGTCTTCTGGCCGTCCTTGCCGATGCCCTGGTCGCCGGTGGCGACGCCGACGACACGGCCGTCCTCGTACAGGACTTCGGCTGCTGCAAAGCCCGGATAGATCTCGACGCCCGCTTCCTCGGCCTG
>CAMDFP010000213.1 GCA_945897335.1 Asaia bogorensis | reverse complement strand
ACCGCGGCTACGACGCCATCGTCGCCCGGCTGACCGCACTCGGCGGCCGGATGGTCAGGTCGTAGCGACCGCCCGATCCAGCATCGCGCTCAGGAGCACGTTGCAGCCGGCGGTCAGGTCTTCGGGCTTGGCGTTCTCGACTTCGTTGTGGCTGATGCCGTTCTCGCAAGGGACGAAGATCATGCCGGTGGGGGCCACGCGCGCGACGTAGACCGCGTCATGGCCGGCGCCGGAGACGATCTCGCGCGACGGATAGCCCAGGCGCTCGGTCGCCTTCCGAACCGCATCGACGCAGGCCGCATCGAAGGGCGTCGGCGGGAAGTACCAGAAGTCCTTTACCTCCACCGACAGGCCGGCGCTTTCCGCCACCTCGCGGCAGGCGGCCTTCAGCTCCGCATCCATGGCCGAGAGCGTCGCGTCGACCGGGTGCCTGAAATCGATGGTGAAGAACACGCGGCCCGGAATGGTGTTGCGGCTGTTCGGGCTCGACTGGATGAATCCTACGGTGGCGCAAGCGTTCGGCGGGTGGGCGAGGCCGATGCGGTTCACCGCCTGGATCAGGCGGGACGCGCCGACCAGCGCATCCTTCCGGCGCGGCATCGGCGTCGGCCCGGCATGGGCTTCCTGGCCGGTCACCGTCACCTCGTACCAGCGCTGGCCTTGCGCGCCGGTGACGACGCCGACGGTCTTGCCCTCGGCCTCCAGGATCGGCCCCTGCTCGATATGCGCCTCGAAATAGGCGGTGAAGGGGCGCCCGCCGACGGCCGCCTCGCCGGCATAACCGATGCGGCGGAGCTCGTCGCCGAGGCGCTTGCCGTCGACATCCGCCTTGGCCTCGATCTCCTCCACCGGCCAGATTCCGGCGAAGACGCCGGAGCCCATCATCGCCGGCGAGAAGCGCGAGCCCTCCTCGTTGGTCCACACCGCGACCTCGATCGGCGCCTCGGTCTCGATGCGGTGGTCGTTCAGCGTCCGCACCACCTCGAGCCCGGCCAGCACGCCGTAGACGCCGTCGAAACGGCCGCCGGTCGGCTGGGTGTCGAGGTGGCTTCCGGTCACCACCGGCGGCCGGTCGGGATTGCGGCCGGGCCGGCGGGCGAAAACGTTGCCGATGCGATCGACCGTGATGGTGCAGCCGGCGGCCTTGGCCCAGCCGACGAAGAGGTCGCGGCCGTCACGGTCGAGGTCGGTCGCCGCCAGGCGCGCATTGCCGCCCTTGGCCGTGGCGCCGATCTTCGCCATCTCCATCAGGCTGTCCCACAGCCGGCTGCCGTCGATCGCCAGGTTTCTTGTCATGCCTGTCCTCCCGTTCGTCCAGCCATTGTAGCCGGCCAACGGCCATCGGATGCTCTGGCCCCATGCGCGTCTTTCATTCGCCGGATCACATCCGGCACTTCCCCAAGACCTTCATCGCCCGCGGCCAGGTGCTCGAAAGCCCGGAGAAGCCGGAGCGGGCCGAGGTGCTGCTGAAGGCGCTCGTCGCTGCCGGGCACGAGATCGTTCAGCCGAAGAGCCATGGGACCGCGTCGGTCGAGGCCGTTCACGATGCCGGCTATCTCGCCTTCCTGAAGGACGGTTACAGGGCGTGGCGCGCCTTGCCCGGCGCCTCGACCGAGATCATCCCGAACGTCCATCCCGGCCGCAACATGGCGCATAGGACACCGCATCCGGTCGCACGTGCCGGTTGGTACCAGGCGGACACCGCCTGTCCGGTCGGGGATGGCACCTGGGAGGGCGTACTGGCCGCCGCCGACTGCGCTCTGTCGGCGACCGGGGCGGTGCTGGCGGGCGGGCGCGTCGCCTATGGCCTCTGCCGTCCGCCGGGCCATCACGCCTACGCCGACCAGGCGGGCGGCTTCTGCTTTCTCAACAACGTCGCCATCGCCGCCGAGATGGCGGTTCGTGCCAAGGGGCGGGTGGCGATCCTGGATGTCGACATCCATCACGGCAACGGCACCCAGGGGATCTTCTGGCGCCGACCGGACGTGCTGTTCGTGTCGCTGCACGCCGATCCCGCCGCCTACTATCCGTTCTACGCGGGATATGCCGACGAGGTGGGCGAGGGCGCAGGGGCCGGCGCCACCTTCAACCTGCCGCTTCCGCACGGGACCGACGACGACGCCTATCTCGTCGCCCTTGAGCGTGCGTTGAATCGCATCCGCGCCTACGAGCCGGCGCTGCTGCTGGTGTCGCTCGGCCTCGACGCCTCGGCCGACGACCCGCTCGGCGTCCTCAAGATCACGACCGAAGGCTTCCGCCGGATCGCGGTCGAGATCGAGGCGCTGAAGCTGCCGACGGTGCTCGTCCAGGAGGGCGGCTACCTGTCGGCCAGCCTCGGCGCCAATGCGGCGTCGTTCCTCTCGGCGTTCTAGCGGGTGCCGCGGATGAAGGCGGCGAGGAAGCGCTGGATGTTGACGTCGAGCTGCAGGTCGACGTCGCGCATCAGGCCCTCGACCAGTTCGTAGAGCACGCGGTCGTTCTCGTTCGGCGTGATGCCCTCCGCAACCGAGCGGCTGCGCTCGGCGCGTCCGGTGGCAGCCCCTTCCGGCGCCATGATGTTCATCGGCTTGATCTCGACGCTCATCTCGACGAAGGCGTCGTAGCGGGCGGCCTGGTCCTTGGTGAAGACGCCCTGAACGCCCGGCGTGACCCGGAGCGAGTTCTCGATCACGCGCGCGTCCTTGATGGTGACGACGGCGACGCCGCTGGCGCCGACCGGGATCAGCCTGTCGCGGGCCCAGCGCTCGGCCGCCTTGGCCGGAGAGACCGGCACCTGGTGCTCGATGTTCGGCAGCCGGAACGGCGGCTGGTACTGGTCGACGACCTGGATCTCCGCCACGTCGAGGAGGAAGCGCGGCCGGTCGGTGAAGGTCATGTCGGGCAGCCTGACCGGCCCAGGTGCGGTGCAGGCCGGCAGCACGACGATGGCGAGGAGGGCGAGCTTCTTCAGGAATGTCATCTTTGGCCTCGTCTGATCTGTCAGCGACACGTGGCGACCGCTCGACGGCAGTTCAACCGCCGAGTGCGGCGGGGCTGCTCCTGGCAACAGCATTGTCACACCGGGATACCGCGCCGCCAAGCCTATCGTGCTCTGAACGCGCGCACCTCGTCTTCCGAGAAGATGTTGCTGGCATTGCAGAACTGGCAGGTGACGATGAACCGGCCGTCGACCATGAAGCCCGGAAGCTCGTCCTCGGGCACCAGGCGGAGCGCCCCCTCGGCGCGCTCGCGTGTGCACCGGCACCTGGCCTCCATCGGGCGCGGGGTGAAGACCCGGACGCCCTCGATGTGGAAGAGGCGGTAGAGCAGGTCTTCTGCCGCCAGATCCGGATCGAGCAGCTCGTCCTCGGTCAGGCTTTCGATCAGGTGAAGCGTGCGGTTCCAGGCGTCGGGATCGCTCGCATCCCCCGGCAGGCGCTGGATCATCAGCGCGGTCGAGCGCCAGGCGGTTGTAAGCCCGGCGGCGAGGATCACCCGGGTCTCCAGCTGCTCCGACTGCTTGAAGTAATGGTCGACGGCACCCGCCAGCGTGTCCTCGCCGAGGGCGACGATGCCCTGGTAGCGCTCGGTGTCCTGTCCCTGGTCGACGGTGAAGGCGAGCTGGCCCTTGCCGATCAAATGGTCGAGCCGGCGCTCCTCGGTGGCGATCGGCCGGCCGGCGAGCTGGGCATAGCCGCGAAGATGGCCGGCCGAGGTGACGTCGACCACCATGAGCCGGATCGGCCCGTCGCCCTTGGCCTGGACCGAGAAGACGCCGTCGTATTTGAGCGAGGAGCCGACGGCGGCAACGAGCGCGATCGCCTCGCCGAGGAGCCGGCTGACAGGGCGCGGATAGGCGTGCTGGCGCAAGATGGTGTCGAGCGCGGGGCCGAGGCGGGCGATGCGGCCTCTGACGTTGAGCCCTTCGACCTGGAACGGCAGCACCGTATCGTCGGCACTTCGGGCGCCGCCGGTCCCGGTCTTCACCACCATTCTAGGAGAGGCACCAGGCGAGGATCGCCTTCTGCACGTGAAGGCGGTTCTCCGCCTCGTCCCAGACCACCGACTGCGGGCCGTCGATCACGGATGCCGTCACCTCGTCGCCGCGATGGGCGGGGAGGCAGTGCATGAAGATGGCGTCGGGCTTGGCCAGCTTCATCAGCCGGTCGTCGACCCGGTAGGGGGCGAGCAGGTTGTGCCGGGTCTCGCCCTGGGTGGTGTCGTTCATCGACACCCAGGTGTCGGTGACGATGCAGTCGGCGCCGCGCGCGGCCGCGTCCGCATCCTCGGTGACCACGATCTTGCCGCCCTTCTCGTTGGCCCAGTGGATCAGCGGCTCCGGCGGCGTCAGCTCCTTCGGGCAGGCGAGCCTGAATTCGAAGCCGAAGCGGACGGCGGCGTGCACCCAGGAGGCCGCGACGTTGTTGCCGTCGCCCGACCAGGTCACCACCCGGCCGGCGATCGAGCCGCGGTGCTCCTCGAAGGTCATGACGTCGGCCATCAGCTGGCAGGGATGGCTGGTGTCGGTGAGGCCGTTGATCACCGGCACGGTGGCGTATTGCGCCATCTCGTGCAGCTTCCAGGGCTGGAAGGTGCGCATCATGATGATGTCGACATAGCGCGACAGCACGCGCGCGGTGTCGGCCACCGTCTCGCCGCGCCCGGTCTGCATCTCGCTCGCCGAGAGCACGACGGTTTCGCCGCCGAGCTGGCGCATGGCGACCTCGAAGCTGACGCGGGTGCGCGTCGAGGGCTTCTCGAAGATCATCGCCAGCGTCTTGCCGTCCAGAGGCCGGCTGCGCTTGCCGGCCTTGGTGTCGCGCTTCATGGCGACGCCGTCGTCGAGAATGGAACGAAGGGTCTGTGCCTCGAACCCGTCGAGGTCGAGGAAGTGCTTGGGGGGCATGTGATCGACCGTCAGACCGCGACTTCGGCCGCAGCCTTGTCGATCTTCTCGACCGCCTCGCGCACATGGCTCTCGTCGATGATCAGCGGCGGCACCAGGCGCACCACGTTCTCGCCGGCGCCGACGGCGAGCAGCCCGTTCTCGCGCAGCTTGTCGACCAGCTGGGTGTTCGGGACGTGGCAGCGGAGCCCGAGCATCAAGCCGGCACCGCGGACCTCGATGAAGACCTTCGGGTGCTTTTTGACCAGGGCCTCGAGTTCCTTCCAGAGGAGGCGCGCGACCTTGTCGACGCGCTCGAGGAAGCCCGGCTCCAGCACCACGTCGAGCACGGCATTGGCAACCGCCATAGCCAGCGGGTTGCCGCCGAAGGTCGAGCCGTGGGTCCCGGCGGTCATGCCGACGGCGGCCTTCTCCGTCGCCATGAACGCGCCGACCGGGAAGCCGCCGCCGAGGCCCTTGGCGACGCACATGACGTCGGGGGTGACGCCGGCCCATTCATGGGCGAAGAGCTTGCCCGAGCGGCCCATGCCGCATTGCACCTCGTCGAAGACCAGGAGGACGCCGAACTCGTCGGCGATCTTGCGGAGCTCGCGGAGATAGGAGAGCTGCGCCGGCTTGATGCCGCCTTCGCCCTGCACCGGCTCGACCAGGATCGCCGCGGTGGTGCCGTCGATGGCGGCACGCAGCTCGTTCAGGTTGCCGAAGGCGACCTGCTTGAAGCCCTCGACCGCGGGGTCGAAGCCTTTCAGGTACTTCTCGTTGCCAGCGGCGGCGAGCGTCGCCAGCGTGCGGCCATGGAAGGCACCGGAGCAGCCGATGACGGTGAAGCGCTCGGGATGGCCGGTCTCGTCATGGTACTTGCGGACCAGCTTGATCGCCCCTTCCAGCGCCTCGGCGCCGGAATTGCAGAAGAACACCTTGTCGGCGAAGGTGTTCTCGGTCAGCCGCTTGGCCAGCTTCTCCTGCTCGGGGATGCGATAGAGGTTGGAGACGTGCCAGAGCTTGGCGCCCTGCTCGGCCAGCGCCTTCACCAGCTTCGGATGCGAGTGCCCGAGCGCGTTGACGGCGATGCCGGCAGCGAAGTCGAGGAAGCGTCGCCCGTCGGTCGCATACAGATAGGGGCCTTCGCCCCGGTCGAAGGCGATATCGTAGCGACCATAGGTCGGCATCACGGCGGCGGCGGTCACGGGGCAACTCCTAAATGGAAGACGGCCTCGGACCCGGTGGCCGAGGGCGGAAACCGCCAACTATCCGGACGGTCCGTTGCCCTGTCAACCGCGGCCCTGGACCCGGGACTGCCGGCCGCGGACGCGGCGGACCGGCCCCCCGTCGGTTACAGGACCTTCCTGACCCAGCCGTGGGGGTCGGCGGCGCGGCCGTACTGGATGTCGACCAGCGTCTTGCGCAGCCCCATGGCGACGGGGCCGGCGCCGCCGCCGTTGATGAGGAATTCGCCGCTGGCGGACTTCACCTTGCCGATCGGCGAGATGACGGCGGCCGTGCCGCAGGCGAAGGCCTCCTTCAGCTTTCCGCTGGCGGCGTCGGCGCGCCACTGGTCGATCGTGTAGGGCTCCTCGCGCACGCGCGTGCCGGAGTCCTTCGCCAGCTGGATGATCGAATCGCGGGTGATGCCCGGCAGGATGGTGCCGAGCGGCGGTGTCAGCAGCGAGCCGTCGTCGAAGACAAAGAAAACGTTCATTCCGCCGAGCTCCTCGATGTAGCGGCGCTCGGCCGCATCAAGGAACACGACCTGATCGCAGCCGTGCTCGATGGCCTCGGCCTGGGCGCGCAGGCTGGCGGCGTAGTTGCCGCCGTTCTTGACCGCTCCGGTGCCGCCGGGGGCGGCACGCGTGTAGGTCTCCGACACCCAGATCGTCACGGGCGCGGGCCCGCCCTTGAAGTAGGATCCGACCGGGGACGCGATTACGGCGAAGATGTATTCCGCCGACGGCTTCACGCCGAGGAAGACCTCGTTCGCGATCATGAAGGGCCGGAGATAGAGGCTGCCCTCGCCGCCCGGCATCCAGGCGCGGTCGATGCGCACGAGCTGCTCGACCGCCTCGATGAACATGGGCTCTGGCAGAGGCGCCATGGCCATGCGCTCGGCCGAGTTCTTGAAGCGCCGGGCATTGGCGTCGGGGCGGAACAGGTTCACGCCGCCGTCGTCGCGCTTGTAGGCCTTGAGGCCCTCGAAGATCTCCTGCGCGTAATGCAGGACGGCGGCGGCCGGATCGAGCTGGAAACTCGAGCGGGCTTCGACGCGCGCGCTGTGCCAGCCCTGCTGCGCCTGGCTGTAGCGGATGACGGCCATGTGATCGGTGAAGACCCGGCCGAAGCCGGGGTTCTCGAGCTTTGTCGCGCGCTCCGTATCGGGCGTCGGATTCGTCGAAGGCTGGATTTCGAATTTCAAAGTCATTCCCCTGCTTCCCGCCGTCGGAACCGGCGCTCGAAAGTGGCGATAGTTTTGCCCGAAACGCGCGGCTCACGCAGCAATTTTGCGGATCGTCCGGAGGATGCGAAGGGGCGGGCTTGATCGCGGCCGACAGGGCGGCTAGGTGAGACGCCTTACCGGGAAGGAAGTCGTCCCCATGAAGATCTGCATCTACGGCGCCGGCGCCGTCGGCGGCCATGCTGCGGCCCTGTGGGCCCGGGCGGGCCATGAGGTGACGGTGATCGCCCGGGGCGAGCATCTGGAGGCGATGCGGTCCGGGGGCCTGAGCCTGGTACTCAAGGACGGCCGCTTCACCGTGCCCGTCCGCGCCGTCTCGACGCCGGAGGAGGCGGGCGTCCAGGACGTGGTCGTGCTCACGCTGAAGGCGCCGTCTCTGGCGTCGATCGCCGGGCGCCTGGGGCCGCTCTTGGGACCGGACACGCCGGTCATCGTCGCCATCAACGGCATCCCCTGGTGGTTCTTCTCAGGCTATGGCGGGGCGCTGGAAGGCCGGCGGCTGACAACGCTCGATCCCGACGGCAGGCTCGCCGCCGGCATTCCGATCGAGCGGGTGATCGGCTGCGTCCTCTACGTCGCCGCGGAAGTGACCCGGCCGGGCGAGATCACGCACTCGATGGGCGGGCGCTGGGTCCTGGGCGAGCCGCTGGCCGGAATGACGCCCCGGCTGGAGGCGCTCTGCAAGGCTCTCACCGCCCCCGGCATCCCGATGCAGGCCTCGGCCGCGATCCGGGGCGACGTCTGCCACAAGCTGATCGGCAACATGGCCGGCAACTGCGTCAGTGCGCTGACCTATGCGTCCTCGATCGAGATGCTGGAGCATCCGCCGACGCGCGCCGTCATCATGGCGATGCTCAAGGAAGGCATCGCCATGGCTGAAGGGCTCGGCATCACCATCCCCGGCAGCATCGAGGAACGGGTCGGCATCATGGCGAGCCTCGGCAGCTTCCGGAGTTCCACCCTTCAGGACGTCGAGCGCGGCCGGCCGATCGAGGCGGACGGGCTGATCATCGCCGTCCAGGAGATCGCGCGGATGATCGGCGTTCCGACCTCGACCATCGACGTGGTCGCGGCCCTGATCGGGCTCCGCGCCCAGACCCTGCTCAAGGCGCCGAGCGCCTGATCGCCGCCAGGCTGGCGCCGACGGCGACCAGCGCGCCGCCGGAAATCCGTTCGCGCCAGATCGCGACGCGGGGGCCGACGAAGGCGCGGCGGCCCTGCGAGGCGAGCCAGCCATAAACCGCCAGGATGGGCACCTCCGAGACGACGCAGGCCGCGGCGAGCAGCGCGTATTGCAGGACGAGATTGCCGGACGGGTCGATGAACTGCGGCATCATCGCGCCGAAGGACAGCACCGACTTGGGATTGGCGAGCTGGGTCAGCACCGCCTGGGCGAAGGGCTGGCGGAGCACACCCTCGACGCCGGACTGCGGCTCGGCGGCGCGATGGGCGGTCCAGATGATGCGGAGCCCGAGATAGACCAGATAGGC
>CAMDFP010000212.1 GCA_945897335.1 Asaia bogorensis | reverse complement strand
GGCGGACGCCGCACGCCGCCCCCGGGACCCGGCTCGACCGCCGGCTCTGCGCTCGACACCGCCTTCCTCCGGGTCGCCCTCGACCACGCGACCGGCCGGATGACCGGAGAGGTGATCGCCGGCCGGCTCCAGGGCCGACGGCTCGAGGACCTGACGATGGCCGAGGCCGTCGCCCTGATGGGAGAGGCCCAGGCCGACCCGGCGACGGTCCAGGTCCTGGAAAGCTTTCTCGACCGCGAGCACCCAGGCTGGCGCGAGACCGCCGAGCCGCCCCCGGCCGCCGGCGGAGGCAGCGGCGCGATGTCGCGGGAGGAGGCCCTCAAGGTCCTCGACCTCGCCGAGGGGGCGACACCTGAGGAGATCCGGGACGCCCACCGCCGGCTGATGATGTCGAACCACCCCGATCGCGGCGGCTCGACCTATCTCGCCGCCCAGATCAACCGGGCCAAGGACGTGCTGCTGGGCTGACGTTTGGCGCCGCCGCCGCGGATAGGCCCCGCCTCCGCCCCGGCCCCGCCGCAATCCCCCCCGATAGTGGCCGCCTTGCGGGGGCAGACCGGCTATGGCAATAAGCGCCGCGGCGCGGGGGGCCCCGCCCAACAGACTCCCCATGGAGCGGGTATGACGAAGCGGGTGCGCAAAGCGATCTTCCCGGTCGGCGGGCTGGGAACGCGCTTCCTGCCGGCGACCAAGGCGTTGCCCAAAGAGATGCTGACGGTCGTCGACAAGCCGATCATCCAGTACGCGGTCGAAGAGGCGCGGGCCGCCGGGATCGAGGAGTTCATCTTCGTCACCGGCCGCGGCAAGAGCGCGATCGAGGACCATTTCGACCACTCCTACGAGCTCTCGGAGACGCTGCACAAGCGCGCCAAGTACCAGGAGCTGGCCGACATCACCTCCAACATGCTGAAGCCGGGTCAGGTCGCCTACACCCGCCAGCAGGACCCGCTCGGCCTCGGCCATGCGGTCTGGTGCGCCCGCAACCTGGTTGGCGACGAGCCGGTGGCGATCCTCCTCGCCGACGACCTCATCCTTTCTGACACCCCCTGCCTCAAGCAGATGGTCGATCACTACAAGGACACCGGCGGCAATCTGGTGGCGGTGATGGAAGTCGACCGCCAGGCGACCAAAAGCTACGGCGTCATCGCGCCGGGCAAGGTCGAGGGCCCGCTCATCGAGGTGACCGGGCTGGTCGAGAAGCCGGAGCCCGACCAGGCGCCGTCCAACCTGGCCGTCGTCGGGCGCTACATCCTGCAGCCGGAAGTCTTCCGTCATCTCGACCGCTTCGAGCGCGGCGCCGGCGGCGAGATCCAGCTGACCGACTCCATGGCGAAGCTGATCGGCGTGCAGCCCTTCCATGGTGTGGTGTTCGACGGCCGGCGCTTCGACTGCGGCACCCGCGTCGGCTTCATCGACGCCAACATCGCCTACGCGCTGAAGCGGCCGGACATGGTCGATCGCATGCGCGACATCCTCAAGCGCTACCAGTAGACCCTCTTCCTCAAGTCAACGGACGTACGCCATGCGCATCGCCATGATCGGCACCGGCTATGTCGGCCTGGTATCCGGTGCCTGCTTCTCCGAGTTCGGCATCACCGTCACCTGCGTCGACAAGGACGTCTCCAAGATCGAGCGTCTGAAGCGCGGCATCATGCCGATCTACGAGCCGGGCCTGGACCAGCTGGTGGAGGCCAACGTCAAGGCGGGCCGGCTCTCCTTCACCACCGATCTCAAGCCGGCGGTGGCCGAGGCCGATGCGGTGTTCATCGCCGTCGGCACGCCGAGCCGGCGCGGCGACGGTCACGCCGACCTGTCCTATGTCTACGGCGCGGCCAAGGAGATCGCCGAGGCCCTGACCCACTACACGGTGGTGGTGACCAAGTCGACGGTGCCGGTCGGCACCGGCCGCGAGGTCGCCCGCATCATCCGCGAGACCCGCAAGGATGCCGACTTCGACGTCGTTTCCAACCCGGAATTCCTGCGCGAAGGCGCCGCCATCGGCGACTTCATGAATCCCGACCGCGTGGTCCTCGGGTCCTCCGGTCCTCGCGCACGCGAGGTCATGGGCCGGCTCTACCGGCCGCTCGAGCAGGACGGCAAGAAGATCGTCTACACCACGCTCGAGAGCTCCGAGCTGATCAAGTACGCCGCCAACACCTTCCTCGCCGCCAAGATCACCTTCATCAACGAGATCGCCGATCTCTGCGAGAAGGTCGGCGCCGACGTGCATGACGTCGCCGAGGGCATCGGTCTCGATTCCCGCATCGGGCGGAAGTTCCTGCAACCGGGTCCGGGCTATGGCGGCTCGTGCTTCCCCAAGGACACGCTGGCCCTGGTCAAGACCGCCCAGGACTACGGCTCGCCGCTCCGCATCATCGAGACCGTGGTCGACGTCAACGACGTCCGCAAGCGCGCCATGGCCAAGCGCGTCGTCGATGCGCTCGGCGGCGACGCCAAGGGCAAGACGGTCGCCGTTCTCGGTCTCACCTTCAAGGCCGACACCGACGACATGCGCGACAGCCCCAGCCTCGACATCGTGCCGGAGCTGGTGAAGGCCGGCGCCACCGTCCGCGCCTACGACCCGGCCGGCATGGAAGAAGCGAAGAAGATGCTGACCGGCGTCACCTTCTGCGAGCGCGCCTACGACGCCCTGACCGGGGCCGATGCGGCGACCATCCTGACCGAGTGGAACGAGTTCCGTTCCCTCGACCTCGACCGGGTGAAGCAGCTGATGACCAGGCCGGTGATCGTCGACCTCCGCAATCTCTACGACCCCGACCAGATGGCCGACGCGGGCATCGACTATCGCTGCGTCGGCCGCCGCCCGAAGAACGGCGCGGCCAAGAGCTAGGAGCCTATCTGAGTCATAGCCATGGCCTCAGCTGTCATTAGAAGGACTTGGACTAGGAGAGCGGCGCGACGTGATGCTGGACGCATCACGAGCGGCGCTCGACAACGTCCAAGCCCTTCTAATGACTGCCCTCCGGGTTGCGATGCGCGGGGCGATGGCTTTGTCGCGGGCGCTCGGCGATGCGTCCAGCATCGCCGTCGCGCCCGCTTCGCGCCCTCTCCGCCGCGCCTCGCAACTGAGGCCGTGGCTATGACTCAGATAGGCTCCTAGAGGATCCCATGCGTCACGACTTCGATCCCACCGTCCTTCGCGAATACGACATCCGCGGCCGCGTCGGCGAGACCCTGTCGGCCGCCGATGCGCACGCCGTCGGCCGCTCCTTCGGCACCGTCGTGCGGGAAGCCGGCGGACGGCGGGTCAGCGTCGGCCGCGACGGCCGCCACTCCTCGCCCGAGATGCGGGCGGCGATGATCGAAGGCCTGACCGCGGCCGGCGTCGACGTCATCGACATCGGCCAGGTATCGACCCCGACCCTCTATTTCTCGGTCTTCGAGCTCGGCACCGACGGCGGCGTGATGATCACCGGCTCGCACAATCCGCCCGCCTATAACGGCTTCAAGATGATGCTGGGCCGGAAGGCCTTCTACGGCGAGTCGATCCAGCGCCTGGGCCGCATCGCCGCCGAAGGCCGCTACGCGCAAGGCCAGGGCAAGGTCGAAGAGAGGAACATCCGCGACATCTATGCCGACCGCGTGGTGCGCGACATCAGGCTCGACCGCCAGCTCACCATCGTCTGGGACACCGGCAACGGCGCCGCCGGCCCCTCGGTCAACGACGCCTCGATGCGGCTCGAATCCCGCCACTTCCTTCTCAACGTCGAGGTCGACGGCGACTTCCCGAACCACCACCCGGACCCGACCGTCGCCGAGAACCTGCAGCAGCTGATCGCCAAGGTGAAGGAGACCGGGGCCGACCTCGGCATCGGGTTCGACGGCGACGGCGACCGCATCGGCGTGGTCGACAACCTGGGCCGCATCCTCTGGGGCGACCAGTTGCTCGCCATCCTGGCCGAGGATGTGCTGAAGAAGCACAAGGGCGCCTCGATCATCGCCGACGTGAAGGCCTCCAAGGGCCTTTTCGACTGGATCGCCAAATGCGGCGGCAAGCCGGTGATGTGGAAGTCAGGCCATTCGCTGGTGAAGGCGAAGATGGCGGAGATGCAGTCGCCGCTGGCCGGCGAGATGAGCGGCCACATCTTCTTCGGCGACGGCTGGTACGGCTTCGACGACGCGCTGTTCGCCGGCGTCCGCCTGATCCAGATCCTCGCCAACGGCCAGGCGACGCTGGCCGAGCTGAAGGACCGGCTGCCGCAGGCGATGAACACGCCCGAGCTTCGCTTCTCCTGCCCGGAGGATCGCAAGTTCAAGGTGGTCGACGAGGTCAAGGCCTGGCTCAAGGCGAAGGCCGAGGGCCGCTCGGTGATCGATATCGACGGCGTGCGCGTCACCACGGGCGACGGCTGGTGGCTGCTGCGCGCCTCCAATACCCAGGCGGCGCTCACCGCTCGCTGCGAGGCCGAGACCGAAGAAGGTCTCAACCGGCTCAAGGACGATCTCCGCGCCGCGCTTGCCGCATCCGGGATCGAGCTGGTCGAGAGTACCAGCGCGGCTCACTAGATCATGATCGGCCGCGTCCTCGACTTCCTCACCGGCCGCGCCGCGCCGACGACGGCGCACGGCACCGATGAGTTCGAGCTTGCGGTCGCCGCCCTGCTGATCGAGGCCGAGCGCATGGACGACCGCTTCGATGCCGCCGAGCGGGCGGTGATCGAACGCGTGCTCGCCGCCAAGTTCTCGCTTTCGCCCGCCGCCGTCGCCGATCTGATCGAGGCGGCCGAGACCGCCGTCCGCCAGTCGACCCAGCTTTTCCCCTTCACCCAGAAGATCTGCAAGGCGATGGTGCCGGAAGACCGGATGCAGATCCTGGAGCTGATGTGGAAGGTCGCCTATGCCGACGGCGTCCTCGATCCGCACGAGGACATGCTGCTCCGCCGCATCGCCGGCCTGCTCCACATCCCCGACCGCCAGCGCGCCGCCGCCCGCCAGAGCGCGATCGAGAAGCTGAGGACGCTGAAGCAGTAGAAATCACCGGCCGAGCGCGCGCATGACGCCGACGCTGCGCTCGACGATGAGAACGGCGGAGATGGTGGCGAGGATCAGCACGGTCGAGAGTGCGGCGACCATCGGGTCGGTGCGGCCCTCGACATAGCGGAACAACTCGACCGGAAGCGTCGAAAGCCGCGGGCCGACGACGAAGAGCGAGATCACCACCTCGTCGAAGGAGAGGATGAAGGCCAGCGCCGCCGCCGCGATCACGCCCGGCAGCATCAGCGGCAGCGTGATCCGCCGGAACACTGTCGCCGGCGAGGCTCCCAGCGTCGCCGCCGCGTCCTCGATATCGCCGGGCAGGGTCGAGAGCGCGGTCGCGACGATGCGGACGACGAAGGGCAGCGTCACCACCATGTGCGCGGCAACCAGGCCCGGATATGTGGCGGCAAGCTTCAGGGGATAGAAGACCAGCAGGATGGCGAGGCCGAGCACGATAGTCGGCAGCAGCAGCGGCGCGGTGAGGAAGGCCAGTAGCGCGTCGCGTCCACGGAAATTCAGCCGCGCGATGGCATAGGCCGCCGGCACGCCGATCAGGAGGTCGAGGACGACGACGATCGAGGCCAGGGTGAGGCTGACGCGGAATCCCCGGGCGAAGCCTTCATGGGCCAGGAGCGCCCGGTACCAGCGCAGTCCCCAGCTCTGCGGCGGGAAGGCGATGAAGTTGTCGCCGCTGAAGGAGATCGCGAACACCAGAACGATCGGCGCCAGCACGAAGGCATAGAGCAGCGTCACCCCCGCGCGCACGGCGATGGACCCGATCCCCTTCATTCCGTCACCCGCCGCTGCAAACGCCCGGAGACGACCAGCACGAGGGAGAACATCGCCAGGATGGCGACGGCGAGCGCGGCGGCCAGCGGCCAGTTGAGGGTGAGCAACGCCTGCTCGTAGATCTCGGTCGCCAGCAGGAACACCCGCCCGCCGCCCAAGAGGCGTGGAGTGACGAAGGCGCTGATCGCCAGCATGAAGCAGATGGTGCAGCCCAGCACGACGGCGGGCAGGCTCAAGGGCAAGGTAATGCGAAGGAATGTGCGAAGCGGCGAGGCACCGAGCGTGCGCGCCGCCTCTTCCAGGCCGCGGTCGAGCCGGCCAAGCCCCGCCAGCAGCGACAGCGTCATGTAGGGCAGCAGGCTCTCGGTCAGGCCGATGGCGACACCGATGTGGTTGTTGACCAGGCGGATCGGCCGGTCGATCAGGCCGGCACCCCGCAGCATCGAGTTGATCCAGCCGGCATCGCCGAGGATGACGATCCAGCCATAGGCACGGACGACGCCGGAGACCAGAAGGGGACAGATCGCGAGCAGGACCAGCAGCGTCTTCCAGCGCGACTCCAGGCGATAGAGGAACAGCGCGATCGGATAGCCGATGAGCAGCGCGCCCAGGGTCGAGGTTGCCGACATCTGCAGCGAGCCCAGCGCCAGCTCGCCATAAAAGGAGTCGGTCAGCAGCTCGGCATAGTGATGGAGCGTCCAGCCCTCGCGCAGCGCGCCGCCGGGATCGCTCGGGTTGAACGACATGCGGGCGAGCCAGAAGACCGGGAGAAGGAAGCCGAGCCCGACGGCAGCCACGGCCGGAAGCGACAGCCCCGCCGCGAGCAGAGGCCGCGCCCGGAGGTCACCGGCCATCGGCGCCTTCCGCGAAGACCCGCGCGGCCGCGTCCGGCCAGCCGACCGTCACCGCCTGACCCGCGGCGAGACCGCGCCAGGAGGGATCGGCGGTGCCACGCTCGGCGATCAATGCAAAGCCGTCACCGGCGACCGCGATCTGCACCACGTCGCCTATATATGTGATGCCGGTGACTTGGCCTGAGAGCGCCCCACCGGAGGAAGCGAGCTGGATGTACTGGGGGCGGACCATCACGGTCGCCCGCGTCCCCGCCGGCCGGGCGTCGTCGACGGGGAGGACGGCGCCGCCGATGCGAAGCTTCCCGTCGGCACCGGCCTCGGCCGCGAGCGCGTTGATGCGGCCGACGAAGCGGGCGACAAACGGCGACGCCGGCCGCTCGTAGATATCCTCGGGCGATCCAAGCTGGGCCAGGCGCCCGCGCTCCATCACCGCGATGCGGTCGGCGAGCGCCAGGGCCTCGGCCTGGTCATGGGTGACGAAGACGGTGGTGATGCCGAGCCGGCGCTGGATCTCGCGGATCTCGCCCCGCATCTCCTCGCGGAGCTTGGCATCCAGGTTGGAGAGCGGCTCGTCCAGCAGCAGCAGGTCGGGACGGATCACCAGCGCGCGGGCAAGAGCGACCCGCTGCTGCTGGCCGCCGGAGAGCGCCTTCGGCCGCCGGCCTTCGAGCCCGCCCAGCCGGACCAGGCCGAGCGCCTCGGCGACGCGGCCCCGCGCCTCCGCCTTGGCGATGCCTCGCATCTCCAGGCCGAAAGCGACGTTGTCGGCGACGCTCATATGCGGGAACAGCGCGTAGTTCTGGAACACCATGCCGATGTTGCGGCGATGGGTCGGCTTCGCGGTGAGGTCGTCGCCGTCCAGCAGGATGCGGCCCGCGGTCGGCTCGACCAATCCTGCGATCATCCGGAGCGTCGTGGTCTTGCCGCAGCCGGATGGGCCCAGCAGGGCTACGAACTCGCCTCGGCCGATCTCGAGATCGAGCCGGTCGACCGCCGGATCGCCGACGCCGTAGTCCTTGCAGAGACCCGCGAGCGCGAGATGGCCGCCCCCCGGCGCCATCGATCAGCGGCCCGCGATCACCTCGCGCCGCCAGCGGTTGTTCCAGGTATCGCGGATCGTGGTGACCCAGTCCCAGTCGAGCGGGATCATCTTCGCCATGTTTTCCGGCGACGCCGCGGTGCGGGCGATCGCCGACGGCGCGATGTCGGCCTTGGCGTTCACGGGAGCGTAGAACATCGACTCGGTGAAGCGCTTCTGGGCATCGCGGCCGAGCGCGTGTTCGATGAAGGCTGTCGCCGCCTCCGGGTTCTTCGATCCGGCGACCAGGTTGATGGTGTTGATCTGGAAGACGCTGCCTTCCTTCGGGAAGACGACGCCGAGCCGGCCCTTCGACTCGTCGTGATAGAGTTGCGCGCGCGCGTTCCAGCCCGAGGCCACGGTGAGCGTGTTGCCGAGGATCATGGTGTAGCCGTCGGGCTGCGGATCGAAGGTCTGGACCGAGGGGCCGAGATCCTTCAGCCGCTTCATCGCCCCGTCGATGGTGACCTTGAAGTCTTCGCCGGCCATCTTGGATGCCAGAACCGTCGCGGCGATGCCCTGGATGTTGGGCATGGCCGAAAGCCCGATCTGGCCCTTGAAACGGGGGTCCCAGAGATCCGCGAGCGCCGCCGGCGCCGGCTTAACCTTGCCGGTGTCGTAGACAAGCACCCAGTGGTCGAAGGTGACGGCCGGGCCGAAGCCGTCCGGCACCACCGCCATCGCATGCAGCTCCTTCAGGCTCGGCACCTTGGCCGGATCGAGGCGGGCGAAGACGCCTTCCTTGTTGCCGACGTTGGAGACCGAAGCGTCCAGGATCGCCACGTCGATCTGCGGGCTCGAGCGCTGGGCCCGGAGCGTTCCCAGCATCTGGGCCGAGTTGCCGGAAGTGAAGTAGTTGACCTTCACCTGCGGGAACTTCTGGGTGAAAGGCTGGATGACCGCTGCTTTGTACTTGTCCTCGAAGATGCCGGCATAAGCCATCACCGTGATCTCGCCGGCGGGCTGCGCCTGGGCGGTCGAGACGGCAGCGGCGAGCATGGCGGCGGCGGCGAGCGCGTGACGAGCGAGCATCTTCGAGGCCTCCCGGACGTGGCGGTCCCCGACGATAGCCGACCGGCAGCCGACAAAGAAAGCCTCCGGGGCCTGGAGCCCCGGAGG
>CAMDFP010000211.1 GCA_945897335.1 Asaia bogorensis | reverse complement strand
TTCAAGACCCTCCCTAAATCAAACAAGCCCCCGGTCGACCGACGCGGTCCTTATTGACCAAGGACAACCGTCGTAACTGGGAGCTTTTCAAGCCATGTCCCGTCCCGCCGAGCCGCGCTTCGACCGCTACGTCACCAAGGGCGGCATCGCCGTCGAGCGCCACACCCTGCAACTGCCCGAGGGCGACGTCGCCGAGCCGCTGATCCGCGCGCTCGACCACAAGCTCGGCTGCTTCTTCTCGTCCTCGGTCGAGTTCCCGGGCCGCTACAGCCGATGGGACATCGGCTTCAAGAACCCGCCGATCATGATCACCGGCCGCGGCCGCAGCTTCAAAGTCCAGGCGCTGAACGCGCGCGGCAAGATCCTGATGCGGGCGATCTGCGGCGCGCTCGAGGCGGACGAGACGGTCGAGGCGCTGATCGCCGATGACGGCCTACTGTCGGGGCGCGTGCGCGAGCCGGCCGAGCGCTTCCCCGAGGAGCAGCGCTCGCGCCAGCCCAGCCTGTTCTCGGTGCTGCGCCGCTTCATCGACCTCTTCGCGTCCGAGGAAGAGCCGCATCTCGGCCTCTACGGCGCCTTCGGCTATGACCTGGCCTTCCAGTTCGAGCGCATCCGCCAGCGGCTGACCCGTGCCGCCGACCAGCGCGACGTCGTCCTCTATCTCCCCGACGAGATCCTGGCGATCGACCACCAGCGCCACCAGGCGATGGTCTACCGCTACGACTTCGTCGTCGACGGCTATGCGACGTCCGATCTCCCGCGCGACGGCGGCGACCATCCGTTCCGTCTCGGCAATGGCGGCGACGCGGTCTCGACCGACCATGTGCCCGGCGAGTATCCGGCGATCGTCGCCACCGCGAAGGAGTCCTTCGCCCGCGGAGATCTGTTCGAGGTCGTTCCCGGCCAGACCTTCGGCGAAGCGACCACCGCATCGCCGTCCCGCGTCTTCGACGTCCTGAAGGATCTCAATCCGGCGCCCTACGGCGCGCTGATGAACCTAGGGGACGGCGAGTTCCTGGTCTCGGCCTCGCCCGAGATGTTCGTCCGCGTCGACGGCAAGCGTATCGAGACCTGTCCCATCTCCGGCACCATCGCCCGCGGCCGGGACGCCATCGGCGACGCCAGCCAGATCCTGAAGCTGCTGAACTCGCAGAAGGACGCGGCCGAGCTCACCATGTGCACCGACGTCGATCGCAACGACAAGGCGCGGGTGTGCGAGCCCGGCAGCGTGCGCGTCATCGGCCGGCGCCAGATCGAGATGTATTCGCGCCTGATCCACACCGTCGATCATGTCGAGGGGCATCTCCGCGACGGTTACGACGCGCTGGATGGATTCCTCACCCATGCCTGGGCGGTCACCGTCACCGGCGCGCCGAAGCTGTGGGCGATTCAGTTCCTGGAGGATCATGAGAAGTCGCCGCGGCGCTGGTACGGCGGCGCCATCGGCTGGATCGGCTTCAACGGCAACCTCAACACCGGCCTGACGCTGCGCACCATCCGCATGAAGGACGGCCTCGCCGAGGTGCGGGCCGGAGCCACGCTGCTGTTCGATTCCGATCCCGAGGCCGAGGATGCGGAGTGCAAGCTGAAGGCCTCCGCCATGCTGGCGGCGATCCGCTCGGCCGGCGCCGCGCCGAAACCGCGCGCCCAGGCCCAGACGAAGCTACAGCCGGGCAAGGGGCTTAAAGTTCTGCTGGTCGACCACGAGGACAGCTTCGTCCACATGCTGGCCGACTACATCCGCCAGACCGGCGCCGAGGTGACGACGCTGCGCCACGGTCTCGCGGCCGAGGCGATCCAGTCCTCGCCGCCCGATCTGGTCGTGCTGTCGCCGGGGCCCGGCCGTCCGTCCGACTTCGCCATGACGGCGACCCTGGACGCGGCGCTCGGTCGAGGCGTGCCGATCTTCGGCGTCTGCCTCGGGCTCCAGGGACTGGTCGAGCATTTCGGCGGTGCCTTGGGCCAGCTCGGCGAGCCGATGCACGGCAAGGCCTCGGTGGTGACGCTGGCTCCCGGCCGCTTCCTCGCGGGATTGCCCGAGCAGTTCACCGTCGGCCGCTACCACTCGCTCTTCGCCAAGCCCGATACCTTGCCGCCGTCGCTGAGGGCCCTGGCCCGCACCGAGGACGGCACCATCATGGCGATCGAGCACGTGGATCTCCCGATCGCCGCCGTGCAGTTCCATCCGGAATCGATCCTGACCCTGGACGACGGCGTCGGCCTTCGCCTGATCGGCGAGGTGGTGTCCAGGCTGGCCCGCCGCGGCGAGGAGAAGCGGACGGGGACGGAGGGGTAGAGGACGAGGCCCCCTTCCTAACCCTCCCCCGCCTTCGGCAGGAGAGGGGATATGACGCAGTGCCTTCTTACCCCCTCTCCCGCGCCAAGCGGGGGAGGGAAGGGGAGGGGGCTTCGGAAAAGCTAGGCCGGCTTCTTCTGCAGCAAAGTGCGGATGCGCTCGGCGAGTGCGTCCTTCTTCACCGGCTTGACCAGGAAGGCGTCGACCTCGAGCAGGCGGGCGCGGTCGATGAACTCGGGCACCGCGTGGCTGGAGAGCATGATGGTCGGGATCCGCTGGAACCCGGTCATGCCCTTGTCGCGCAGGCGATGGATCAGCTCGAAGCCGCCCATCGGTTCCATGTTGATGTCGCAGATCATCAGGCCGGGCGTCTCTTCGTCGACGATCTTGAGCGCCGCCTCGCCATGCGGCGCGGTCTCGACCCGGGTGAAGCCGATCTGCTTCAGCTGGCTGGCGACGAGATCGCGGACGAAGTCGTTGTCCTCGACCACCAGCGCCCGGACGCCGGCGTAGTCGCCGCGTCCCGTCGTCGTCGCTTCGGTTGCTGCCATGCCCTTCGTCTCCCCGGTTAGCCAACCCGGTCGGCGCTCTTCATGGCACCTTTTCTAAAATACCATGCATTCTCCGGCGAGGGGAATGCAAACACCGGATTATATCCGTTTGATCTCCGCCTCCACCCGCGCCAGCTCGGCGGCGAGCCCGGTCGAGGCCGCCTTGGCCTGGGGCAGGTCTTCGCCCTTGGCCGCGGCTTCGATGCCGCTGGCGATCTCCGCCAGCGGGAAGGCGCCGGCCGAACGGGCGGCACCCTTGATCGAATGCGCGGCCTTGCCGGCGCCGGCGAGGTCGCCGGTGGCGAGCTGAGTGATAAGAGCCTTCACCAGCTCGCGGCTGGACGCCAGGAACGTCGCCAGCGTCGAGCGCGCCACCTCGTCGATCTCGCCGAACATCTCGATCAGGTGCTGGGTGTCGATCGGGGCGCCTTCCGCCGCCGCCGCCTTCGCCGCCGAACGGCTGCCGGCCTGGGTCGGAGCCTGGTTCGGGCCGCCGGCGCGCGGCAGCCAGCGCTCGATGGTCTCGGCGAGGCGGCTGAGACGCACGGGCTTGCCGAGATAGTCGTCCATGCCGGCGGCGAGGCAGCGTTCGGCCTCGCCCTGGAGCACGTTGGCGGTGAGCGCTACCACCGGCACGCGCTTCCGGCCCGTGAGGTGCTCGAGGTCGCGGACCTTCTGGGTCAGCTCGAAGCCGTCCATCTCCGGCATGTGGCAGTCGGTGATCACCAGGCCGTAGGGCACCGAGGCATAGGCGTCGATGCCCTGGCGCCCATCTCCGACAATATCGGCTGCATAGCCCAGGCGCTCGAGCTGGCGGCGGACCAGCATCTGGTTGGTCGGGTTATCCTCGGCGACGAGGATGAGGCGGCCTTCGGCCAGCGCCCGCGAACGGTCGACCGGCGGGCCGGGCACGAACGGCGCGTCGTCGCCGCCATGATCCTCCGCCTCCGCCCGGCCGAGCGCGATCTCGATCGCGCGCAGCAGCACGGCGCGCCGGACCGGCTTGGTGAGGTAGGCCTTGAACCCGGCTTCGAGCGCGCGGCGGCGCTGGCCGCGATCGTCATAGGCGGTGAGCAGCACCGTGCCGATGGCCGCGAGACGCGCGTCCTCGGCCATGGTCTCGCGAAGCGCGAAGCCGTCGATGCCCGGCAGCTTATAGTCGAGCACCAGCGCGTCGAGCTTCGGGCGGCCACGGGCACGCAGCCTGGACAGCGCCTCCTCTCCGGATTCGACCCATTCGACCTGGGCGCCCTCGGCGCCGAGATAGCGCGCCAGCACGGTGCGCATGGTCGGATCGTCCTCGACCACCAGCACGGCGACGCCGTCCAGCGTGCGGTGAGCCTGGGCCTTGGCCGGCTCCTCCGGCAGCGGCAGCGAGACGGTGAAGACCGAGCCACGGCCGAACTCGCTCTCGACGCCGATGCCGCCACCCATGTTCTCGGCCAGCCGCTTGCAGATGGAAAGGCCGAGGCCGGTGCCGCCGAACTTCCGTGTGGTGGTGTCGTCGGCCTGGACGAAAGCCTGGAACAGGCGCTCCTTCCCTTCGGGCGTGAGGCCGATGCCGGTGTCCGTCACCCGGAAATGGATGTTGCCCGGCCGCTCGGGGGCCGGCACCACCTCGACCGTCACCTGGCCCTTCTCGGTGAACTTGATGGCGTTGCCGATCAGGTTGAAGAGGATCTGGCGAAGGCGCACGGGATCGCCGCGGACGAGGTCCGGCACCTTGGGGTCGACGAAGCTGACCAGCGCCAGCGCCTTCTTCCGGGCCGCGGCCGCCAGCGTCTCGGCGACGCCTTCGACCAGGGTGAGCAGCGCCAGCGGCACCTGCTCGACCTCGAGCTTGCCGGCCTCGATCTTCGAGAAGTCGAGGATATCGTCGATGATCTTCAGCAGCGAGGAGGCGGATTCGCCGATCACGGCGGCCATCTCCTGCTGCTCGACGGTCAGCTGCGACTGCTGCAGGAGCTCGAGCAATCCCAGCACGCCGTTCATCGGCGTCCGGATCTCGTGGCTCATGGTGGCGAGGAAGCTCGACTTCGCCCGGCTCGCCTGTTCGGCCGCATCCTTGGCCTTGGTCAGCTCCTCTTGGTAGCGCCGGCGCTCGGTGACGTCGTGCGCCCAGGTGACGAAGCTGTCCTCGCCGTCGATGGTCAGCCGCTGCCAGAGCATGTAGGCCCAGAAGCGGCTCTCGTCATGCCGCTTGAACTCGATCTCGACGCCGGGAACCCGGTCCTCCCGCTGCAGGCGCTCGAGCAGGCCGGCGCGGTCTTCGGGATTGGCGTAGTAGAGGCGAGGATTGTCCTGCAGCGACTCCTCGCGCGTGATCCCATAGAGATCGGCGAAGGCCTGGTTGACGAACAGGCGCTTGCCTCCGAAGGTCTGCAGCGACACGGCGAGCGGGCTCGATTCCAGCAGCGTCCGCAGCCTGACCTCGCTTTCGCGAAGGCGTCGCTCGGCCAGCTTCAGCTCGGTTACGTTGGTATAGGTGCGGACGAACCCGCCGCCCGGCATCGGCGACGTTCGGATGTCGATGAACTCCCCGTCCGGTCGCTCGTGGGTGTTGAGGTGCGAGTGCGCCAGCGAGGCGATGTGCTCTCGGTGCCGCTTGATGTAGTCCTCGACCTGCGTCTCGGTCTTCAGGCCGTACTCGGTGGGGCCGAGTTGGCGGATGATGTCGTCGTAGGTCTTCCGGCCGTCGAAGAATTCCGGAGGCAGATGGACGCCTTCGGCGAAGAGCCTGTTCCACGCCACCATCCGATGCTCGGCATCGAACATGGCGATACCCTGGTCCATGTTCTCCAGAGTCGCGGTCAGGATATCGGTCTTGTGCGCCAGCTCCTCGGCCTGGCGTTTGCGCTCGGTCAAGTCGAGCGTCCACACCACCGAACAGGTCTCGCCGCCGAGGTCGATCAGCTGCCAGAAGGAGAGGCACCAGAAGGTCGTGCCGTCTTTCCGCTTCTGCAGGATCTCGATGCCCGACACCTGCCCGTCGCGTTTCAGCCGGTCGATCAGCCGGTGGCGATCGGCTGGGTCCTCATAGAAGTCGAGAGCGTTGGTGGTCATCACCTCGTCCTTGGTGAGACCGTAGAGCTCGGCGAAGGCGCGGTTGGTGAAGACGCGGCCCCCGTCGAGCTGGGCGATGCCGACGCCGACCGGGCTCGATTCCAGGATGGTGCGAAGCCTGAGCTCGCTCTCCGCCACCTTGAGCTCGGCCGCCTTGATCTCGGTCACGTCGGTGTAGGTGCGGACGTAGCCGCCGGCGGCGATCGGCGTCGTCCGGGTCTCCAGCATCATGCCGTTCGGCTTCCGCCGCATGCTGATGCGGGGCTGGGTGGTGGCGAGGATGCGCTGGGTGCGCAGTTCGGCCAGCTTCTCCAGGTCCTCGCCTTCGAGGCCCGCCTCGCTGGGCCCGAGATAGCGGACCAGGTCGGCATGGGTCGGAAGGCTGGCGAGGAGGTCCCGCGGAATGCCGGCGAGCTCGCTGTAGCGCCGGTTCCAGGCGACGACGCGAAGGTCAGCATCGTACATGACGATGCCCTGGTCCATGTTGTCGAGCACGTTCTCCAGCACGGCGGTCTTGTCCGCAAGCTCGCGCGCCTGGCGCTTCTGGTCGGTGAGGTCGTAGGTCCAGGCAACCAGCGCGTCCTCGCCGTCGACCTCCAGCCGCTGCCAGAACGAATAGGCCCAGAACGTCGTGCCGTCCCGGCGCTGCTGCAGGATGTCGGCGCCGGAGATGCGGCCGTCGCGATGGAAACGCGCAAGCAGTCTCCGGCGTGCCTCATGGTCGATGTAGAACTCGGCCGCGTTCGCGTCGAACATCTCCTCCTGGTCCATGTGGTAGAGATCGGCGAAGGCCTTGTTGATGAAGACGCGTCGACCGTCGAAGCGACTGATCGAGACGCCGACCGGGCTCGATTCCAGGATGGTGCGAAGGCGGAGCTCGCTCTCCGCCACCCGCCGCTCGGCCGCCTTGATCTCGGTCACGTCGGTATATGTGCGGACGAAGCCGCCGCCGGCGATCGGCATGGTCCGCGTCTCGAGCATCATGCCGTTGGGGCGACGGCGCACGCTGATCCTGGGCTGCGTCGTCGCACGCAGGCGCTCGGCATGCTCGACCGCGAGCCGTTCCAGCGCCTCGCCCTCGACGCCGACTTCGGCCGGGCCGGACTCGCGGATGATATCGACGTGGTTGGGGTGCCCGGCGAGGAAGTCGGGCGGCAGGCTGATCAGCTCGCAGAAGCGCCGGTTCCAGGCGACGACGCGGAGGTCGGCATCGTACATGGTGATGCCCTGGTCCATGTTCTCCAGCACCGCCTGGAGAACGGCGGTCTTGGATGCGAGCTCGTCGGCGGCGCGTCTCCGCTCGGTCTGGTCGATCAGCCAGGCGACGATGCAGGGCTCGCCGTCGATCTCGACCGACTGCCAGAAGGCCAGCACCCAGAAGATCGATCCGTCGCGGCGCTTCAGCGGCACCTCGACGCCCGACACGTGTCCGGTCCGCTTCAGCTCCTCGATCAGACGCTCGCGGTCCGACGGATAGAGATAGAAGTCGCCGGCATTGATGGTCGCCGCCTCGGCGCGCGAGTAGCCATAGAGATCGGCGATCGACTGGTTGGCGAAGACGTAGGCGCCCGACGCCTTGCTGATCGAGACCGCGATCGGGCTCGACTCCAGGATCATGCGCAACCGGTGTTCGCTCTCACGCAGCCGCTTCTCCGCCTCCTTGAGCTCGGTCACCTCGTAGAACCAGCCCAGCGTGACGCGCTCGCCCTCGAACTCGATCTGCTCGAGCGAGCTCGACACCCAGAGCGGCTCGCCTTCCAGATCGAGGCATTCGATCTCTATGTCGCGCACTTTGCCCCGCAGCTTGAGCTCGGTGATCACCGCGTCGCGGTCGGATTCGTTGCGATAGAACTCGCGGACGTCGACCCGCTCGATCGGGGTTCGGGTCAGGCGCTTGACGTACTCGGAGTATCGGGCGTTCCAGAATTTCAGCGTTCCGTCGCGGCGGGTCATGGTGACGCCGACCGGGCTCGATTCCAGCAGCGAACGGATCTGTTGCTCGCGCGCGCGGACTTCGCGCTCGGCCCGCTTCAGGTCGGTGACGTCGTAGCTGGCGGTGACGATGTAGCGAACCTGGCCGGCCTCGCCGGCGATCGGCACCTTGTTGGTCACCATCTCGCGAGGGCCGCTCAGAGTGTGGTCCTGCTCGTCGAAGGTGACGGCCCGTCCCGTCGTCAAAACCTCCTGGTCGCGGCTGGCGGTGAGGCTCGCCTCTCTCGGGCGCCGAAGGCCCCATTGCCTGCGGCCGACGACGTCCCTGGCCTCGAAGCCGAACACCTCCTGGAGGTGGCGGTTGACCATGAGATAGGTGAGGTCGCGGTCCTTGACGCTGATCGAGACCGGGACCGCGTCGATGACCGACTGCAGCAGCTGCTCGCTGTCGCGGAGCGCGTCCTCGGCGCGCTTCTGCTCGGTGACGTCGTAGCTGGTCGAGACGATATGGGTGATGTTCCCGGCATCGTCCTTGATCGCGGTCTTCGCCGTCATCCAGTAGATCGGCCGCCCTTCCTCGTCGCGGCCGGTCATGCTCTCCTGGTAGGTCATCTGATGGCCGGTGGCGATCGCCTGGCGGTCGCGGTCGATCGCCTCGGTGGTCTGGTCGGCGGTGCGGCCGGGCCAGACGGTCTCGCCGATGATCTGGTTCGGCGTGACCTTGAACATCTGCTCCGTCGCTCGGTTCATCATCACGTAGCGCCGGTTGCGGTCCTTGAGAACGACCGAGATGGGAATGGCGTCGAGGATGGCGGTGAGTTGGCGCTCGCTCGCCCGCACCGCCTCGTCGGCGCGCACGATCTCGGAGATGTCGTAGCTCGCCGTGACCACATGGGTGACCTGGCCCTGGTCGTCCTTGATCGGCGTCTTCGAGGTGACCCAGTGGCGCGGCCGCCCTTCCTTGTCGGTGCCGGCCTGCTCCTGATAGACCTGCGGCTCTCC
>CAMDFP010000210.1 GCA_945897335.1 Asaia bogorensis | reverse complement strand
CCCAGCTTTCCTGGGGTTTGGATTCGCTGACAGTCTCGATCGGCTCGGGGCCATCGGCTCAGGTCTTCACGCAATCGGCCGCCAACGCCCAGGCCTTCGCGGATGCGTTCAACGCGTCTGCGGCGGCGGCGAGCACGGGCTACTCCATGGCGTTGGGCGGCGACGGCCTGGTCGTCGTCGGCGCCGCAGACCCTGCCGCGCAGGTGCCCGTTGCCATGGCGGTGCAGGGTGCCGCGGCGCCGTTGCGGGCGATCGAGTCGATAAACGGTGACCCCGGCGTCTTCGTCCAGCTGACTTCGACGGATACCCTCCAGGACCTCCGGAACAAGATCAACAACGCAGCATCGTCGAGCCAAACACCGGCGGTGTCCGCCTCGATCGTTTCGGTTCAGCCGGGCGAAAACTACCTCGTCCTGGCCGCGAATGAGGCGGTTGGCGACCTCAGGGTCTCCGGGGTCTCGGATTCCCTGAGGAATGTGTCGAGCTTAGCTTTGTTCGGGACACCGTCGTCCCGCGCCATCGCCGTCGCAGATCCGACGACGATCCAATCCCTGGCGGTCACGATCTCCCGGCCGGGGACAGATCAGGTGGTCCGCGACAGCATTTCCCTTGCTGGGGCCGCCAGCGGCGCGGCCCTGGCGGCAAAGTTGCAGTCGTCGCTCCGGGCGACGGATGGCGGTCGCGGCGACATCAGCGTCGCCTATGACGGTGCGATGGGAAAATTGGTCGTCACGGATGCGCGGGGCGGAACGATCGACCGCCTCGTCTCGGATCCGGTCGGGGCGGCCGACGCGGCGCAGGCGGCGGCTGGATCTGCACACATCATCCAGTCGGGGCGGCGTCTGCAACTCGTGCTCGATGGACAGTTGGTCGAACGCCAGACCAACAATGTCACCGATCTTCTGACCGGTGTGACGCTGACGTGCCACAAAGCCGAACCAGGTACGGAGATCGTGATCGGCGTCGGGCGCGACAGCCAGGGGTTGCAGTCCGAGATCATCGGATTTCTTACAGCCTACAATGACGTCTCTGAATTCATCAAGGCGCAGACGGCCTACGACACTGCGACGGGCAAGCCCGCCACCGACGCGGTTCTGGCGCGGTCGAGTGTGCTGCGCGGACTCGGCGAATGGTTTCAATCGAACCTGCGGATCTCCGCATACGGAACTTCCGCCGGCACGCAGATCAAGACCCTGGGTGACATGGGTATCGCCGTCGACCAGACCCCCACGTCGCCGACTTACGGCGAGCTGGTCATCGACCAAGCGAAACTGACAAGCGTAATAGATTCCAATCCGAACGCGGTACGACAGATCTTCGCGATGACTCTAACCACCGGTGATGCACGCCTCTCGGTCGTCGGCTTCGACAAGGATACCGCCGCGGCTCCCGGCGGCACCTTTGTCTTCAGGTATACGCCGGCAAGCGGCGGCACGCAGGCCACGGCTACGTTGATCGAGAACGGTGCGCCGCAGGAAGTGGCCATCAACGGCGACGTTCTCACGGTGAAGTCGGGAAGTGCCAAAGGCTTGGTTCTGCTGTTATCGGGAGGCGCGGCACTGGAAACCGAAGTCAGCGTGCGCAACGGCATCGGTAGTCAGATCTTCGGCCGCTTGACCAGAGCCCTCGCGGTCGACACCGGCGAGCTCGATGTCGAGATCAAGTCGCTGACCGATTCCAATTTCTTGATCAATGAACGCATCACCAAGCTCAAGGAGCGGATCGGTCGCGAGAGAGAGCAGATGTTGGCGCGATTCAGTCGGATGGAGGCGGCTCTTTCGAAGATGAACAGTCTCAAACAGCAGATCACCTCGATCGTCAACTCCATGAGCGGAGGCAGCACTAGCTAGCCATGTCAGACCTTGCGAGCCGTACCTACCAGATGAACCGCGATGTCAACGCATCGACAATCGAGGTTATCAGCCAGCTCTTCGATAAGATGATCGCAGCGATCGAAGGGGCCGTCGTCGCCGCGCAATGCGGCCGAATAGAAGACCGGCATCAGCTGACATCGAAGGCGGCGGCCGTGTTGACGGGATTCCGTCACGCCATAGACATGGACAATGGCGGCCAGATCGCCGTCAGCCTCGACAAACTTTACCAGTTCGCGCTGATGCGTCTGACGGAGTTCGAAATCAAGAACGACGCTCGATATGCCCGGGATGCGATCAGCATCCTGGCTCCCCTTGGCAAGTCCTGGAAAATCCTAACGGAGCGCCGTTACAAGGTCGCGCTGCCGCCGGTCGATCGAACGCCTAGACCAAGCCAAGATCCCGCGCAGGTGGCGAGAGTCCTTTCGGTAAAAATCTAACGGCGCCAGGTGATTTCTTGTCCGACTACCTGGCACGCGGGTTGCTACTTCGGACGATGCCAGATCCAAGGATCGCAGGCGGCAACGAGGATCAGATGCTAGACAGTCGCTACGACGACGCGCAAGCCGAGCTGACGACGGCGGTCGAATCGAAACGCCCAACGGCTATCGTCGCGGCGTTGCTCGGCATCGTTCGGGAACGGGTCGAGGAGGCGATCGAAGCGACTCTCGACAATCGCATAGAGGACCGATGGAGCGTGCTCAATGAAGCGATCGAGGTGATCTGCGATCTCCGCGGCGGTGTCGGCTACGACCCGGACGATCATTGGAGTCGGCGTACCTGTATCGTCTATGAAGATGCGCTCCGTCTTATCACTCTCGCCAACGTGCGTAACGATCCGCTTCTCCTAAGCCAGGTCCTTACGCTTCTCGAGCCGATGAGATTGGCATGGCAGACGCTCGACGCCTTCGAGCGCCTGACGCCCGCCGGGGTTCAGATGGGTGCCGATCGGATCCCTGAAACAGCGCTCATTGCTGCCGACTGACGAGGCTTATAGCGCGATGGGCGATTCCGTGACGATACGCATGCAGGCTCCCGACACCGAGGCGAGGATCGACACCCGGAACTCGGCCCGAGCGGCCGGAGGCGCACGCTTTCTCGCGGTCCTCGGCGCTGCGTTTCGAGCGGGCAGCTTGGAGAGCGGTCCGGTTCTGGGGATTGTGACGACTGCGACTGCGCCGGAAGTACGCCTAGAGGGGAGCGCGTGGGGCGCCGATGCGCCGTCGGCTCCCGGTTCGGGGCTTGCTGCTGGGAATGATGAAGCGACCGGCAACCGGCAGAACGAGACCGCCGCTAGTCCGGTCCGTCCGGATCGTACGCAAGCCGGGCCTGGGAACGAGCATGGCGCGCCAGCAGGGGGCGATGGCCGTCTAAGTGATTCGGAAGTAGACAGCTTGCAGGATCGTCCGGCTGATCATCTCGCCGTCCGGGCACCCTGGGAGCGGCCATGGGCGTCCGAGGCCTCTCGTCTAACGGCGAGGTCGGATGGTAAGATAGCGAGCTTGGCTCCGGCGCATTCTTCGGCCGAGACACGACAGATACACTCAGCGGCTTCGGCGCCCTCGCTCCCGCCGTCCTGCATGGACGCGGTGCCTAACGCGGCCCCCATCGCTTTCGGTATGTTGATGGAGGCACCGGACTCATCGTTCGAAGTCTCCCAAGCCACGATGGTGACCCGGCGGACTAGCGGTTCGCCGTTCCTGCTGACGTCGTTGCCGAGTTCCGTGGGGCAACGTGGCGAGAGGGCAAGCTCGCCGCTTAGAGGACCGGGCGAGAATGCCGACGGCGTCCAAGATTCGACGGAGGTTTCGGCTGCAGCGAACGAGTTGAAACGCCTAGTCGAACAAATGCGCGCGACCGCTGTGAACGTTACCCAGGTTGGGGAGCAGAAATGGCGGTTCCGCGGACCCGTTCCGGGGTTGGGCGTGGTCGAGATCCAGATCGGGCGAGACGGTCTCGGCAATCTCGAAGGACTGGTGCGGGTTCCGGACGAGTCGGCGCTGGATGGCGTGCGGGCTGCAATCAGGGCGATGGATCCGAAGCTGACGGTTCGGGAGGAATCTCCGCGGACTCGTTGGTCGCTAACGACGGTCGGCGGCTTCGCCCGACGTTCCAGGACGACGGGAAGCAGTGTGGACCAATTGGCAAAGGCCGGAGAAGGAGAAGTGAACACATGAACGCCCTCACGGGGACATCGGCTGCCGCCGCGGCGTCAGCCAAGCCCACGAGTCTGCTCGGACGCAACTTCAACTCGTTCGTCAATATTCTGGCGGCGCAGATCAAGAACCAGGATCCGCTCGCTCCTATGGACACGCACGAGTTCACCAATCAGCTCGTCCAGTTCACCCAGGTCGAGGAGATGATGGAGCTGTCGGGAAGCTTCAAAGCCATCTCGGCTCAGATGGCGGACGGCAATCTGGTCTCGGCCGGACAGCTCGTCGGCCGCAACATCACATTCAAGTCGGACGTGGTGCATCTAGCCGGTGGCCATGCCGAGATCCCGCATACCCTCGGCGCGGGTGCGGCAGGAGCGGCCATCACCATAAAAAGCGAGGGAGGCAGCGTCGTCCGCACGTTGAGAGAGACGGCGGGGCCGGGTGAGCGAACCGTCGCGTGGGACGGGCTCGACGATCGGGGAAACGCGGTGCCGGACGGTATCTACAAAGTCGAGATCCAGGCGAGGGATCTCGCCGGCAACGCGGTGCAGGCAACGTCGAAGGCCAGATCCGCCGTCGCTGCGGCCTTCAGGAGGGATGCGGGGATCATCGAGCTTTCAACAAGTATCGGCATGGTCAAACTGAGCGATGTCTTGTCGCTCGACTCGAATTCCTAGCCTGGGAGACGGAGCTATGAGCCTCTATACGAGCTTCAACACCGGAGTGAGCGGTCTCGGCGCCCAGTCCCGCCGCCTCGGGGTCATCTCCGACAATATCGCGAATGTCAACACCACCGGCTTCAAGGCGGTGAAGAGCGACTTCTCGGACATCGTCGCCGGAGAAATGCGTGCGTACAGCAGCGGCATGAGCACCTCGACGATGCTGGCCAAGCCGGATGTGGACCGGCAGGGGCAAATCCAGAAGACAGGAGTCCCCACCGACATGGGCATCTCGGGCGACGGCTTCTTCATCGTCCGCGATAGCGAGCAAGCCGGAGATTACGGCTATACCCGTGCCGGCTCGTTCGTGATCGACAACCTCGGGGCTCTCAGAACGCGAGACGGCGCGTATGTCCAGGGCGTTCCGATCGCGAGCGTCGCTAACGTGGTCCCGCCGAGCTTTGGCGATCTGTCGAGTATCCGCGTGCCGCAAAGCACGCTGTCGGCTCTGCCGACGTCGCGCGTGTCGATCGCTGCGAACTTGCCGGCTGCGGCCGGCACCGTCAGCGCCACCTCGCCCCTGATGGCATCAGTCGATGTCTACGACCAGCTGGGAACGCCCCGACACCTGGACTTCGCCTGGTCGACGGCCAACAGCACCACGCGTGCATGGAATGTCGTCGTCCGTGAGCGCGGTGTTGCGACACCAATCTCGACCTTCAATCTCTCCTTCGATGCTGCCGGCGTCCTGATTCCGCCCGCTGCGGGTGCAGAATTCAGAATTCAGCTTCCTGGTGGCGGCACAGGCACGGCTACCGGTACTGGGATCGCCCTTAACTTCGGAGACACGACCGCGCTCTCCGCTCCTTACTCGCTCTCGACGATCGACCAGAACGGTGCCCCGGCAGGGCAGCTCATCGGGATCAATGTCGACGGAAGCGGTGTCCTTAGCCTCAACTTCTCCAACGGCGTGTCGAAAGCCGCGTACCGGATCCCGCTCGCCACCTTCCCCGACCCGGACGGCCTCCGGCTATCCAGCGGAAACATCTATCGGGAGTCAATCGCATCGGGTTCCGGGCTTCCACACATCGCGGATACGGGAGGGGCGGGCGAAATCGTCGCGGAATCGCTTGAGGGCTCGACCGTCGACATCGCCGAGGAGATGACCGACATGCTCATCACTCAGAACTCGTACTCGGCCAGCGCCAAGGTCATCAACACTATCGACAAGATGCTGGAGGAGGCGGTCCGCATCGGCGGATAGGTCTGAACACGGGACACCTCGGTAGGCTTACGGCTTACGGCTTACGGCTTCCCCGCAACTAGGCAGGGAAGCCTGTGGGTCGACAGCTCGCGGCAGGTTGACGCCGGGTCGGGTGTTCGCAGGCGGATGAGGAACAAGGCTCCGGCGTCCGCCTTCGGCCGCGCTACGATCACGTCCTCTGCGGTGACGAGGTGTGGAATTGCCTTCAGCGCGGCTCGGACCACGCCTTCGACAGACGACTCGAGGCGGACCGCACCGATCTGAACGAGCCCTATGGATGCCTCGAGCCGAGCGGCCATCGGCTTCGGCGGTGGTTCGATCGTGGCTGGTCGGGACTCTCCGGCTGCCCGAGACGCTTCGGCCGGAGGCCTGGGCGGCTCAGAGGGCAGAGCGGATTTCGCCGTCTCTGCGGGTTGTACTGCGACGGTTGGCTGTGGCGTGGGCGACTGTAGCGGCGATTCCGAGCGTCGTTGCGACGCGGCCTCTATCCGTCCGTCACTCGTCGAGGCCGCCGGAATCGGTACCTGGTGCAGGCTGCGGTCGGCGAGCCGCTCGACGATCTCGCGCCATTCGATCGTGATCGGCTTGCCCGAGCACGCATCGACCAGAAGGCTCGTTCCGGGACTGGCGGCTCTGAGGCGGGCCAGGAGTTCCTTTTGGAGCGTCGGGTCGCGGAAGAATGTGGCGAGCCATGTCGTGGCGACGAGCTCGCCGACGTCGTCGATGCGAGTCGGGGACGGTTTCGCAACAGCCCAGGCGCCGCCAAGATCGCCGGCGCAGACAGCCGCGACAACGCCAGTGCGCACACCATTGCGTGACATCGCGGCCACGGTGGGCACGATGCAAATCGACGCGACCACGAGACCCGCTGCGAGGCCGGAACGGATCATTTGCCTTCTAGCAGGCGCGTGGAGACGACCGCCCGGACGAAGGCCACGGGAGACGGTCCTCGCGGAGAGGCGAGCGCCCGATCGATATCCTCGATCACTAGCTTTCGCGCGTTGGCTTGGTCCCTTTCCCGCTTCATGCGACCCACGAGGACCAGGGAGAGATTTGCGCGAGCCTCCCCGTCTAGGAGGGGCGACTCGGCCACCCGGCGGAATTCGGCCGCAACGCCGTTGCCCGTCTTCAAGGCAGCCGAGGCGACCACCAGGCGTTCGATCGGTGAAGCGCCTCCACTGGCGGCTTGGAGGGCGCCGGCGACCTCGAAGTGTCCTCCTTCGATCAGCGCCAATATCGCACTGCGCCGCAGCGGTCCGCCTTCGCTCTGTCGGACGGCCGAAGCAATAAGCGTGGCATCTTTGCTCATGCGCTGCGGCGTTGCCATCGCCAGATACATCCACCCGAAGGCCTCGCCGACGATCCCCGCCTGCGTGCGCCAGTTGGAAAGCAGGGCCTGGACGTAGATGTCCTCGGCGAGGTTGAGGGCATTGATCTGGCGGATCGCGACCGTGGCTCTCATCAGGGCCCGCGGGCCGTCGGCCGGATCGACGGCGGTCATCAACTCCGCGCTGTCGTTGAAGCGACCTTCCAGGAGGAACCGGAGGGCGAGCGGCATTGCCGTCTCCGGGGATGCATTGAGATCGAGCCCCGCGAAGAGCTGTCCTACCGGCGTCGAGCGGTCGATGGCCGGTACGATTTCCAGGAAGAGGCAGTCTCTCAGCCCAGGGGAAGCCTTCGTCGCTTCGTCGCGGTGGCTCGATGAGCGCGTGAGGACCTCGCCCAAGGCCTTTGGCCGGTACCTCGCCACAGCTGCCAGCGCGTCGCAAGCATGCTCAACCTCTCTTCCTCCGAGGCCCTTCGGGAGCTCGATGGCCTGGTCGCCGGCGGATGTGAGACGGTTCAGGTTGCCGATCATCGTCAGAAGGCGGCGCTCGTCCGGCGTGAGGCGGAGGGCGGTCCCGTCCACTCCCGCCCAGCCCATCGCATAGATGAGATTGAGCCGTGCTGGCGCCTCGACTGCGGGGCCGGCGGCAGCCTCAGGGGCGAGCCGGTGCAGCGCAGCAAGCAGGTGCGAGGCACCGGCAGCGTCGTCGCGGACGATCAGTGTCCGAGCCGCGGCCAATCCCTGGGCGGCCGTGATTGGAGCGGGATCGCTCGCGAGCGCCCCGGTTCGAGTTGCCAGGACCGAAAGCAAGGCGGCGGCCAGAAGGGCTCGCCTCACGGTACGTAGCTCTCGACAAGCGAGCCGACCAACATCACCCACCCGTCCGTATAGGCGAAGTAGATGAGCTTGAACGGCAAGGCGATGAGCACGGGCGGAACCATCATCATGCCCATCGACATCAGGACCGACGCCACCACTATGTCGATGACGAGAAACGGAAGGAAAATGAGGAACCCCATCTCGAACGCGATGCGCAGCTCGCTCAACATGAATGCCGGAATGAGGACGCGCAGACCGACGTCGGCCGGATTCCGAGGAACGGCCTCTTCCGATCGGCGCGAGGCTATCCCCTGCATGAGGTTGAGCTCGCTGGCGCGGACGTTGCGCAGCATGAAGGTCTTGAACGGCGCGACGGTGAGATCGAACGCCTGTTCCTCGGATATGCTCTCGCTCATGTAGGGCTTGATCCCGTCAGTCAGCGCCTTGTCGACGGTCGGCCCCATGATAAAGAACGTCAAGAACAGCGCGAGGCTGGTGAGGACGATGTTGGGCGGTGACTGCTGGAGACCGATCGCCGAGCGCAACAGGGACAGTACGACGACGAGGCGCGTGAAGCTGGTGATCGTCACAGCGATCGTCGGCGCCAGAGAGAGGACGGCCGTCAGCGTGAACAGCTGCACCATCGTCCGACTGAGAGAGCCGCCGCCCATGTCGAAGGTCACCGTCTGGCCGTACGCACCGGCCGAGTCGAGCGTCACTGCAAGTCCGGCGATGACGCCGACGAGCAGCCGCGCCGGTAACCGAGCTCGGCCTTCC
>CAMDFP010000209.1 GCA_945897335.1 Asaia bogorensis | reverse complement strand
GTGGCGGACACTCTAAGGCCTCCTTTCGAGGCGGGTGCCGAAGGCCCGGCCGAGGCCGAGCCACAGCAGCAGGCCGGCAGGACCGAACAGGAAGACGAGCGGCAGGACGAGGATGAGCAGCGCCCGCGGGAGGCCCCGGGCCTCTGCATCCCGGGCAATCCAGGCGCCCACGAACAGGTCGAAGGCCAGGTAATGGACCCAGCCGGCGAGCAGCAGCCAGGGCGAGCGGAACAGCAGGCTCACCTCGGCCAGCGACGAGAAACCGCCCTCGCCGCTCCACCAGTGGACCGCGATGATCGCGGTGTAGGCGACCGAGAGGCCGATCGGGACCGCGCGCCCGGCGATCGTCTCCCTGAGGAGCGGCGACCTGAGGACGATGCCGAGCGCCAGAATCGCCCAGCCGCCGAGCGCGGAAAGGTTCGCGAACCGGAACAGGGCGTCGGGGGTGAGGGTCTCGGCGAACATGCAGGCCTCGATCTGGACAGTGTCGCAATCGCAACCTTGCGCATAGATCTGGCCGCTGTCAAGATAATCTGGACATCGGAAAGATCGAGGCCGGCTGATCGTGACCCCTGACGCGCCCGACCCTTCGGCCCGGCCCTACCATCATGGGGATCTGTTCGACGCCCTCGCCAGGGTCGCCGAGGAACTGGTGCGGGAGACCGGGATCCACGGCTTCTCGCTGCGCGAATGCGCCCGCCGGGCCGGAGTCGCCCACAGCGCACCCGGCCACCACTTCGGCGATGTCACCGGCCTTCTGACCGAGGTCGCGGCCCGCGGCTTCGAGAGGCTGACCCTCCGGATGCAGCAATACAGGGCCGGGGCTCAAGGGCCGGAGGCGCTGGAGCGCATCGCCCGCGGCTATGTCGACTTCGCGCTCGAAGACCCGGTCGTCTTCGTCCTCATGTTCCATTCCGACCGGGTCGAGCGCGGCAGCCCCAGATGCGCGCGCGCCGGCGACGCGGCCTTTGGCGAGCTGGTCTCCGCCGTCGCCTCGGCGAAGGGCGACGACACCCGCGACAACGACGTGCTCCGCTTCGCCTGGGCCGCGATCCATGGCATTGCCATGCTCCTGGTTGACGGGCCGCTGATGCCGGCCGGCGGCAACCGGCGGGGCGGTTCCAGCGACCTCGCGGAAGGAACGATCCGGCGGATCGTTCACGCCGTCATGAGCTATGTCGAGCCGACGTAGGGCCGCTTCGCTGCGTCTGGCCTAGGCACGCGTGGCTCGTGTACCGTGCCGGCCATGGCCGATGCAAAACTGCCGCGCTTCGACACCCTCGCCCTTCACGCCGGGCAACGCCCGGACCCGACGACCGGGGCCAGGGCGCAGCCGATCTACCAGACGACCTCCTTCGTCTTCCGCGACGTCGACCACGCCGCCTCGCTGTTCAACCTGGAACGCGCCGGGCACATCTATTCGCGCATCTCCAACCCGACGGTGGCGGCGCTGGAGGAGCGGATCGCGGCGCTGGAGGGTGGCGTCGGCGCGGTCTGCGTCTCCTCGGGCCAGGCGGCGCTGCATCTGGCGATCTCGACCCTGATGGGCACGGGCGGGCACATCGTCTCCTCGCGCTCGATCTACGGCGGCTCGCACAACATGTTCGTGCACACCCTGCCGCGCTTCGGTATCACCACGACCCTGGTCGATCCCCGCAATCTCGACGGCTTCAAGGCGGCGATCCGGCCGGAGACGCGCCTCGTGTTCGGCGAGGTGCTAGGCAATCCACGCCTCGAGGTGCTGGACATCCCGAAGATAGCGAAGATCGCGCATGACGCCGGCCTGCCGCTGATGCTGGATGCGACCTTCGCCACGCCCTATCTCTGCCGCACCTTCGACCATGGCGCCGACATCGTCATGCACTCGGCGACCAAATGGCTGGGCGGCCATGGCATCGCCATCGGCGGGGCGCTGGTCGATTCCGGCCGTTTCGACTGGGAGGGCGGCAAGTTCCCGACGCTCACCGAGCCCTACGCCGGCTATCACGGTCTCGACTTCGCCGAGGAGTTCGGGCCCGAGGCCTTCCTGATGCGGGCCCGCGCCGAGGGCTTGCGCGACTTCGGCGCCTGCATGAGCCCGACCAACGCCTTCCACATCCTGCAGGGCGTCGAGACCCTGCATCTCCGCATGGCGCGCCACGTCGAGACCGCCTTCAGGGTCGCGCGCTTCCTCCAGACCCATGCCGCCGTCGCCTGGGTGCTCTATCCGGGCCTGGAGACCCATCCCGACTATGCGCTGGCGAAGCAGCTCCTGCCGAAGGGCGCCGGGTCGATGATCGCTTTCGGGATCAAGGGCGGGCGGGCCAAGGGCCGCGCCTTCATCGAACGGGTGAAGCTCTTCTCGCATCTCGCCAATGTCGGCGACGCCAAGTCGCTGGTGATCCACCCGGCCTCGACCACGCATCAGCAGATGAGCGACGAGGAACTCGACGCCGCCGGTGTCGGCGAGGACCTGATCCGGCTCTCGATCGGCCTCGAGGATCCCGATGATATCCTGGAAGATCTCGACCAGGCGCTGAAGGCCTCGCAGAAGGGCTGACGATGGAACTCACCGTCGACGGAAAGGGCGTCTTCGCCGGCACCGGCGGGCGCCCCCTGGACAAGGACCGGCCCCTGGTGGTGCTGCTGCACGGCGCCGGCATGGACCATACCGTCTGGGTGCTGCAGGCGCGTTTCCTCGCCCATCACGGCTTCTCGGTGCTCGCCATCGACACGCCCGGGCACGGCCGCTCAACCGGCCCGCCTCTGGCCACGATCGAGGCGATGGCGGACTGGACCGCGGGCGTCATCGCCGCGTCCGGATTCGCGCGCGCCTCTCTGGTCGGCCACAGCATGGGTGCGGCCGTGGCGCTGACGACGGCGGCCCGGTCGTCCGACTGGGTCGAGCGGATCGCATTGCTGGGCGCCTCGCTGAAGATGCCGGTTCATCCCGGACTTCTGGCATCTGCACGGGACGGTTCGACGCTCGCCCCCGATCTGATGACCTCCTGGGGGCTCGGCCGCTCAGCCCAGATCGGCGGCCACCCGACGCCGGGCCTCTGGCTCACCGGCGCGGCGCGGCGTCTGATCCAGAAGGGCACGGGGCCGGCTCTCGCCGCGGATCTCCAGGCCTGCACTGAGTGGAAGGGCGGCGAGGCGTCGGCAGCGAAGGTCCAATGTCCGGCGCTGGTCTTCGCCGGCGCCGAGGACCGCATGGTGCCTGCCAAGTCGACGCAGGAGATGGCGGACGCGATCGCCGGTGCCGAGATCGTCACCATCCCCGGCTCCGGCCACATGATGATGCTGGAGACGCCCGACGCGGTCGTCGATGCGCTCCACGGATTCCTCTCGGGTCCGCGCTGATGGCGGACGAGGTCGAGTCGCGGCAGGACTACGCCCACTGGCTCGAGATCCCGACCCGCTGGATGGACAACGACGTCTACGGCCACGTCAACAACGTGGTCTACTATTCGTACTTCGACACCGTCATCAACGCCTACCTGATCGAGGCGGGGAAGCTCGACATCGAGGCGGGGCCGGTGATCGGGCTCTGCGTCGAATCCCAGTGCCGCTACTTCAGGCCGCTGGCCTTTCCCGACCGCATCGATGCCGGCCTCCGCGTCGGCAAGCTCGGCAGCTCCAGCGTCCGCTACGAGGTCGGCCTCTTCCGTTCGGGCGACGAGGCGCCGGCGGCGGCCGGGTATTTCGTCCATGTCTTCGTCGATCGCGCCGCCCGCAAGCCGACGCCGATCCCCGAGCCGATGCGATCTGCGCTGGCGCGGCTCGCTGCGCCATAACCGATTTTTTATTTGGCGATCGTTGCCGTCTCGTTCCATGCTCACGGCATGACGATGGCGTTTCTCTCGCGCACCTATGACGAGGCGATGTCGCTGCTGGTGGAGACGCGGAACTATCTCTCGTTCCGCCAGTCCGTCGACGGTGACCGCATCGAGCCGCTGGACCGGCTGAAGCTGACCCGCGAGGCCTTCCGGCTGACCTCGCGGCTCGCCCAGGTGATGGCGTGGCTGATGCTGCGCCGCGCCGTGGTGGAGGGAGAGATCGCCGACGACGAGGCAAGGCGGCCCGAGCATCGCCTCGCCGGTCACGATGTCTGCTTGGGCCGCGCCGACGATCTCGGTGACTGGCTGCCGGAGGGGATGCGGGGGCTGCTGGAGCGGAGCCAGGCGCTCTATGAACGCGTCGCTCGCCTCGACCGGCTTCTCAGCTAGAAAACGAAAAGGCCCCCGTCCGGCGGACGAGGGCCCATAAAATACGCGGGTTCGCTCGGGCTACTTCTTGATGCCCAGATTGGCGAAGCGCTTGTTGAACTTGGCGACCTGGCCGCCCGAGTCGATCATGCGATGGACGCCGGTCCACGCCGGATGCGACTTGGGGTCGATTTCCAGGCGCATGACCTCGCCTTCCTTTCCCCAGGTCGACTTGGTCTCGAACTCGGTGCCATCGGTCATCACGACCTTGATGGTATGGTAATCGGGATGGATCTCGGCCTTCATCGTCTGGCTCCAGCTTGAAGCGCGGGCTTATACAAGAGGGGGGCCCGGAGGGCAAGGGCCGTCACCCGGGGGCGTAGCGGTCCAGCAGCGCGTCGGGCAGTGCCATCAGGCGCGGGGTCTCGGTCCAGAGCAGCAGGCACTCGACCGGGCGGCCGGGATAGATCTGTGTCAGGACGGCGCGGTAGGCCGCCATCTGGCGGAGATAGAGCGGCGCCACCCGGGCGACGTCGGTCGGTGCCGGGCGGTTGGTCTTGTAGTCGACCACCAGCACCCGGTCCGAGAGTGCCACCAGGCGGTCGACTTGGCCGGACACCACATGCGGCCCGACCACGCCCGTGATCGGCACCTCGGGCCGGCTGCCCGGGCCGAACAGAGGCTTCAGCGCGGGGTCGTCCAGGATCGCCAGGGTCTCCGCCAGCAGGGTCTCGACCTCGGCCGGGGTCAGGCCCTGGCCGGGGCGGCCGAGCCAGCGGCGGGCGGCGGCGAGGCGAGCCTCGGGCGCCAGATCGGGCAGCGACTGCAGCAGGCGGTGGACCAGGCGGCCGCGGCGAAAGCGCAGCGCATCGTCGACGATCAAGGGCGAACGCACCGGCGGCTCCGGGTCCTCCGGCCGGCTGGGCGCCAGCGGGCGGGGCGGGGTCGGCTCCGGGCGAGGCGCAACCCGCGCCCAGGACGGCAGCCCGGGCGTCGCCGCGGTTGCGGCGAGGGGGTTCGATGCCTCGACCGGCTCGATCTGCGGGGTGACGTAGCGGCGAGCCGGGCGCTCGACCACCGGCTCGACGCCGGGCAGCGTTTCGACCGCGGCGGAGACCAGGTCGTACCAGGAGGCGCTGCCGGTCCTGCGGTCGCTGTTGCGCCAGCCGCCGATGTAGAGCCGGTCCTCCGCCCGGGTCATGGCGACGTAGAGGAGGCGGCGATGCTCCTCCTCGGCGCGGCTGCGGGCGGCGGCGCGCGCGCGGGCCGCGACCGCATCGGCCTCCTCGGCCCGCGGGCACCAGACCGGCAGCCCGTCCTCGGTCCACAGCACGCCGCCATCGTCGCGGAACGGCGCCACCGTGTCCGGCAGGATGACGATCGGCGCCTGCAGCCCCTTGGCGCCATGCACGGTCATGACGCGTACCTCGTCGCGGACACCATGCTCGAGGTCGCGCTTGATGTCCTCGGCGGCGAGCTCGAGCCAGTGGAGGAAGCCCTGCAGCGACGGCGGGTGCACGCGCTCATGCGCGAGCGCCGCATTCAGGAACTCCTCCAGTGCATCCAATGATTCCGGCCCCAGGCGCGCCTGGATCAGGCGCCGTCCGCCCAGCGGCCCCAGCACATAGGCGAAGAGGGCGAAGGGCGGCATCAGGTCGACGCGCGCCAGCAGGTCGGCGATCAGGCCATGGGCACGGGCGAAATCGGCGTCCTCGTCGCGGAGCTGGGTGAGGCGTCGCCACAGAGATCCGTCGCGGCCATATGCCAGGCGGAAGAGCTGGTCCTCGGAAAGGCCGATCAGCGGCCCTTTGAGCACCGTCGCCAGGGTGAGGTCGTCGGACGGCAACAGCAGCGCATGGCCGAGCGCCATCAGGTCCATCACCGCCAGCTGGTCGGTGAGCAGGATGCGATCAGCGCCGGCGACCGGCACCTGAAGCTGCTTCAGCGCCTTCACCAGCGCATCGAGGAAGGTGCCGCGCCGGCGCACGAGCACCATGACGTCGCCCGGCCGGATCGCGCGTCCGCGCGCCGGCAGCATCTCCTTCTTGTCCACCCATTCGTGGATGCGCCGGGCGATCACCCGCGCGAGGCGTGTCTCTGGGTCGTCGCCTTCGCGCTGATCGACCGGCGGCGACCAGGGCAATGGGTCGTCGCGTCCTTGCGGCTCTTCGAGCGGCCAGAGCTCGACCAGGCCCGCGGTGCCTTTGCGATGCGGCTTGTGCCGGATCTCGATCCCTTCGGGCGAGACGCCGACCCGCACTTCGGGCCGCGCGAACACTTCGTCGACGAAGGAGAGCACGGCCGGAGTCGAGCGGAACGAGGTCTCCAATTGCACTTCCCGCCACTCGCGGGAGGCGGCGCCGACGCGCATGGCGAAGTGCAGGCGCATGCGCTGAAACTCGTTCGGGTCGGCGCGCTGGAAGCCGTAGATCGACTGCTTGTAGTCGCCGACGGCGAAGACCGTGCGCTCGACCTCGCGGGCGCCGGTGCCGGCGAAGAACTCCTCGGCCAGGCGCTCTACCACGTGCCACTGGTCGGGGTTGGTGTCCTGGGCCTCGTCGATCAGGATGTGGTCGAGGCCGCCGTCGAGCTTGAACAGCACCCAGGGCGCCACGCCCTCCGTGGACAGAAGGTCGCGGGTCTTCAGGATCAGGTCGTCATAGTCGAGCAGCGCGCGCTCGTCCTTCAGCCGCCCATAGGTCTCGACCACGGAAACGGCAAGCCGCACCAGCGCCGCGGTCGAGCGCGCGACGGCGAGCGCCTTGAGGCGACCGTCGAGGGCGAGGATGCGCTCCGCCTCGTTACGCATCGTCGTCTTGATTCTGGCATCGTGTGCCTCGGCCGACTTCGTGGCGAGGTTGGTATGAATCTGTCCGTCCGTCTTTTTCAGGAAGACGAGACGGTAGTCGTCGAACAGAGCGACGCGGCGCTTGGGCTCGGCGAGGAATCTGGACAACACGGCGCCGCGCTTCTGGTCGGTGACGCTGCCACGGGTCAACGCGTCGCAGGCTCGGCGAAGGGCGAGCAGGTCGAGCGACTGGTCGCTGGTCGCCTCGGCCAGGAGATCGCCCGGTGTCGTCTTCGGGTCGGCGCCATGGCGGGCGAAGATCTGGGCTACGACGCCGTCGATGCCGTGATCCTGGACCAGGCGCATCAGGCGCCCGCGCTCGCGCGCCAGCGCGTCGATCAGCATCTCGAAGCGTTCCTCGCCGGCGCGCTGGGTGGCGATGGCGAGCGCGTCCGCCAGCGGCCCGCCGGCCTCGGCCGATTTCAGCACGCGGTCCCGCGCGTCCTTCATCAGTTCGTCGGCGACACGTTCCTCGGCGAGATCGAAATAGGGGACGACATTGGCTTCCAGCGGGAAGCGGCCGAGCAGGCTTTGGCAGAAGCCGTGGATGGTCTGGATCTTCAATCCGCCCGGCGCATCCAGCGCGCGGGCGAAGAGGCGGCGCGCCCGGACGCGCTGATCGGCGGTGGCCGGCTCGCCCAGCAGCTTCGACAGGCTGTCGTCGATCTCCGCATCGTCGGAGGCCGCCCAATGCGCCAGCTCGCCCATCACGCGCGTCTTCATCTCCGCCGCTGCCGCCTTGGTGAAGGTGAGGCAAAGCAGGCGCTCCGGCTTGGCGCCGTCGAGCAGGAGGAGACGCAGCACGCGATCGGAAAGCACCGAGGTTTTTCCCGAGCCCGCCGACGCGCCGACCCACACCGACGCTTCGGGGCGCGCGGCGATCAGCTGCTCTTCCGAGCGGGCGCGGGCTATGCGGGGCATGGATCGCACCGACCATCACCCCCACCCCATCCCTCCCCCATCAAGGGGGAGGGGGTAAGAGGAGCGGGGGAGTGGACGTGAGACGTCTCGTATCCCCTCCCCCCTTTGTGGGGGAGGGACAGGGTGGGGGGCTGGATGTCGATCCTGCGCATCACCCGCCCTCCACCGTCGACCACTCCTTCACCCGCGCCAGGTGGTCGTAGTCGCTGAAGCGCGGCCCCGAGGCCGGATCGGGGCGGGAGAGGTAGGGCGTGTTGGGATCGGCGAATTTGCCGATGAGCTCGCGCAAGCCGTCCTTCGCCGCGTCGATCAATGCGCGCGGGTCGCCGTCGGTGAGCGTCGTCACCTTGCCGGCAGGATCGCCGCCGGAGAGGCGCCAGTATTCGAGCGCTTCGACGGTGCCGCGGGGCACGCCCTTGAAGCCGCCCTCTTCGGCGATCAGCGCCTCCAGCGGCAGCTGCGGGGAGAATCCCAGCACGACATCACTGCCTTTCGGCGGCTCGCCGGTCTTGTAGTCGAGGATGACGAGGCCGCCGGAGGTGAGGCGGTCGATGCGGTCGGCCTTGCCGTAGAGGCGGAAGCCGTCGATCGTCACCTCGCCCCAGCTCTCGGTCACGCTCTCGGCCAGCTCGGGGCGCCGCATTTCCTCCTGCTCCAGGAACCAGTCGGCGATACGCTCGAAGCGCGGCCACCAGAAGGCGCGGACGCCCGGCCGGTCGAGGGCCGCGCCGAAGGCCTCGCGCCCGATCGCCAGAAGCTTGGTGCGCGCGTCAGAAGGAAGCGCCGAGGGAAACGCGACGACGAAGCGGTCCAGCGCGTCATGGATGAACTGCCCGCGCTCGGCGGCGCCGGGATCGGCGTCGATCGGATCGAGCGCCTTCAGCGCGAGCACGTGGCGGGCATAGATGGCATAGGGATCGCGCATCCACATCTCGACCTGCGTCACCGACAGCGCCGTCGGCCGTGCG
>CAMDFP010000208.1 GCA_945897335.1 Asaia bogorensis | reverse complement strand
CACGAGGAGTATGGCACCATCGAGGAGGACGAGATCCTCGACCGGGACGGACCGGCATGATCGGCGCGCATCTGCCTGCGCTTCAGGTCGTCGTTCCGCTGGCGGCGGCGGCGCTCTGCGCCATGCTGAGGCGCCCTCTCGCCGCCTGGATGCTGGCGACGGCGACGAGCTGGATCGCGGTCCTGATCGCGGGTCTCCTGCTCGCCCGCGTCATGGCCGAGGGCCCGATCTCCTATTGGCTCGGCAGCTGGCAGCCGCCGTGGGGCATCGAGTATCGCATCGACGCTGCCGGCGCCCTGCTGCTGCTGCTCGTCTCCGGCGTCGGCGCGATCATCATGCCCTACGCCCGCGTCAGCGTCGGCCGCGAGGTCGTGCCGGAGAACCAGCCCTGGTACTACGCGACGTACCTCCTCTGCCTGACCGGTCTGCTCGGCATGTCGGCGACCGGCGACGCCTTCAACGTCTTCGTCTTCATGGAGGTCGCCTCGCTCTCCTCCTACGTCCTCATCGCCATGGGCCGCGACCGTCGGGCGCTGTTCGCCGCCTACCAGTACCTCGTGCTCGGCACCATCGGCGCGACCTTCTTCATCATCGGCGTCGGCTTCCTCTACGTCGTCACCGGAACCTTGAACATGGCCGACCTCGCCGCCAGGCTCCCTGCGGTCGAGGATTCGAGACCGGTCGTCGTCGGCATCGCTTTCCTCGCCGTCGGGCTCGGGCTCAAGTCGGCACTGTTCCCGCTGCACTACTGGCTGCCCAACGCCTATGCCTACGCGCCATCGGTCAGTACCGCGTTCCTGGCGGCGACGGCGACCAAGGTGGCCATCTACCTCCTGCTCCGGTTCTTCTTCACGGTGCTCGGCCCGAGCACGTCATTTGCAGGTTCGCCGATCGCCACGATCTGGATCGCGATGTCGGTCGCCGCGATGGTGCTGGCGTCGGTCACCGCGATCCACCAGATCGGGATAAAGCGCATGCTCGCCTACTCGAGCGTGGCACAGATCGGATACATCACTCTCGGCATCGGCCTTGCGAGCGAGACCGGGCTCACCGGGGCGCTGGTCCACCTGTTCAACCACGCATTGATGAAGGGCGCTCTGTTCCTCCTGATCGGCGGCGCCATCCTCCGTGGCGGCGACGTGAGCATCGACGCGCTGGCCGGCCTTGCCCGGCGGATGCCGGCGACCTTCGCCGGTATAGTCATCGCCGGCCTCAGCCTGATCGGCGTGCCCGGAACCGTCGGCTTCGTCGGCAAATGGCTTCTGGTGACGGCCGCGCTCGAACAGGGGCTGGTCTGGCTCGCCATCGTCATCGTCGGCAGCTCGGCGCTCGCGGTCGTCTATGTCTGGCGGATCGTCGAGGCCGCCTGCTTCAAGCCGGCGCCCGCCGGCGCCGAGTTCGGCGAGATGCCACCCTCGATGCTGATCCCGGCCTGGGTGCTGGTCGGATTCTGCCTCTATTTCGGCCTGGATACCTCGCTCACCACCGAGGTGGCGGAGCGCGCAGCCCGCCTCCTGATCACCGGTGTTCCCGGATGAGCCCCGACACGCCGCTCCTGGCCGCGGTCGCGATACCTCTCTGCGGAGCGGTGCTGGTAGCCCTCGCGGCGAGCCGGCTGAATCTGCGCGAGGCGGCGACGCTGGCGGCGGCGGCGGCGCTCTTCGCGACAGTTGCGGCAATGGTACCGGAGGTCCTCGCCGGCGGCCGGCCCGCGACCTCGCCCTGGCCGATCCTTCCGGGCCTGGAACTCCGCCTCGTCGTCGAGCCGCTCGGCCTCCTCTTCGCCCTCGTCGCCTCGTTCCTGTGGATCGTCAACTCGATCTACTCGATCGGCTACATGCGCGCCAACAGGGAGCCGCGGCAGACCTCCTTCTACGTCTGCTTCGCCGCATCGCTGGCCGCGACCATGGGCATCGCCTTCGCCGGCAACCTGGTCACGCTGTTCCTCTTTTACGAAGTCCTGACCCTGGTCACCTATCCGCTTGTCACGCACAAGCGGACCCAGGAGGCCATCCGCGCCGGCCGCACCTATCTCGGCGTGCTGCTCGGAAGCTCGCTGATCCTGTTCCTCACCGGTGTGATCTGGGTGCATGTGGTCGCCGGGACCGGCGACTTCATGCAGGGCGGCGTCCTCTCCGGAATCGCCGCGCCCACGACCACCGCCTGCCTTCTCGCCCTCTTCGTCTTCGGCATCGGCAAGGCGGCGGTGATGCCCGTGCATCGCTGGCTTCCAGCCGCCATGGTGGCGCCGACGCCGGTCAGCGCACTCCTGCATGCGGTCGCAGTGGTGAAGGCCGGCGTCTTCGCCCTGCTCAAGATTGTGGTCTACATCTTCGGCATCGACCACCTGTCGACGACCGGAGCAGGCGACTGGCTCGTCTATGCCGCCGGCTTCACCGTGGTCGCCGCCTCGACCATCGCCCTCTTCCAGGACAACCTGAAGCGGCGGCTGGCCTACTCGACCGTCAGCCAGCTGTCCTACGTCGTTCTTGCGGCCGGCCTCCTCGCGCCGCTGTCGATCATCGGCGCGGCGCTGCACATCGCCGCCCATGCCTTCGGCAAGATCACGCTGTTCTTCGCCGCCGGCGCGATCTACACCGCCAGCCACAAGACCGAGGTGAGCCAGCTCGCGGGTATCGGGCGCCGCATGCCCTGGACCATGGCCGCCTTCGCCATCGGCGCGCTCACCATGATCGGGCTGCCGCCCACCGTCGGCTTCATCAGCAAGTGGTACATCCTTGCCGCTGCGGCGGAGAGCGATCAGACCTTGGTGCTTGCAGTGCTGGTGCTGAGCACGCTGTTGAACGCCGCCTACCTCCTGCCGCCCGTCTATGCCGCCTTCTTCAAGGAGGCGCGACCCGACGATGACGACCATGGCCACGGTGAGGCGCCCTGGCCCATCGTCGCCGCCCAGAGCGTGACCGCGGCCGGCTGCATCGCTCTGTTCTTCCTTCCTCACCTCGTCCTCGCCCTTGCCCGGCAGCTTGCGGGAGCCGTCCCATGACCCGGCACTGGATCGTCCGTCCGGAAAATATCCGCCGGCTATGGACGGCCTTCATCGCGGTCCTGGTCCTGACGGTGTTGGCTGAACTGGCGATCGAGCGCCACCCGGCGGCGGGGTTCGATTCCCTTTTCGGCTTCAATGCGTGGTTTGGATTCGGCGCCTGCGTCCTGCTGGTTCTGGCAGCGCGCCTCCTCGGCCTGATCCTCAAGCGTCCGGACGACTTCTATGGCCGCTGAGCTGATCCTGCCGCCGGCCTTCGCCCTCCTCCTCGGCGCCCTGCTTCTCGCGGTGGTTCCCGGCCGCCTGCGGCCGGCGATCGTCCTGGGGGCGCCGCTGGTCGCGCTCGCCCTGGTCTGGAGAGCGGACGGGATCGGCTGGACTGCCGAATACCTTGACCTGACCCTCATCCTGATCCGCGCCGATCCTCTCAGCCGCTGGTTCGGCACAGTCTTCGCGATCGCCGCCTTCGCCGCCGGGCTGTTCGCGCTCCATCAGAAGAGCAAGCTCGAACTGGTCGCCTCCCAGGCCTATGCCGGCGCCGCGCTGGGCGTCGTCTTTGCAGGCGACCTGGTGAGCGCGCTGATGTTCTGGGAGATCATGGCGGTCGCCTCGACCCTGGTGATCTGGAGCGCCGGCGCCTCGGCACGAGCCGCGGGCTTGCGCTATCTTCTCGTCCATCTTCTCGGCGGCACTGTGCTGATGATCGGCATCGCCGGTCATGTCGCGGCGACCGGACAGTCGGCCTTCGACGTCCTCGGCCCCGATGAGCCGTTCCGTTGGATCATCCTGGCCGGGGTCCTGCTCAATGCCGGGGCTCCGCCGCTCTCGGCGTGGCTGCCGGACGCCTATCCGCGTGCCTCCTACAGCGGCATGGTCGTGCTCTCGGCCTTCACCACCAAGACCGCCGTCTTCGTGCTGCTCCGTGCCTTCCCGGGCGAGCCGCTGCTGATCTGGGTCGGCCTGTTCATGGTGTTCTACGGCATCGTCTACGCCATCCTGGAAAACGACATGAGGCGGATCCTCGCCTACAGCATCGTCAACCAGGTCGGCTTCATGATCGCAGGCATCGGCATCGGCACCGAGCTGGCGCTCAACGGCGCGGCCTCGCACGCCTTCGCGCACATACTCTACAAGGCGCTGCTCTTGATGTCGGCCGGATCGGTCCTGGCGATGACCGGGCGGTCCAAGTGCTCGGAGCTCGGCGGCCTCTTTCAGTCGATGCCGGTGACGACCATCTGCGGCATCATCGGGGCACTGTCGATCTCGGCCTTTCCGCTGACCTCCGGCTTCGTCACCAAGTCGATGATCTCCGACGCCGCCGCAACCCAGGGACTGGTCCTCGTCTGGACGCTCCTGGCAGCCGGATCGGCCGGCGTTTTCCTGCATGCCGGCATCAAGTTCCCCTGGTTCGTCTTCTTCCAGAAGGACTCAGGGCTGCGACCGCCGGATCCCCCGGCTCCGATGCGGGCCGCGATGATCCTCCTCTCGGTCCTCTGCCTCGCCATCGGTATCGTGCCGGGCCCGTTCTACGCGTTCCTTCCCTACGGCGCTGCCTACGTCCCCTATACCGGCGACCACGTCGTCAGCCAGCTGCAGCTCCTGCTGTTCTCGGGGCTCGCCTTCTTCCTGCTTCTCGGGATGCTGCGGCGGACCGAGACGATCACGCTCGATACGGACTGGCTCTATCGCCGCCTCGGGCCGGCGCTGTCCGGCCGCATCGTCCCGACGGTCGCCTCGGCGTGGCGACAGGCCGAGAGGGCGACCGCGGCGGCCTCAAGCCGGGGGCTGCAGCTTCTGGAGGCCGCCTATCGGAGCGGGCCGCTGTCGCGGCCTCAGGCGAGCGGCACCGTCGCCCTGATCGCAATCACCGCGCTCACCGCCTATCTGATCTTCGGCTATATGGCCGCGACCGGCTGACGTCGCGGCCACTGCATCGCCACGACCAGGAATACCAACACCATCCCGATCGCGTGCGGATAGGGAACGTCCCAGCTGGTGAACAGGTTCATCAACGCATCCAGCGGGCTCGGGAAGCAAAGGAGGAAGCCCGCCAGCGCCAGCATTATGCGCTCGGGCCGGGTGGTGAGGGCGAAGAGGCGGCCCTTGAGCGCCCCGGCGAAGGCGGCGATGCCGGCGGCGGCGACCAGCGAGATCCAGACGATGTCGATCCAGCTTCCGCCCTTCGGCACGTTGAGGAGCAGCCCGATGCCCTTCGGATCGAGCACGAACATGAAGGGCACGATGAAGGCCGGCATCGTGTACATCCACGACTGCAGGGTAGTGCGATAGGGGTCGGCGCCGGTGATGGCGGCGGCGGCGAAGGGCGACAGCGCCGTCGGCGGCGACACTTCCGAAAGCACAGCGTAGTAGAAGATGAACATGTGCGCGGCATAGTCAGGAACGCCGAGCTTGATCAGCGCCGGGGCCGCGATCACCGCGCAGATGATGTAAGACGCCGTCACCGGCACCGCGAGGCCGACGATCCAGACGATCAGGGCCGTATAGACCGCAGTCAGCACCAGGCTGCCGCCGGCATAGTCGATGGCGATCGAGCTGAATTTGAGCCCGAGCCCGGTCAGGGTCACGACGCCGACGATGATGCCGGCGGCGGCGCACGTCGTGGCCGCGTTCAGGACGCCGATGCTGCCGTCGGCGAGCGCGCGCACCAGCTTGGTCGGCACGATTGCCGTGTCGCGTCGGATGAAGCTGACCGCGAAAGCGATGACGGTCGACCAGAAAACGGCCAGCGTCGCCGAGTATCCCAGCAGCAGAAAGGCGATGATCGCGATCAGCGACAGGAAGTGGAACCCGTAGCGCCGGGCGATGTCCCAGAGCTTGGGTGCGTTGCTGGCCGCCTCGCCGGTATCGCGGACGAACTGGCGGGCGTCCAGCTCGACCATCACCAGGAGCGCGAGGTAGTAGAGCAGCGTCGGGATCACCGCCATCCGGATGACGTCGAGGTAGGAGATCTTCAGGAATTCGGCGATGAGGAAGGCGGCGGCGCCAAGCACCGGCGGCGACAGGATGGCGCCGAGGCCGCCGGCGGCGAGCAGTCCGCCCGCCGCATCCGCCGGATAGCCGATCTTCTTCAGCATCGGCCAGGCGACCGAGCCCAGGGTCACCGTCGTCGCGACTCCGGAGCCCGACGGGCCGCCCAGCATGAACGACGCCAGCACCACCGTCCTGCCGGCGGAGGTAGGCCTGCCCCCCATGGCGGCGAAGGAGAAGTCGATGAAGAACTTGCCGGCGCCTGACTGCTGCAGGAAGGCGCCATAGATGGTGAACAGGATGATGAGGGTCGAGGAGACGTCGACGGCGGTGCCGAAGATGCCTTCCAGCGTCATGTAGAGATGACCGATCAGCCGGTCGATGCCGTAGCCGCGGTGGGTCCAGGGCGCCGGCAGAGATGGGCCGAACATCGCGTAGAGGATGAAGCAGATGCCGATGAACGGCATGATCCAGCCCGACGTCCGCCGCGTCGCCTCCAGCACCAGGATCACGAAGACGATGCCGACGGCGACGTCGGTCTGGTTCGGTAGCGAGGAGCGGTCGGTGAAGTCGTCGCCACCCTGGAGCATGTAGACGATAGTGGCGATCGCCGCCGCCGCCAGCACCCAGTCCCAGGGCATGACGCGATTGCGGAAGCCGCGGGCGATGGGAAACAGCAGGAAGGTGAGGACGAGGACGCAGGCGACGTGCACCGGGCGCAGCGTCTGTGTCGGCACGATGTCGTAGGCGGCGTAGAGGTGAAAGATCGACACCCCGATGGCCAGCACGGTCACCAGCGGCGCCAGCCAGCCCTTGAACCGGTTGGTGACGCCTTCCTCGGCCTCGACGAACTCCGCCGCCTTGCGCAGCGCCTCCTCGTCGACTTCGACGCTCCCCGGCGCCCTTACCTCGGACATGCACTCTCCCCCTTCAACGGCACGGCCCCGATCTGCGGGCGCAGATCGGGGCCGTCGTCTGCTTAACCTAGGCGATTGCCGTCTATTTGACGGTGATGCCCTTTTCGGCGAAGTACTTGATCGCGCCCGGATGGAAGGTGACGGGCGTGTTCTCGTTCTTCTGGTATTTGAGGTCGAAGTTCTTCGCTTCGGCATGGACGTTGATCAGGTCGGGCTTCTTGTCGAACATCATCTTGACGATGTCGTAGGCGACCTTGTCGGACATGCTCTCGTTGACCACCAGCAGGTTCCAGACGCTGGCGATCTGGTTGTCGCCGGCCATGCCCGGATAGACGTCCTTGGTGATCACGTCCTTGGCGTAGAGGGGTCCGTACTTCTTGTTCATCGCGTCGACCGCATCCGCATGGTCGACCATCTTGATCTTGGTGCCGGGCGTGGCGGCGAGATCGGTGACCGCCGCGGTCGGCAGGCCGCCGACCCAGAAGTAGGCGTCGATTTTCTTGTCCTTCAGAGCGTTGGTCGACTCGGCGGCGCCGAGCCTTTCCCGCTTCATGTCCTTGTCCTTATCGAGGCCGACCGCCTCGATCAGGCGGAAGGCCATGACCTCGGTGGCGCTGCCGGGCGAGCCGGTCGAGACGCGCTTGCCCTTGAGGTCGGCCATCTTGGCGATGCCCATGCCCTCAACGGTGACCACATGCATGCGGTTCGGATACATGACCATCAGGGTCTTGGCCGGGACCTTGGCGCCGGTGAACTTGTCCTGGCCCTGGATTGCATCGAGAGCGGCGTCGGCCATGGTCATAGCGACCTCGGCCTTCTTGGCGCCGATGAGCTTCAGGTTGTCGACCGAGCCGCCGGTGACCTCCGCCGTCGCCTGGTAGCCCGGGATCTTCGACAGCAGGTTCGCCATGCCGCCACCCAGCGGATAGTAGACGCCGCCGGTGCCGCCGGTGACGATCGACAGCTTGACGTCCTGGGCCGACGCCGGGGCGGCGAGCCCGACGGCAAGTGCCGCAGCGAGAAGGAATTTGCCAGTGCGCATCATGATCTTTCGCTCCCTTTGCATGGTGTTTTGCGCACTTTAGCAACCATACCCGGCGGGCGAAAGCCGCTTGCCCCGGGCCACGGCCACGGTTACGGTCGCCGCCCACCCGTTCAGAGGCGATGCCATGGAAATGACCGGCGAGCAGCGCCTGCCGGCCCCGCGCGAAGCGGTATGGGCGGCGCTCAACGATCCCGACGTATTGAAGCAGTGCATCCCCGGCTGCGAGGAGATCCAGAAGACCTCCGACACCGAGATGACCGCCAAGGTCTCGGCCAAGGTCGGGCCGGTCTCGGCCAAGTTCACCGGCGCCGTCACCTTGAGCGACATGGACCCGCCCAACGGCTACACCATCTCGGGCGAGGGCAAGGGCGGGGTCGCAGGCTTCGCCAAGGGCTCGGCCAAGGTCGGCCTCACGGCGGACGGCGACGGCACGCTCCTTCGTTATGAAGTCAACGCCAGCGTCGGCGGCAAGCTCGCCCAGATCGGCGCACGCCTGATCGACGCCACCGCCAAGAAGATGGCCGAGGAGTTCTTCAACCGGTTCTCGGCCATCGTGTCGGAACGAGCCGGCGTCTCCGCAGCCCCGGCGGAGGTTGCGGCGGACACCCCGGCCAAGCCGGTGATCGACGTGCCGCTGGGATCGTCCATGCTGGGCGGCCTCGGCGCACCGCGCTCGGGCTTGAGCCCGATGACCTGGGCCTCGCTGGTCGTCGTCATCGTGCTGCTCATCCTCGCGGTCGTCATGCAATGACGGTGGCCGACGAGCGCGCGCTGGCGAGACATGCCCGCGCATGGCCGTTCGAAGAGGCGCAGCGCGTACTAAAGCGCTACGAGCTGGCGCCGCCGACGAAGGGTCACGTGCTGTTCGAGACCGGCTACGGCCCCTCGGGTCTGCCGCATATCGGCACCTTCGGCGAGGTCGCGCGCACCACCATGGTGCGCCAGGCCTTTCAGCGGCTCTCCGACGTGCCGA
>CAMDFP010000207.1 GCA_945897335.1 Asaia bogorensis | reverse complement strand
GAGGCGATCGGCTCCGGCCCGTTCAAGTTCCTGAAGGAGGAGTGGAAGCCCGGCGCCCGTGTCGTCTACGCGAAGAACACAGACTACGTGCCGCGGTCGGAACCCGCGAAGGGCTATTCCGGCGGCAAGGTCGTGAAGGTCGACCGGGTCGAGTACACGATCATCCCGGATCTGGCGTCGGCCTATGCCGCGCTCGCCAAAGGCGAGGTCGACGTTCTCGATCAGCCCGGCCTCGATCTGGTGCCGACGATCGAGAAGGATCCGAACATCGTCGTCAAGAACCACTTCACCGCCGGCACCTTCGGCCTGCTCCGGCCGAACCACCTGCATCCGCCGTTCAACAACGTGAAGGCGCGGCAGGCGCTGGCGCTGATGGTCGACCAGCGCGAATACGCGGCCTCGGCCTATGGCGGCGAGGCGTTCTGGAAAAACTCGACGCCCTGCTTCTCGATGTGGATCTGCCATACCAGCTTCGCCACGCAGGCGGGCTCGGAGCCATACCGGACGCAGAATCTCGAGAAGGCGAAGCAGCTCCTGGCCGAGGCCGGCTACAAGGGCGAGAAGATCACGGTGATCGGCGCCACCGACATTCCGTCGCTGAAGGCGCTGACCCTGGTCACCGCCGACAATCTGAGGAAGATCGGAGTGAACGTCGACCTGCAGATGGCGGAGTGGGGCAACGTCATCGTCCAGCGCGGAAAGAAGGACGCGCCGCCCGTCGGCTGGAACATCTTTCACACCACCGGCGGCGGCACCTCTCAGGCCTTGCCATTCGTCAACAACGCCACGGCCACCACCTGCGAAGCGGCCTGGTTCGGCTGGCCTTGCGACGCCGAGGCCGAGAAGCTGCGCCAGGCCTTCATCCGCGAGACCGATCCGGCCAAGCAGAAGGCCATCGCCGAGACACTGCACAAGCGTCTCTGGGAGGTTCTTCCCTACATCCCCGTCGGCCAGTTCGACCAGCCGATGATCTATCGGAAGAACATCAGCGGCTTCGTCACCGGCGGCATGGCGATCTGGTGGAACGTCGAGAAGAACTGAGGTCCTCGATACCGCGGTAAGGAACGGCGCGTCCTTCGGGGCGCGCCGTTTCGCCATTGAAGGGCCGTGCTACATTCTACGGACTAAGCAGAAGAGCCGGCGGCGGCACCAAGTCGAACCGTCACTCACTCAAAGGAGGAACGTCGATGAACGGTCTGATGATGCACCAGCAGCTTCTGATCTCGTCGCTGCTGACCCATGCCGAGCGTCATCACCCGGAACAGCTGGTCGTCTCGCGCCGGGTCGAGGGCGATATCCACCGCTGCACCATCAAGGACCTCGCGGCCCGCGCGCGGCGCATGGCGAACGCACTGGGCCGGCTCGGCATCACGCGCTCGCAACGGGTCGCGACGCTGGCGTGGAACGGCTACCGCCATCTCGAGCTCTACTACGCCGTCTCCGGGTCCGGCGCGGTTCTCCATACCATCAATCCGCGCCTGCATCCGGACCAGATCGTCTACATCTGCGACCATGCCGAAGATCAGGTGCTGTTCTTCGACCTGACCTTCCTGCCGATCATCGAAGCGATCGCCAGCCGCACCAAGACGATCAAGGCCTTCGTCGCCATGACCGACCGCGCCCACATGCCGAAGGAGAGCAAGATCGCCAACCTGCTCTGCTACGAGGACCTGTGCGCCGCCGAGTCCGACACCTATGACTGGCCGACCTTCGACGAGAACCTGGCCTCGTCCATGTGCTACACGTCCGGCACCACGGGCAATCCGAAGGGCGTGCTCTACAGCCACCGTTCGACCTTGCTGCACACCTTCGCCATCGCGCTCCCGGACTCGCTCAACTGCTCGGCCCTCGACGCGATCCTGCCTGTGGTGCCGATGTTCCACGTCAACGCCTGGGGGCTGCCCTATGCCGCCTTCATGACGGGCACCAAGCTGGTGTTTCCCGGCCCGGGACTGGACGGCAAGTCGCTGTATGAACTCATGGAGAGCGAGAAGGTCACCTTATCGGCGGGCGTGCCCACGGTGTGGCAGGGCCTCCTCGCCTATGTCGAGCAGAACGGCCTCAAATTCTCCACCATGACCCGCACAGTGATCGGCGGCTCCGCCTGCCCGCTGGCGATGACGCGGAAGTTCAAGGAGACCTATGGCGTGCATGTGATCCATGCCTGGGGCATGACCGAGATGAGCCCCGTCGGCACCGTCTGCGCCTTCAAGCCGCGGCACATGGAGCTATCGCAGGAGGAGCGCTACGCGCTTCATGTGAAGCAGGGCCGTGCGGTCTTCGGCGTCGACATGAAGATCGTCGATCCGAACGGCAAGGCGTTGCCGCATGACGGCGTCGCCTCCGGCGATCTGCTGGTGAAAGGCCCTTGGATCGCCGCTGAGTATTTCCGCGGGGAAGGCGGCGACCCGCTGGTCGACGGCTGGTTCCCGACCGGCGACGTCGCCACGATCGATACCGAGGGCTTCATGCAGGTCACCGACCGCTCGAAGGACGTGATCAAATCCGGCGGCGAGTGGATCAGCTCGATCGACATCGAGAACATCGCCATCGCCCACTCTTCGGTCGCAATGGCTGCGTGCATCGCCGTTGCGCATCCGAAATGGGGAGAACGCCCGCTGCTGGTGGTGGTGAAGCGGCCCGGCACCGACGTCTCTCGCGAGGAGGTGCTGAAGTTCTACGACGGCAAGGTCGCCAGGTGGGCGGTGCCGGACGATGTCGCCTTCGTCGACGCGATCCCGCTCGGCGCCACCGGCAAGATGCTGAAGAAGCTTTTGCGCGAGCAGTTCAAGGACCACAAGCTGCCGACAGCGTAGGGCTTCGGAGCGCGTGTTTCCTTTTCGAAAATCCGTGTTAGAATTTCCATGCCCGTTTAAGCGGAGAAAAGGGGAAACGAGTATGAGTGGACGAATCAAGACGCTGGTGCTGGCACTGCTCGCCGCGACGGTGATGGCGGCGCCGGTCTCGGCGCAGAAGGTGCTGAAGGTCGTGCCGCATGCGGATCTCCGCGTGCTCGACGGCTACCAGACCACGGCGACGATCAGCGCCATGCACATGGCGACGATCTATGACGCGCTGTTCGCCTGGGACGAGAAGAGCGAGGCGCAGCCGCAGATGGTGCAGACCTACACGGTCTCACCGGACAAGCTGAAATACACCATGGTGCTGCGCCCGGGCCTCAAGTTCCACGACGGCTCGCCCGTGACCTCGAAGGACGTCGTCGCCTCGGTCAAGCGCTTCGTCAAGAAGGAGGCACTCGGCCGCACGCTCGAAGGCTTCATGGCGGACGTCAAAGCCATCGATGACAAGACGATCGAGCTGACCCTCAAGGAGCCCTTCGGCTTCACCACCCTCTCGCTCTCCGGCATCAACCAGGCCGGCGGCATCTATCGCGAGAAGGAGGCGATGATCGACCCGAATACGCCGATCACCGAGACGATCGGCTCCGGCCCGTTTAAGTTCGCCAAGGCCGAGTGGGTCCCGGGCAGCAAGCTAGTCTACGAGAAGAACACCGACTACGTGCCGCGTTCCGAGCCGCCCTCGGGTATGGCGGGCGGCAAGATCGTCAAGATGGACCGCATCGAGTACGTAGTCATTCCGGATTCGACGACTGCCTACAATGCCCTCATGAAGGGTGAGGTCGATCTGCTGGACCAGCCGTCGCTCGACAACGTGCCGCTGGTCGAGAAGAACCCCGACATCGTCATCTCGAAGATCTTCAATGCCGGCATCTACGGCATGCTGCGTCCGAATCACCTGCTGCCGCCGTTCAACAACGTGAAGGCGCGCCAGGCGCTGGCGCTGATGGTCGACCAGCGTGAATACGCGCAGGCGGCCTATGGCGGCGAGCAGTTCTGGAAAGATTCCACGCCCTGCATGTCGCTGTGGATCTGCAAAGGGCCGTTCGGCTTCGAATCCGGCGGCGAGCCCTATAAGCAGCAGAACATCGAGCGGGCGAAGCAGCTCCTCGCCGAGTCCGGCTACAAGGGCGAGAAGGTGACGCTGATAGGCGCCTCCGACATCGGCTTCCTCAACGCGCTGACGCTGGTGACGGCATCGAACCTGAAGAAGATCGGCATCAACGTCGACCTGCAGATCATGGAGTGGGGTCTCGTCGTCGGACGCCGCGGCAAGAAGGAGCCGCCGGATCAGGGCGGCTGGAACATCTTCCACACCACCGCCGGTGGCGCCTCCCAGGCGCTTCCCTTCGCCAATCTCGGCACCAACACCGCCTGCGACTCCTCGTGGTTCGGCTGGCCTTGCGACGAGGCGGCGGAGAAGCTGCGCCAGCAGTTCCTGCGCGAGACCGATCCGGCGAAGCAGAAGCAGATCGCCGAGACGATGCACAAGCGGCTGTGGGAAGTGCTCCCCTACATCCCGGTCGGCCAGTACGACCAGCCGACTATCCACCGCAAGAACGTCACCGGCCTGCTCAAGGGCGGCATGGTGGTGTGGTGGAACATCGATAAGAGCTGAGGCTCTGACGCTCCTTATCCGCCTCCGGGCGGGAAGGAGCGGGCTCTTAGATCCGTCGTTTCGAGACGCGCGCTGTCCTTAGGGCAGCGCGCGTTTCGCGTTTGAAGGACGGCCCTCAGGCCGGGACCAGCCGGGGGCGTCCCTCGAGGACGGTGAGCACGTCGGGGAGCGTCACGCCGGTCTTGAGACGGCGGGGACCGGCGAAGACGGCATAGCCGGTCGGGCGCTGGGCATCGGCCCATTTGGCGATCGAGAACAGTGGCCGGTCGAAGCTGTGCCGGAACACCGAGAAGATCGCCATGCCCGACTTCTGGTCGATGGCGTAGTCGCGCCATTCGCCCGCCGCCACCTGGCGGCTGTAGAGGTCGAGAAGCTGGTTGAGTTCGGTCCGGCTGAAGAACACCTGGCGCGGCCGTTTCCGGTCGGCGAGGCGGATCAGCTCGTTCATCGAGGTGCGGAGGTCGCGGCAAGGCGCCGCAAGAGGTAGGCGACCATGGGGGAAGTCTTCCCCAATTCAAGGCGCCCGTAAAGGGGACCGTTGAGGGCTTTCGAGGGTCTGGCGCGTAGGCTCCGCCGGTCTCGTTCTCAGGCGTCACCGGATTCGGAGCCGCCGATGAAATCTCGTCTCAGCCGTGCCGATTCCCACAAGCTGGCACCGGAGGTGCGCGTATCCCTCTGACCGCTCAACCAGTCCGCCATCGATGCGGGCGGCCTGGAGACGTCCTTTATCGAGCTGGTCAAGATCCGCGCCTCGCGGATCAACGGCTGCGCCGTCTGCCTGGACATGCACACCCGCGAGGCACGCGCGCTCGGCGAGCGCGAGGACCGCCTGCACGTGCCGGCGGCCTGGGCCGAGTCGCCCGCATTCTCGGGTCGCGAGCGCGTGGCGCTCGCCTGGACCGTGGCCTTGACCCTGGTCGCCGAGGGCCATGTGCCGGACGCGGTCTATGATGAGGCGAAAGCGGCGTTTTCCGGCAAGGAGTTGGCATATTTGACCGCCGCCGTGGTCGCCATCAATGGCTGGAACCGGGTCGCGGTCGCCTTCCGGTTCCTCCCGTGCGACGGGGCCAAGAGCTAATTTGCTCCCAGGCGTCGGCGTCGGTATGGTAGCCACCCTTTTTTCAGCGGTCCCGCAGGAGCCTGCCGGGTGACGGATTTCATTCAAGAAGTCGACGAAGATCTTCGCCACGAGCGCTACAAGCGGTTGTGGGACAAGTACGGCAAGTTCGTCGTCGCAGCGATGGTTGTCCTGGTCGTGGGCATCGCCGGGTCCGTCGCCTATCGCGACTGGCAGAAGTCGAAACGCGCCGAGGATACCCGGAAGCTGGTCCAGGCGGTCGAGCTGTCGGCGACCGACCCCAAGCTCGGGCCGGATGCGCTCGCGTCGTTGGCCAAGAGCGCCAGTTCCGGAGTCGGCACCTTGGCCCGCCTGCACCAGGCGGCGACTCTCGCCCGCTCGGGCGAGGTACCGAAGGCGATCGAGATCTACGACCAGATCGCCGCCGACGGGTCGGTCGATCAGGTGTTCCGCGATCTCGGTGTCCTCCTGGCGGCCCAGCATCGGGCCGACGGGCCGGAGGCGGCGGCTGCCGCCCTCAAGCTGGCGCCGCTGATCCAGGACACCAATCCCTGGCGTCACCCGGCGCTGGAGCTGACCGCGGTCATCGCGCTCGGTCAGGGCGACAAGGCGCGCGCGCGCGATATCTTCCGTCGGCTCGCCGACGACGAGGCCGCGGCCTTGGCGATCAAGGGTCGCGCCGCCGAGATGGTCGCGGCGCTGGCCGACTGACCTAAAGAGCCGTCCATGAGCCTCGATCGCCGCCGTCTGTTGACCGTGCTCGCCGCCTCCGCTCTCGGCGGCTGCGCTCTGCCGGATTGGTTGGAGCCGTCGCGGCCGGCGCCGCTGCAGGGGACGCGCGTCTCCGTGCTTCTTCTCGACCAGAAGCTGGAGCCCGATCCCGCGCTCGCCAATGTTCCGGTGAGGTTGCCGAGGCCCTTCGCCAATCCGGTCTGGCCGATGTCGGGCGGCGTGCCGAGCCACGCCATGCAGCATCTCGACGGCGCCGAGGAACTCAGGGTCGCCTGGCGTGTCCGCGCCGGGGCCGGGCGCAGCAGCTCGCTCCGCCTGTTGCCGCCGCCCATCGTCGCCGAGGGCAAGGTCTTCGTGCTCGATGCCGACGCCCAGGTCACCGCCTTCGACGCGACCACCGGGCGAAGCCTCTGGCGCGCCGCCGCCCGGCCCGACGACAGCGGCGATCCGGCCCATGCCGGCGGACTCGCCTATGCCGATGGCCGGATTTTTGCGGGTACCGGCTTCGCCCAGGTCGTCGCCTTCGACGCAACCAGCGGCAAGGAGCTCTGGCGCCAGGGCGTTCCAGGCCCGGTGCGCTCGCCGCCGACGCCTTCGGCCGGCCGCGTGCTCGTCCTCACCATCGACAACCAGTGCACCGCGCTCGATGCCGCCGAGGGGACTCGCCAATGGGTTCACGCCGGCATCCCGGAAGTGGCCGGGCTGCTGGGCGGTCCTAGCGCGGCGATCGATGCCGGTGCCGCCATCGTTGCCTATTCGTCCGGCGAAATCTTCGCGCTTCGCCCGGAGAACGGTCGGGTCATCTGGTCCGACTCTCTCGTGCAGGTCCGGCGCTCCGACCAGATCTCCGGCCTCGCCGACATCCGCGGCAATCCGGTGATCGACCGCGGCCTCGTCATCGCGACCGGCAATTCCGGGCGCACGGTCGGCATCGATCTCCGGACCGGGGCCCGGGTCTGGGATGTCGATCTCGGCAGCATCGACATGCCGTGGGTCGCGGGCGAGTTCGTCTTCGTTCTGTCGAACGAGTCCGACCTGGTTTGCCTGACTCGGCGGGAAGGGCGGATCCGCTGGGTCGCCAGCCTGGGGCGGTGGAAGGACGAGGAGAAGAAGCGCGATCCGCTGTTCTGGTCGGGGCCGGTGCTGGTGAAGGATCGCCTGTTGGTCGTCGGCGGCCACGGCGAGATGGTGGCGGTTTCGCCCTATACCGGACAGTTCCTCGGGCGGCTCTCGCTGCCTGCCGGTGTGAGCTTCTCGCCGATCGTCGCCGGCGGCGCCGTCTTCGCGCTCACCGACTCTGCCGACCTGATCCGTCTGGCGTAGACCTCCCATGCCGTTCACCCTCGCCATCGTCGGCCGGCCCAATGTCGGCAAGTCGACGCTGTTCAACCGTCTGACCGGGCGGCGCCAGGCGCTGGTCGACGATCGGCCGGGGGTGACCCGCGATCGGCGTGAAGGCCAGGTTCGCTCCGGTGGCCTCAACATGGTCGTGGTCGACACGCCGGGTTTCGAGGAGGCGAAGGGCGACACGATCGAGGCCCGGATGCGGCGGCAGACCGAGGAGGCGATCGCGACCGCGGACGCGTGCTTGTTCCTGATCGATGCCCGCGCCGGGGTGACGCCGCTCGACCAGGTCTTCGCCGGCGTGCTCCGCCGCTCGAAGCGGCCGGTGCTGCTTGTCGCCAACAAATGCGAGGGCAGCGCCCATCGCGCCGGACTCGGCGAAGCCTTCGCGCTCGGCCTCGGCGATCCCGTCGCGGTCTCCGCCGAGCACGGCCAGGGCATCGACGAGGTGCTCTCCTGGGTCCACGACCGCCTGCCGCCCGAGACCGAGCCGCCGGAGGAGGAAGTAGAAGTCGCGGAGCCGTTTGAGGGCGACGAGACCGAGGGCGCGGAGGAGGCGGAGGCCGCGAAGAAGCCGATCCGGCTCGCCATCGTCGGCCGTCCGAACGTCGGCAAGTCGACGCTGGTGAACCGTCTGCTCGGCGAGGAGCGCCAGCTGGTCGGGCCCGAGCCCGGCATCACTCGCGACGCCATCATGATCCCCTGGGCCTACAAGGACCGACAGATCGAGCTGGTCGACACCGCAGGCCTGCGCAAGCGCGCGAACATCGAGGACCGGCTGGAGAAGCTGGCGGCCGGCGACACCATCAACACCATCCGCTATGCCGAGGTCGCCGTCCTCGTCCTCGACGGCGCGGCGATCCTCGACAAGCAGGATCTCTCGATCGCCCGTCACGTCATCGAGGAAGGCCGCGCGCTGGTGATCGCCGTCAACAAGTGGGACGCGATCGAAGACAAGACCACGGCGCTGAAGCGCCTGAAGGACCGGCTCGAAACCTCGCTGCACCAGGCGAAGGGCGTCGCCTGGATCGCGATCTCCGGCCTCAAGGGCACCAACCTCGATAAGCTGATGGACGCAGTGCTGGCGGCGCATGAGCGCTGGAACCGACGGCTCCCGACCTCGCAGCTCAACCGCTGGCTGGGTGAGGCGATCGAGCGCCACACCCCGCCCTTGACGCAAGGCCGTCGCATCAAGATCCGCTACGCGACCCAGGTGAAGGCGCGGCCGCCGACCTTCGCGCTCTGGGTCAACAGCATCGAGGCGCTGCCGGAATCCTACGAGCGCTACCTCATTACCGG
>CAMDFP010000206.1 GCA_945897335.1 Asaia bogorensis | reverse complement strand
GAGCGGGACGGGGCCGATGCCCGGCTCGCCTTCGACATCGTCGACCTGCCGGAGGGGCCGATCCCAGGGTTCCGCAGCTTCGTCTGCTGCCACCTTTCCGAGAAGGAGGTGCGCGAGCCGGCCTGGCTCGAGCATCCGAACGGCGCCGTCGCCACGTCTGGCTTCGTCGTCGCCGCTGCCGACCCCAAGCTGGTTCTGGATGCCTTCGGCCGTGTCTTCGGGCCAGAGGCGATTCGGGGCGGGGTGGTCGAAACCGGCCGCGAGCGCATCCAGGTGGTGACACCTGAGGCCCTCGACACCATCTATCCAGGGGTCAGGGCCAAGCCGGGGCGGCCGCTGCCCTGCCTCATCGGCATGTCGGTCCGTGTCGACGACCTCAAGCGGTGCAAGGCCGCGCTCGAATCGACCGGGGTCGACCCCAAGCCGGGGCCTGGGGGGGCGCTGCTGGTGCCGATGGAAGAGGCAACGGGAACCGTCGTCGCCTTTCATTCCTGACCCGTTCGTTGTTTAGGCAGCCTCTCGCTGCTATACCTCCACCTCAAGCCGTCGGATGGATTTGCCACATGGCTCGACGCAGGCGCATCTACGAGGGCAAGGCCAAGATCCTCTATGAAGGGCCTGAGCCCGGCACCCTGATCCAATACTTCAAGGACGATGCCACCGCCTTCAACAACCAGAAGCGCGGCGTCATTGAAGGCAAGGGGGTGCTGAACAACCGCATCTCCGAATACCTGATGACCAAGCTGGCCGAGATCGGCGTGCCGACCCATTTCGTGCGCCGGCTCAACATGCGAGAACAGGTGGTGCGCGAAGTCGAGATCATCCCGATCGAGGTGGTGATCCGAAACCATGCCGCCGGCTCGATCGCCAAGCGCTTCAAGATCGAGGAGGGCACGCCGCTGCCGCGCTCGATCGTCGAGTATTATTACAAGTCCGACGAGCTCGGCGACCCGATGGTCTCCGAAGAGCACATCACCGCCTTCGGTTGGGCGACGACCCAGGACCTCGACGACATGCTGTCGCTGGGTCTTCGGGTGAACGACTTCCTGGTGGGATTGCTGCTCGGCGTCGGCCTCAAGCTGGTCGACTTCAAGCTGGAGTTCGGCCGGCTCTACACCGAGAACGACGAGATGCGGATCGTGCTGGCGGACGAGATCAGCCCGGACAATTGCCGGCTCTGGGACGTCCGCACCAACGAGAAGCTCGACAAGGACCGCTTCCGCCAGGATCTCGGCAACGTCAAGGAAGCCTATCAGGAGGTGGCGCGTCGTCTCGGCGTGCTGACCTGAGGCCGGGTATAATTCGCGGGTTCAACCGGGGGCGTTCGCGCCCCCTCGTCGTCGAAGGAGAGCCATGAAGGCGACCGTCCACGTCACGCTGAAGCCGGGCGTCCTCGATCCCCAGGGCCAGGCCATCGGCCACGCCCTTTCGGGCCTCGGCTTTGCCGGCGTCACCTCCGTCCGCATGGGCAAGTTCCTCGAGCTCGACTTGGCCGAGACCGACCGGGGGAAGGCCGAGGACCAGGTTCGGGCGATGTGCGAGAAGCTGCTCGCCAACACCGTGATCGAATCCTACCGGGTGGAGATCGGCTCATGAGGGCGGCTGTCGTCAGCTTCCCCGGTTCCAACCGCGAGCGCGACATCGTGATGGCGTTGGAGCGGGCGTCGGGCAAGAAGCCGACCGTGGTCTGGCACGGCGATGCCGAGATCCCAGACTGCGACCTGATCGTGGTCCCGGGCGGCTTCTCCTACGGCGACTACCTCCGCTGCGGCGCCATGGCGGCGCATTCGCCGGTGATGAAGTCGCTGAAGGACAAGTCGTCGAAGGGAACGCCGGTGCTCGGCGTCTGCAACGGCTTCCAGATCCTGGTCGAGGCCGGGCTTCTGCCCGGCGCGCTGATGCGGAATGCGTCCCTCAAATTCGTCTGCCGCCAGATTCACCTCCGCGTCGAAGACAGCCAGTCGCTGTTCACCAACGCCTATGAGAAGGGCCAGGTGATCCGCGTGCCGGTCGCGCATGCCGAGGGCAACTACACCGCCGATCCGGAGACGCTGAAGCATCTGGAGGATCGCGGTCTCGTCGCCTTCCGCTACGTGACGGCGGATGGACGGACCGATCCGGCAGCCAACCCCAACGGCTCGATCCACGCGATCGCCGGCATCTTCAACGAGACGAAGACGGTGCTGGGGCTGATGCCGCATCCGGAGGATGCGACCGATCCAGATTGCGGCGGCATGGACGGCTTCGGCATGTTCAAGAGCCTGGTCGACGCGCTGCACTGATGATCCCCAACGCCAAGATCACCGACGCGGTCGTCAAGGAGCACGGCCTCACCGCGGACGAGTATGCGCTCCTCCTCAAGATCATGGAGCGCGAGCCGACGCTGGCCGAGCTCGGCATCTTCTCGGTCATGTGGAGCGAGCATTGCTCCTACAAATCCTCGCGCGTCTGGCTGAAGACCTTCCCGGTCTCAGGGCCGAAGGTGCTGCAGGGCCCGGGTGAGAATGCCGGCGCCGTCGACATCGGCGACGGCCTCGCCGCGGTCTTCAAGATCGAGAGCCACAACCACCCGAGCTTCATCGAGCCCTACCAGGGCGCGGCGACCGGCGTCGGCGGCATCCTTCGCGACGTCTTCACCATGGGCGCGCGCCCGATCGCCAACCTGAACGCGCTCCGGTTCGGCGATCCCTCGCATCCGAAGACCAAGCACCTGGTCTCGGGCGTCGTCGCCGGTATCGGCGGCTACGGCAACTGCATCGGCGTGCCGACCGTCGCCGGCGAGACCAATTTCCATCCCTCATACAACGGCAACATCCTGGTCAACGCCATGACCGTCGGCCTCGCCCAGGCCGACCGCATCTTCAAGGCCGCCGCTCGCGGCCCCGGCAACCGCGTCCTCTATGTCGGCGCCAAGACCGGCCGTGACGGCATCCACGGCGCCACCATGGCGTCGGCCGAGTTCACCGAGGAATCCGAGGCCAAGCGCCCGACCGTCCAGGTCGGCGATCCCTTCACCGAGAAGCTGCTGCTGGAGGCGTGCCTCGAGCTGATGGCGGAGGATGCGATCGTCGCCATCCAGGACATGGGGGCCGCCGGCCTCACCTCGTCCTCGGTCGAGATGGCGGCCCGCGGCGGCCTCGGCATCGAGCTCGACCTGGATCGCGTGCCGGTGCGCGAGACCGGCATGACCGCCTACGAGATCATGCTGTCGGAGAGCCAGGAGCGCATGCTGCTGGTGGTGAAGCCGGGCGCCGAGAAAATCGCCGAGCGCATCTTCGCCAAATGGGAGCTCGACTGCGCCGACATCGGCGTGGTGACCGAGACCGGGCACCTCGTCGTCTCCAAGAACGGCGTCGTCGAGATCGACATCCCCGTCGCCCCGCTGGTCGACCAGGCGCCGCTCTACCGCCGCCCCTATGTCGCCTCGCCGAAGCGGCCGGAGATCAAGGCGGCCAACGTCAAGGTCGTCGATCCGTTCCAGGCCCTGAAGAAGCTGATGGGGACGCCCGACCAGGCCTCCAAGCGCTGGATCTGGGACCAGTACGATCACCTGGTCGGCAACGACACCATCCAGACACCGGGCGGCGATGCCGCGGTGGTGCGCGTCCGCGACACGCGGAAGGCGCTGGCGATGGTGGTCGACTGCACGCCGCGCTATTGCGTCGCCGATCCCAAGACCGGCGGCATGCAGGCGGTGGCCGAGACCTGGCGCAACCTGACCGCGGTCGGGGCCGAGCCCATCGCCATCACCGACAACCTCAACTTCGGCAATCCCGAGCGCCCGGAGATCATGGGGCAGATCGTCGGCTGCGTCGAAGGCATGAGCGAGGCCTGCCGCGCCCTCGACTACCCGGTCATTTCCGGCAACGTCTCGCTCTACAACGAGACCAACGGCCAGGCGATCATGCCGACCCCGGTGGTCGGCGGCGTCGGCCTGCTGGACGAGTACACCAAGACCGTCGGCATCGGGCTCAAGGCGGCCGGCCACGCGTTGGTCCTGCTGGGCGAGACCAGGGGCTGGCTCGGCGCCTCGATCTATCTCCGCGACATCGCCGGATGGGAAGAGGGCGCGCCGCCGCCGGTCGACCTCGCCGCCGAGAAGCGGAACGGCGACTTCGTCCGCCGGCTGATCCGTGACGGCAAGGTTTCCGCCTGCCACGACCTCTCCGATGGCGGCCTCCTGGTCGCCGTCGCCGAGATGGCGCTGGCCGGCGGCACCGGCGCCCGGCTGGAAGCCCCCCCGGCCGGCATTCCCGCCACCGGCTGGTGGTTCGGCGAGGACCAGGCGCGGTACGTCGTTGCGGCCGCTGAGGCTGCCCCCATACTGGCCGCAGCGGCTGCTGCCGGCGTGCCGGCGAAGGTCGTCGGAAAGACCGAGGCCGGTTCGTTGACGCTGGCAGGGTCCGATGCCATATCCTTGGCGGAGCTGCGCAGCATCCACGAAGGATGGCTGCCGGGCTATATGAGCTAGGGTGCGGGCGATGGCGATGGATGCGGGCACGATCGAGCGGATGATCCGGGAAGCGATCCCGGACGCGACCGTGTCGATCGAGGACTTGAGGGGCGACGGCGACCACTACGCCGCTCACGTCGTCTCCGCCCAGTTCGCCGGCAAGACCCGCGTCCAGCAGCACCAGATGGTTTATCAGGCCCTCAAGGGCCGCATGGGCGGCGAGCTGCATGCCTTGGCGCTGCAGACCTCCACCCCCGCCTCCTGAAGGAACCGGACATGAGCGACCCCACCGTCTTCACGCGCATCCGCCAGGACATCAAGGACAACGACGTCGTCCTCTACATGAAGGGCACGCCGGTGTTCCCGCAATGCGGCTTCTCGGCCGCCGTCGTCCAGGTGCTGACCACGCTCGGCGTCAAGTTCAAGGGCATCAACGTGCTCACCGATCCCGAGCTCCGCGACGGCATCAAGCAGTTCGCCAGCTGGCCGACCATCCCCCAGCTCTACGTCAAGGGCGAGTTCGTCGGCGGCTGCGACATCGTGCGCGAGATGGCCGAGACCGGCGAGCTCCAGGGCCTGCTCAAGGACAAGGGCGTGCCGGCCGCGGCTGCTGCGGCGGAGTAAACTTACGGGAGGGCGCGCGACGCGCGCCCTCAGTCCGTCAGCCGATATTCTTCCGGAACAGCTCCAGCGTGCGCTCGCGCGCGATCCTGGCCGAGGTCGGCTCCCAGCTGCCGCGCTCGTCGCAGTTGAAGCCGTGGTCGGCGGGATAGATGTGGATGGTCACGTCGGGCCGGGCCTTCCGGATGATCTCGACATCGGTCAGCGGGATGCCTTTGTCGCGCTCGCCGAAATGCAGCATGGTCGGGCAGCCCGGCTTCTCGTCCTTGTGCGGCACGATGGCGCCGCCGTAGTAGCCGACCGCCGCGTTCACGCCGAGACGCGTCGCGCAGACGAAGGCGAGCGAGCCCCCCCAGCAATATCCGACCGCGCCGACCTTGCCTGCCGACCTTGCCACGTCCACCGCGGCCTTCAGGTCGAGCAGCACGTCGTCGAGATTCAACGTCTGGCGGAGGTCGCGTCCCGCCGGGATGTCGGCGGGACCGTAGCCCAGCTCGACCCCGCGCTTGGTTCGGTCGAAGAGCGCCGGCGTCACGCACATGTAGCCGTCGGCGGCGAAGCCGTCCGCCACCTTCCGCATGTGCTGGTTGACCCCGAAGATCTCCTGGATGACCACGAGGCCGCCCCGGGCCATGCCCTTGGGCTGCGCCACATAGGCATCGAAGCTGTGCCCGTCCGACGCCGTGAGCTTGATCGTCTCCGCCATGCCGGTCTCCTGAATTTCGACGGACTATAACCGGGGTCGACAGAGCGGGGGAGCCGTCACCGCCTCTGGGCGATGAAGACGCCGGCGAGGATGGCGACGGCGGAGATGACGAGGGGGATCGTCAGCGGCTCGCCGAGCAGGACGAGGGCGGCGGCGACGCCGACCGGCGTCTGGAAGAACTGCATGAGGCCGACACGCCCGATGCCGCCGACGCCGAGCGACCAGTACCAGGCGACATAGGCGATGAGGCTGGACCCGAGCGCCAGCTGCAGCAGCGCGAGCCAGGGCAGTATCGGGATCTCTTGGAGTGCGTCGATGGTGGTGAGGAACGGAAGCGCCGGCGCCAGCACCAGGCTGGCGATGGCGACCGACCACAGCGTCGCCGGCAACGCCCTGTATCCCGATTGCTGCAGCCGGCCGCCGGCGACGTAGCCGGCCGAGGCGATGAAGCCCGCAGCGAGGATGACGGCGTCGCCGAGAAGCGTGGCCTCGCCGCTCTCCGCCGATCGGCCGGAGATGAGCGCGATCTCGCCCGAGAGCGCGACCGCCGATCCCAGCCACCAGGCGCGGGACGGCAGGCGCCGCTCGACCAGGGCGGCGACGAGGCCGGTGAAGATCGGCTGGGCGGCCAGGATCAGCGCGCCATGGGAGGCGGAGGTCAGGCGCTGGCCGACGGTGAACATCAGCGGGAAGACGATCATGCCGCAGAGGCACGAGATGGCGAGGAGCAGGAGCAGCGGCCGCGTCTTCGGCGGTGCCAGCCCGAGCAGCAGGATCGCCGGCCAGGCGATCGCGCCGGCGAGGCTCATGCGGAGGATGCCGACCAGCAGCGGATCGGCGGCGGCGACCGCCACCTTGGTCGCGACCGGCGTCAGCCCCCAGATCGCCACGGCGAAGCCGGCGACGATCAACGGAGCGGCGGCGGAGGCGGGAGGCTGGCTTATGACAGCATCCCGATCCAGCGTCCCGGCGGGACGCAATAGGTCTTCTTGAAGTGCCGGGTCATATGGCTCTGGTCGGCGAAGCCGCTCTCGGCCGCAGCCGCGGCAAGCGCAGCTCCTGACTGGATCAGGCGCCTGGCGCGGTCGAGCCGGCGCATGACCACATAGCGATGCGGGCTGGTGCCGAGGCCGGCACGGAAGTGGCGGGCGAGGGCGAAGCGGGACAGGCCGGTGACGCGCTCGAGCCTGGCCGAGGACACGGGCGCCAGGAGATGCGCGTCGAGACACTCGCGCGCGATCTTCACCGCCCGCAGATCGAGGCTCGGGTGCCCACCGGTCGCGCCGATGGATCATGCGCCGCCAGCGCGTCGGCGAGCTGTACCAGGATCTGGTCGAGCTGCAGATCGCCGACTGCGATGTCTGCGTCCTCGACTGCCGACAGGATCGCATCGTGCAGCCGCGCATCGCTGGTCACCGCGCTACGCACGAAGGGCAGCGGTCCATGCGGCGACCCCAGTGCTTCCTGGATCAGCCGTGGATCGATGTAGAGAATGCGATAGCGGAATCCGGTCTCGGTGCCGGCATGGCCGTCGTGCAACTCTTCCGGGTGCAGGACGAAGGCCTGGCCGGGCAGGCTATGCGCTTCGGTGCCGCGATATCCGAACGACTGGACGCCCTCGTCCGTGATGCCAATCGCATAGGTGTCGTGGCGATGGGCCTCGAAGGCATGGCCGGCGAAACTCGCCTCCAGCCGCTCGAAGCCCGGTCGCGAGGTGCCGATCCGGATCCAGTCGCGCGCGCACGAACGTTCAAGACCGGCCGTCGGCTTGCCTTTCATCATCGCGCCCATGCCTACCGATATCAAAACCTCGGCGACGCGGCGAGGTCTCCCATGGCGATGACCATCGACCTTCCGGGCTTCGTGCTCGCGGGAATCGCGCTCACCGGCAGCCCCGGGCCGGCGGTGCTGAGCCTGGCCGCGGCCGGGGCTGCGTTCGGCGTCCGCCGCAGTCTGCCGCTGGTGGCGGGCATCATCTCGGGCGTGCTGACGGTACTGCTGGTCACCGCGGCCGGCCTCACCGGGTTGATCCTGGCGCAGCCGGTCATCGGCCCGGCGGTGAGGCTACTCGCGGTCGGATACATGGTCTTTCTCGCCTGGGCCATCGCCACCGCACCGCCGCTTGGCAGCGACGCGGGAGCCGACCGGCGGCCGTCCTTCCTCGCCGGCGTCTTCCTCGGCGTCGGCAATCCCAAGGCCTATGCGGCGATGGCGGCCCTGTTCTCTGGATTCGTCCTCTCCGAACAGGCCGATCTCGACGTCGCCCTGAAGGCGCTGTTCCTGACCCTGATCATGGCCGCAGGCAACCTCGCCTGGCTGCCGTTGGGATCGGCGCTCACCCGCTTCTTCCGCGATCCGGCGATGAGCCGCTGGATCAACGTCGCCTTCTCGATCCTGCTTCTCGCGTCCGTTGCGTTTGCCTTCTGGCCTTAGACGTTGAAGCGGAAGTGCAAGATGTCGCCGTCCTTCACCAGGTAGTCGGCGCCTTCGACCCGCATCTTGCCGGCATCCTTGGCGCCTTGTTCGCCACCGCAGGCGACGAAGTCGTCATAGGCGATGGTCTCCGAGCGGATGAAGCCGCGCTCGAAATCGGTATGGATGACGCCGGCCGCTTCCGGCGCCTTGGCGCCGTTGCGGACGGTCCAGGCATGCGTCTCCTTCGGGCCGACGGTGAAGAACGTCACCAGGTCGAGGAGGCCGTAGCCGGCGCGGATGACGCGGGCGAGGCCGGTCTCTTCCAGGCCGAGGTCGGCGAGGAACACCTTCCGCTCTTCCGGATCGGAGAGCTGCGCCACCTCGGCTTCGATCGCTGCTGATATCACGACGAAGGCCGCGCCTTCCGCCTTCGCCCTGGCGGCGACCTTGGTCGAGACGGAGTTGCCGTTCGCAGCCGCCCCTTCCTCGACATTGGCGACGTAGAGTACGGGCTTGGACGTGATGAGCTGGAGTCCCTTCAGGATCTTCCGCTCCTCGGCCGAGACCTCGATCGTGCGGGCCGGCTTGCCGGCACGAAGGGCCTCGAGCGCGCGCTCGGAGACGACCAGCCGCTCCTTCGCGTCCTTCTCGCCGCCGCGGGCCTTCTTCTGGTCGGCGTTGACCCGGCGCTCGAGCGAGTCGAGGTCGGAGAGCATCAGCTCGGTCTCGACCGTCTCGGCGTCACGCAGCGGATCGATCGAGCCTTCGACATGGGTGATGTCG
>CAMDFP010000205.1 GCA_945897335.1 Asaia bogorensis | reverse complement strand
GGCCGTTGTCGGTGACCGTGCAGGAGCCGTCGGCGTTCAAGGTGACGGTGACGATGTCGCAGTATCCGGCCAGCGCCTCGTCGATGGCGTTGTCGACGACCTCGTAGACCATGTGATGGAGGCCCGAGCCGTCATCGGTGTCGCCGATGTACATGCCGGGACGCTTGCGTACCGCGTCGAGGCCCTTCAGCACCTTGATGGAGTCGGAGGTGTAATCGTCCGCAGTCTCTGGCTTGAGGGGGTGGTCGGTCATCGGTCTCAATCGTTGGAAGGGCTGACGGCTGCGTCGGCGACGCGGAAGAACTGGCCGAGGCCGCGAAGCGGCCGGAACAGGTGGGAGTCGGTGCCGGTGAGCCAGGCCTGGGCTCCCAGCGCCAGGATCTCGTCGTAGAGCGCGCTTCGCCGCATCTCGTCGAGATGGGCCGCGACCTCGTCGAGAAGCAGCAGCGGGGCCGCGCCCGAATGCGCCTTCACCAGCCGCGCGTTGGCGAGCTGGATCGAGATCAGAAGCGCTTTCTGCTCGCCGGTCGAACAGAGCCGGGCGGCCTGGCCGCGCCCGACATGGGTGACGTCGAGATCGCTCCGGTGCGGGCCTTCGGCCGTGGTGCCGGTGTCCGCGTCGATCCGGCGCATCTCGGCTAGGCGGGCCTTCAGGCGGTCCTCGACCGTGAGTGCCGGCGTGTCTGCCAGCCAGGTCTCGACCGCACCGGAAAGGCGGAGCTTCGCCTGCGGGAAGGGTCCGCCGCTGGCGGTGGCGGCATCGAGGGCCTGGACCCGTTCGCGACGGGCAGCGGCGACGGCGACGCCATGGCGGGCCATGGTGTCCTCGAGCGCATCCAGCCATGCGGGGTCCGCGCGGCCTTCGCGCAAGAGGCGCAGCCGTTCGCGCTGGGCGTAGTCGTAAGCCGCGAGCCGGCCGGCGTGTTCGGGATCTGCGCCCGTCACCAGGCGATCGAGGAAGCGGCGGCGACCACCGGCCCCGTCGAGGAACAGCCCGTCCATCTGCGGCGTCAGCCACTGGATCGCGCCGATATTGGCGAGCTGCGCCTGGCCGCGCGCGGACTTGCCGTCGATGCGTACCACGCGCTTCTCGCCGCCCTCGGGATCGCGCCCGGTGCCGACCTCGACCGGCTCGTCGCTGCCGCGTCTGAGCTTGGCCGCGACTGCCCAGGCGCCGCCACCCTGCCGGTCGAGATCGCTGAGCCGGGACCGGCGGAGGCCGCGCCCCGGAGCGAGCATGGAGAGCGCTTCCAGGAGGTTGGTCTTGCCGGCGCCGTTCGGCCCGGTCAGTACCACCGGGCGGTGGTCGACCTCGATCCTGGTCTCGCCATATCCCCGGAAGTCGCTGAGCTTCAGGCGCAGGACGGCGAGACCCGAGGCCTCGGGCACCGGCAACGGCGAAATTCTCAAGGCGAGGCCGGTCACACGCCTCACACGCGCATCGGCATGATGACGTAGAGCGCGCTCCGGTCGGAGGGATCGCGCACGATGGTCGGCGAAGCGGCGTCGGCCATGACGAACTCGGCGCCTTCGCCCTCGATCTGCTGGGTGATGTCCAGGAGATAGCGGGAGTTGAAGCCGATCTCGATCGGCGAGGCAGCGAATTTGACCTCGATCTCCTCGGTCGCGGTGCCGTTCTCGGGGCTGGACGCCGACAGCGTCAGCATGTCGGTGGCGACCGCCAGCTTCACCGCCCGGCTCTTCTCGGTCGAGATGGTGGCGACACGGTCGACCGCCTCGGCGAACGGCTTGCACTCGACCTGCATGATCTTGTCGTTGTTGACCGGGATCACGCGCTCGTAGTCCGGGAAGGTGCCGTCGATCAGCTTGGATGTCAGGATCGTGCCGTCGAAGGCGAAGCGGATCTTGGCCTCGGACAGCGAGAGCGAGACCGGTCCCGAGGTCTCGTCGACCAGCTTCCGGAGCTCACCGACGGCCTTTCTAGGGATGATGACGCCGGGCATGCCGGCGGCTCCTTCAGGCAAAGCCATCTCGACCCGGGCAAGGCGATGCCCGTCGGTCGCGACCGCGCGCAGCACGTCGACGCCTTCCTGCTTGGCGGCATGCAGGTAGATGCCGTTCAGATAGTAGCGCGTCTCCTCCGTCGAGATGGCGAAGCGCGTGCGGTCGATCAGGGTGCGGAGGTCGCCGGCCGGCAGCTCGAAGCGGTGCGGCAGCGTGTCTCCGGACAGCGCCGGGAACTCCTCGGTCGGCAGCGTCTGGAGCGTGAAGGTCGAGCGGCCGGCCCTCAGCGTGACCCGTCCGGCGTCGCCCGAGGCCACCAGCTCGACCTGCGAGCCGTCGGGCAGCTTGCGGACGATGTCGTGAAGCGTATGGGCGGGGCAGGTAATCGCGCCCTTCTTCTTCACTTCGGCGGGGACAGAATCGACGATGTCGATGTCCATGTCGGTGGCGCTGATCGAAACTTTCCCGGTTCCCGCCTGGATCATCACGTTGGACAGGATCGGGATCGTCGTGCGCCGCTCGACGACGCTCTGGACATGGGCCAGCGGCTTGAGGAGAGCGGCGCGATCGAGGGTGAAATGCATGATGTCGAAGGCCCTTCCAGGGGTCTTGCGGTTATTTGACGGCCGCCCCCCGGAGGCCGTCGGCTCAGGGTCGGCGAGTATACCACAGAGGCCGGTTCGCCAAGGGCTTTTGACGCCTCAGTAGGGCGAGTTGTAACGCCTCTGCCAGAACTCCCGGGACTGCCTTTCGCCGATGTCGCAGCCCGGCGGGTAGTCGACCGAGGCAAGGCGGAAAGGGCCGGAATCGGCCGCCCGGCGGAGACCCGGCGGGGAGAGGTCGGCGATCTCGATGATCATCTTCTTGCGGATCGCCTCGGCGAAGGTGTCGAAGCCTTCGGCGACGACCAGAAATGCGCCCGGGCCGCCGATGACGCAATGCTCGAAATAGAGGTCGAGGTCCTTGAACGAAGGGAATCCGGTGCGGTTCGGCCGATCGTTGATGATCGGCAGCCCATTGATGGTGATTCCCTCGGCGAGCGCTCGTTCGCGCGGAAAGGTCACCAGCGGGCCGGCGTTGTTGGGACCGTCGCCGGAGATGTCGAGCACGCGGCGCCCGCCCTGGTAGGTGCGGCCGTACATCGGGATGGCGAACTCGATGGCGGACGAAATCGAGGTCGACATGCCCGAACGGATGGGGGCGGCCGCCAGCTTCGCTGCGGCGGCCCTGGCGCTCGCCTCGTCCTCGATCACCGTCCAGTCGAGCAGGAGCCGGCGCGTCTCCGGCCCCGACCACTCGAAATAGGTGATGGCGATCCGGCCCTCGATGCCCGACCGGATTGCCTTCAGCACCTCCGGATCGGTCAATGCGGTGACATAGCCGTCGCGCTGCAGGCGCGCCTCGTCCGCATCGATCGAACCGGAGATGTCGACGGCCAGCACCAGCTCGAGATCGACCGGCTCCATGGCGCCGGCGGAGCCGAGGACCATGACCCAGGTGAGCAATCCCAGGAGCGCCTGTCGCATCGACCTCCCCCTTCGGGTGAAGTCTGCGCTTATCCAGCCTCGGCGATCAAGGCATCGAGGGCCTCATCGGATTCGACCAGAATCACCTTGCGTGCGATTTCGAACGAGAATCCGGCCCGACCCAGGACGGCGAGATCCCGCTCACGGTGCTCGGCGCGGTCCGCCTGGTGCCTGAGAGGGCCGAGGCGCCGGCGGCGTACCAGGCGGACGGCGGCCGCGAGTTCGACCGCCGGTGTCCGGGTCGGCTCCATTGCCTGGTCGATCACTTCGCGCTCGACGCCCTTCATCGCCAGCCGGTCGGCGATCGCGCGTGCCGACCTGCCCTGGCGGCGCAGGCTCGCCGTCCGTGCCTCGGCATAGGCGCGGTCGTCGAGGAGTCCCGATCGCCGATAGCGTTCGATCAGGGCCTCGATCCAGGCGGCTCCCTGGGCCGGATCGACGTCTTCGTGGGCACGGGCCGAGCGATCGACCTTGCGGGCAAGCACGCGCCGGAGGCTCTCGGCCGAGGCGGCGAAGCGCTCGAGATAGGCCAGCGCCGAGCGCTCCAGGCTCGCCGGGGTCACCTTGCGTGGCGGGCGTCGCGGCGTATAGGCCATGGCGCGACGGTGCCATGGCGGTTCGCAGCGGGTCCATCGTCTTGAGGGGGCCTCCTCTTGAGGGGTGGCCGGCACGCGCCTATGGTGCCGGCCCGATGGCCGACACCTCCTCATCTCCTCGCCCCGAGGCGCGCAGCCTCGATCCGCGGCCGCTTGGCCGAGTCAACTGGATCGGACTCTGGACCCTCTACCAGAAGGAGGTCTGGCGCTTCCTCAAGGTCGCAACCCAGACGGTGGCGGCGCCGGTGGTGACCACGCTGCTGTTCCTTGCCGTCTTCGTGCTCGCGCTCGGGCGTGGCGGCACCATGGTCGGCGGCATCCCGTTCGAGCAGTTCCTGGCACCCGGCCTGATCATGATGGCGATCACCCAGAACGCCTTCGCCAATACCTCCTCCACGCTGATGATCGGCAAGGTCCAGGGCAACATCGTCGATGTCCTGATGCCGCCGCTCGGGCCTGCCGAGCTGACGCTGGCGTGGGTTGCCGGCGGGGTGACGCGCGGACTCTTCGTGGGTTGTTCGACCGCTCTGGCCATGTGGGTCGTGGTGTCGTTCCGGATGCCGCATCCGGAGTTCGCGATCTTCCATGCGGTCGCCGGCTCGATGATGCTGGCGCTGCTCGGCATCCTTGGCGGCCTCTGGGCCGAGAAGTTCGATCATATGGCGGCGATGACCAACTTCGTCATCACGCCGCTCGCCTTCCTCTCTGGCACCTTCTATTCGGTCGAGCGGCTGCCGGAGGCTTGGCGGTTCATCGCTCACCTGAACCCGTTCTTCTACATGATCGATGGATTCCGCTACGGCTTCATCGACCATGCGGACGGCGATCTCGCGACCGGAGCGATCGTCCTCGTCCTGATCGATCTCGGCCTCTGGCTCCTGGTCGGAACGCTGGTCAGGCGCGGCTACAAGCTCAAGGCATGAGACCCGGCGCATGACCGGGGTCGCCGACGCGCACGCCGCTTCGGCGCTTCTGCAGGCTGCCGAAAGCGCCGCGGCAAGCCAGGAGTGGCTGGCGGCCGCGCGGCGGCTCTCCGCCGCGCTCGCGCTCGAACCTTCAAATCCGATTGCGCTCTACGGGCTCGGCAATGTCCAGGCCCGCGCCGGGAGGTCCGGAACGGCGATCGGCAACCTGAAGCGCCTGACCTCTGTCGTCCCGTCGTTCGACCTGGCACGGGCCGATCTCGGCGGGCTGCTCGTCGAGGCCGGCCGGTTCGATGAGGCGAGACGCCAGCTCCGCTGTGCGCTGGTGCTCGACCCTTCGCAGGCAGGCGCCCTCCACAACTACGCCCATTCGCTCGAGCCGGAGGGTGTGATCGCGAGACAATCCGCCTATCGGCGGACCTTCGCCGCCCGCCTCGGCGATGCCGACGACAGCTCGTATCTGCAGCGCTTCCATTACGACCCATCCTACGCGCGGGAGGAGATCTTTCGAGCGCATGTCGACTGGGGACGGCGCCATCGTGTCCTGGCACCGCCGCGGGCCAGCCTTGTGCGAGACCCGGACAAGCGGCGCCCTCTCCACGTCGCCTACCTATCCGCCGACTTCTCGCGCCATCCGGTCGGAACGCTCCTGTCCGCGGCCATCGCTCACCACGATCGTCACCAGGTGCGGGTGACGCTCTGCGATACCGGCACCACCGTCATCGACGACGTGACCGCGGCGCTCAAGGGAATGGCGGATCGTTGGATCGATCTCCGGGGCGTGCCGGACCAGCCGGCGGTCAATCTGCTGCGCGAGGCCGCGATCGACATCTCTGTCGATCTCTCCGGCCACACGCCGGGCAACCGTCTTCCGGTCCTGGCCCGCCGGGTGGCTCCGGTCCAGGCCTCATGGCTCGGCTACTGGAACACCACCGGCATGCCGGAGATGGACTATCTGCTCACCTGCGCCGAGGAGGTTCCACCCGAGCGCGACCGGTTTTTCACCGAGCGCGTGGTGCGGCTGCCCCTCGGACGCTTCTGCTACGCCATTCCGGGTTTTGCGCCGGCGGTGGCGCCGCCGCCGTCCGAAGCTTCGGACCGCGTGCGGTTCGGCTGCTTCGTCAACCGCGACCTTCACGCAGAGCAGCTGACCGCCTTTGCAGAGATCCTCCAGGCCGTTCCCCAGGCGGAGCTGGTCCTGCGGTCGGCGCGCTACGCCGATGAAGCTGTGCGCGGCCGCGTGCTGAAGGAGTTTTCGGGTCTCGGCGTCCGGAATGCCGGCGCGCGCGTCGCCTTCCATGGCCGCATCCCGCTGAGCGAGCTGCTCGATGCCTATGCCGAGATCGACGTCGCGCTGGATACCTTCCCGTTTTCAGGCCTGATGACGAATCTCGAGGCACTGACGATGGGGGTGCCGGTCGTGACGCTGGCTGGGGCGCGGATCGAGAGTCGCCAGACCCTGGCGATGCTCCATCGGCTGGGATTGCCGGAGCTGGTGGCGACGACGCGAGCGGATTATGTCGGCATCTCCGTCGCGCTCGCGCGCGACCCGGCGCGTCTTCGAAACCTGAGGAATAGCCTCCGTCCGCTCGTCGCCGACCGGCTCTGCCGAGGCGAAGCCTTTTGTCGGTGTCTCGAAGAGGTTTATCGAGGCTTTTGGTCGGAGGTCTGCGATCGGGCGGCGGGTGCGCCGCCGCCCTGATCGAGTTTTGTTTTAGACGGCGGTTCCGACCTTGCAGAGGGTCCAGGATTTGCCCTTGAGCCCGTAGGTCGCGATCATCTTGTCGGCGCCCGACTGGGTGACGACCACGCGAAGCTTGGCGGCGTCGCCGCAGGGATTGGCCGAGCGCACCGTGGCCGGAATCTTCTTGGTCGCGGCGCAGTCGATGGCCGCCTGGGGCAGGGTTGCGACCGCCTTCAGGGGCTTGCCGTTGACCAACGCCTGATAGTCCGTGGCCTGGCCGCCCTTCACGGTCGCCTTCATCTCGATGCGACCGAAGCGGCTCTTGTACAGGCCGGAGTCCTGCTCGCCGTCGGGCATGCCCTGGGCGATCGGGCGGAAGTCGATGGCCGAGCAGCCGGGCGGGCCCTTCTTGTCGGCAGCGAGGGCGGGGGAAGCAAGGAGAGCGACGGCGAGGCCGAGAGCGAGGTATGTGCGCATGTGGATTCCTCCTGGGAACGGAAGGGGATGTACCTGAAGTCTTGGCGCGGCCGCCAACCGCCCGCAAGATGTCACCCGATCGTGACGATCAGGCGCGGTGCCATGCGGGTTACCATCCCTTCATGAAGTCGAAGGTGACCGCCCTCACTCTTCTCGCCGCCCTGTTTTCGGCCGAATCGGCCGAAGCCGGAGGGCCGGTCCTGGTCGAGCTCTTCACCTCCCAGGGCTGCAATTCCTGTCCGCCGGCGGAGGCCTATCTCGGCGATCTCGCCAGGCGGAAGGACGTGATCGCGCTTGCCTTCCACGTCGACTACTGGGACTACATCGGCTGGAAGGATGCCTTCGCCGATGCCGCTTGGACTCAACGGCAACGTCTTTATTCGCGCTCCCTCGGCACGCGGCAGATCTATACGCCGCAGATGGTGATCGACGGTGGCAACCATGCCGTGGGCTCGGACCGCCCAGCGGTCGAACGCCTGATCGGCGAGGCGGCCAAGCGCGAGCGGCCGGCGCTGTCGGTGAAGCGCACAGCCGACGGCCTGAGCCTGAGGATCGACGGGCCAGGCGAGGGCGAGGTCTGGATCGTCGGCTATGATCCCCGGCACGAGACCAAGGTCCCGCGCGGCGAGAACGCCGGGAAGACGCTGACGGAATTCAACATCGTCCGCGGCATGACCAGGATCGAAGCCTGGAAGGGCGGTGCGCTGACGCGGACGCTCGCGGCAAACGAACTTCCGCCCGGCTCAGCGCACGTGGCCTTGGTCCAGGCGCCGAACCTCGGACGTGTCCTCGCCGTCGCCGCGACGCCTTAGAGGACCAGCCCACGCTCCATCATCGCGCCGAGCCGCTTGGCGAAGGCGCGGGGATCGGGAACGGTCTCGCCTTCCAGCAGGCGAGCCTGGTCGAGCAAAAGGTGGGCCGCTTCCTCCAGCACGCTGGATGCGCCCTCCTTGCCGGTCATCTCTGCCAGCTTCTTCACCAGCGGGTGTGTCGGGTTGAGCTCGAGCACGCGCTTCACCGCCTTGTCGAGCTGCTTGTGCTGGCGGAGCAGGCGTTCGAGCCGCATGTCGAGGTCGCCCTCGGCGGCGACCAGGCAGACGGCCGAGTCGGTCAGGCGCGCCGAAGCCTTGACGTCCTTGACCTCCTCCCCGAGCGCCAGCTTGAACAATGCGATCAGGGCGCCGAGTTCGGCCGGGGCTTCCTCAGGCTTCTTCTCTTCCTCGTCCTTCGCCTCGCCCTTGATCTTGTCGAGGTCGAGCGCGCCGCGCGTCACCGACTTGAAGGTCTTGCCCTCGTAGGTGCCGATCGAGGGTACCCAGAACTCGTCGACCGCGTCGGTCAGCAGCAGCACCTCGATGCCCTTGGCAGCGAAACCTTCGAGCTGCGGGCTTGCCTTCAACGCCGCGAGATCGTCCCCGCCGATGGTGTAGATGGCGTCCTGGCCTTCCTTCATCCGGCCGATGTACTCGTCCAGCGTCACCAGCTTGTCCGACTGGGTCGAATGGAAGCGCGAGAGCTTCAGGATCTCGGTCCGATGCTCGTCCTTGTCCTCGTAGAGGCCTTCCTTCAGGCAGGCACCGAAGTTCTGCCAGAAATCGAGATACGACTCGGGATCGTCCTTCGCCTTCTTCGTCAGCTCGGAGAGGACCTTCCGGGTCAGGCCGGCCCGGATCTTGGTGAGCAGCGGGTTCTTCTGCAGTAGCTCGCGGCTGACGTTGAGCGGCAGATCAGGGGTGTCGACGACGCCCTGGAGGAAGCGCAGCCACGCCGGCAGCAGGTCCTTGCAGTCATCGGTGATGAAGACGCGCTTCAGGTAGAGCTTCACC
>CAMDFP010000204.1 GCA_945897335.1 Asaia bogorensis | reverse complement strand
TGAACACCACCTTGCTGCCGGGAACCCATTCGTCCTTCTTGAAGATGTAGGGGCCTGATCCGATGATCTCCGTCACCGCCGTATTGACGTCGACGTTGGCGTCTTTCTCGCGCATGACGAAGGTCGGCATCGACACGGTCTTGGACAGCGTGTCCATGGTGAGGCCGAACGGCTCGCGCAGCTTAAGCGTGAAGGTGAGGTCGTCGACCGCGGCCAGCGTCATGCCGAGCTCGACCATCTTCTTGCCGGTAATGTCGCGGCCGGCCCAGCGCTTGATCGAGGCGATGGCGTCGGCGGACTTCACCGCCTGCCCGTCGGAGAAGGTCATCCCCGGACGTAGCTTGATGGTGTAGGTGAGGCCGTCGGCGCTGACGTTCCAGCTCTCGGCCATCTGACCCTGCGGCCGCTCGTCCTTGTCGACGGCGAACAGCACATCATAGGCCATGTAGGCGAACTCGGTGGTAATGCCCGAGTTGTTGACGAAGGGGTCGAGCACGCGGACGTCCGATTGCGGCACGACCTTCAGCACCTTCTGGGCCGATGCGGGCTGGGGCGCGATCAGCGCCGCCGCCGCTACCGCGCCCAGAAGATAGGCGACGAGTCTTCCTGACATGAGATCACTCCCCGATGAACCATTTCCCATCGGAAAGTCTGCGCTCGCGTCCGCCTCGTGGCAATAGGATCCGGATTTAGCTGGTACTAATCCGCTGTCTGCGCCCGGCGGTTGCGGGGCCCGCCATGGCCGCTGACCTCGGCACCGGCGTCGGGGGCCAACGGCAGGAACAGGAAGACGGACGTCAGCGAGATCAGGCCGATGCCGATGAAGGCCGGCAGGAAGTCCTGGGCCGAAAGCGCCTCGCCGTCGCGGAAGACGACGGAGAAGTGGAGGATGAGCGCGCCGATGGCGACGCCGATGCTGAGCGAGAGCTGCTGCATCATGGCGGAAAGGCTGGTGGCGCGGCTCATCCGCTTCGGCGGCACGTCGGCGAAGGTCAGCGTCGCGGTCGCGGTGAATTGCAGCGAGCGGAAGAAGCCGCCGGCCAGCAAGGCCAGGAAGATGACCAGGTGCGAGGTCGTAGGCTCGAAGAACCCGTAGGCGAAGAGGAAGACGCTGGAGAGCCCGACGTTCCACAGCAGCACCCGGCGGAATCCCAGCGCCCTGATGATCGGCCCGGCGGTGAACTTCATCGTCAGCGCGCCGGCGGCGCTGGCAAAGGTGATGAGGCCCGAGGAGAGGGCCGAGAGTCCGAAGCCGACCTGCAGCAGCATCGGCAGCAGGAACGGCAGCCCGCCGATGCCGACCCGGAAGAGGAAGCCGCCGACCACGGCCGCCCGGTAGGTGGGAAGGGCGAAGAGGCCGAGGTCGATGATTGGAGATTCGATCCGCCGCGCATGGGCCAGATAGGCCAGCACCGCCAGCGTTCCGGCGGCGAGAAGGGCGACGGTGACCCAGTCCGGCAGCGCGCCCCGTCCCACCGTCTCGAAGCCGAAAACCAGTCCGGCGAGGCCGAGCGCGGCCAGCGCGAAGCCGGGGAAGTCGAGGCGACCGGGATGAGGTTCCCGCACCTCGGGGATGTAGAGCGTCACCAGCACGATGCCGAGGAGCCCGATCGGCACGTTGATGAAGAAGATCCAGTGCCAGGAGACGAAGGTGACGATGAGGCCGCCGAGAGGCGGGCCGATCACGGGGCCGACCAGCGCCGGGATGGTGAGATAGGCCATGGCGCTGACCAGCTCGGACTTCGGCACGCTGCGGAGCAGGACCAGGCGCCCGACCGGCACCATCATGGCCCCGCCCATGCCCTGGACGATGCGGGCGATCACCAGCTCGCTCAGCGAATTGGCGAAGCCGCAGCCGATCGACCCGACGATGAAGCCGAAGATCGCGGCGCGGAAGACGGTTCGGGCGCCGAAGCGGTCGGCGGTCCAGCCGCTCAACGGGATGAAGATGGCGAGGCTGAGCAGATAGGAGGTGATGGCGAGGTTGAGGCGGAGCGGATCCTCGCCCAGCGACTGGCCGATCGCCGGCAGCGCGGTAGCGATCACCGTCGAGTCCAGGTTCTGCATGAAGTTGGCGCAGGCGACGATCATCGGCACGACGATGTTGACCGGCCGGCGTGACCTCACGCGGCGAACTCCCGCCGGATCGCATCCGTGTGCTGGCCGACGGTCGGCACCGGGCCGAGTGCCAGTGTGTCGCCGGCGATCGCGACCGGGGGCGCGATCAGGTCGATGACGCCAGCCGGGGTCTCGACCGGAACCATGCGAAGCTGCGGGTGCCGGGCGAAGTCGGCGACGGTGTTGAGGCCGCCGTAGGCGACCTGGGCTGCTCGCAGGCGGCGCTCAACCTCGGATCGCGGCAGCTTCGTCAATATCGCTTCCATCCGGAGCTTGAGCGCGTCGCGATTTGCGACACGGACCAGGTTGTCGGCGAAGGCGGCTTCGGTGGCGAGGCCGGGAGCCTCAAGAACGCCCTCGCAGAGGTTTTTCCATTCGCGCTCGTTCTGGATCGAGACCAGGACGGCGCCGTCGGCGCAACGATAGGGGCCGTAGGGAGCGATCGAGGGATGATCGAGCCCGCTCCGCTCCGGTGCCTTGCCGCCATAGACCAGATGCAGATAGGGCACGGTCATCCAGTCTGCCATGCCGGCGAAGAGCGAGGTCTTGATGCCGCGGCCCTCGCCGGTCCTTTCGCGCGCATAGAGCGCCTGCAGGACTGCCGCATGGGCCGCCATGCCGGCGGCGATGTCGCAGACGCTCACCCCGACCCGGGCCGGCGCCTCGGGGCCGCCATTGATCGAGCAGAGCCCGGTCTCGGCCTGGACCAGCAGGTCATAGGCCTTCATGTCGGCATAGGGACCGTCCTCGCCATAGCCGGAGATGTCGCAGGTGATCAGGCGCGGGTTCCGCTTTCGCCAATCCTCAGAGCCGAACCCGGCGCGCTTGGCTGCGCCCGGCGCCAGGTTCTGGATCAGCACGTCGGCCCTGGCGAGGATGCGGGCGAGCAGCGCCTTGTCGGCCACGTCCTTGATGTCGAGGGTGAGCGATTCCTTCCCCCGGTTGAGCCAGACGAAGTAGGCGGACTCGCCCTTGACCGCCTTGTCGTAGTGCCGCGCGAAGTCGCCCTCGGCGCGCTCGATCTTGATGACGCGGGCCCCGGCATCGGCGAGCCGGCCCGAGCAATAGGGAGCAGCCACCGCCTGCTCTAGGGTGACGACGAGGAGGCCGGAGAGGTCGTTCATGGGCTATCGGACCGGAAGGGCGAGCGCAGCGAAAATGCGCCCGTCCTCCAGCCTGTGCAAGTGACGTCCTACTGCGCGCTGGCGCGAGCGACTTCCAGGATTTTGTCGACGTCGGCCTCGTTGTTGTAGAGATGCAGGCCGAAGCGGACGAGGCCGCGGCGGACGGTGAACTTGACGTTCGCCTCCTTGAGCGCGGCCGAGAAGCGGTTGAGGCGCGCGTCGTCCGAGGTATAGGCGTCGCCGGCGCCCAGCGTGCCGATGGTGACGATATGGCTCCGGGCCCATTCCGCCGGCGGCCGGCAGACCGGGTAGCCCAGCTGCTCCAGCCCGCCGGCCAGCCGCTTGGCAAGGCCGACGGCGTGGCGCTCGATCTTCTCCGGGCCGAGGCCGAGGATCAGGTCGAGGGAAGCGTCGAGCGCGGCGATGCCGATCCAGTTGTAGTTGCCGATCTCGAAGCGCCGCGCGTCGGGCTGGAGGCGCAGCACGCCGTCGCCCAGGTCGGATTCGTGCTTGCCGGTGACGACGCTGAAGCGCGCGACCCAGGCCGGCTTCAGCCGCTCGACCCAGCGGTCGCTGACATAGAGCATGCCGAGGCCCATGACGCCGAGCAGGCCTTTGCTGGTCGAGGTCGCCAGCGCGTCGATGCCCATCGCCTCGACGTCGATCGAGAGCACGCCGGCCGACTGCACGGCATCGACCAGCATCAGCGCGCCGACCTTCTTCGCCGCTTTGCTGATGGCGGTGACATCGGTGCGATAGCCCGGGGTGAAGGTGACGGTCGAGACCGAAACGATGCGCGTGCGCGCATCGATGGCCCCGGCGATGGTCGTCGCGTCGATCATGCCCTCGTTGGGCTTGACGCCCCGTACCTCGACGCCGCGATCGGCGAGATTCATCCAGAGATAGACGTTGTTCGGATGCTCGAGCTCGGTGCAGATGACGACGTTGTCGCCCGGCTTCCAGTCCATTGCCGAGCCGATGGCGTTCAGTCCCTCGGACACGTTCTTGGTGACGGCGACCTCGTGCGGCCTGGCGCCGATCAGCTTGGAGAAGTTGGAGCGTACGCGCGTGAGCGTATTCGCATACTCCTCCTTGATCTCCTCGCCCGTCATCTGGGCGTCGGCGACCTCGTCGATCGCGCCCCGGCTCGCCTTCGAGATGATGCCTTTCGAGGCGACGTTGGCGTAGACCCAGCGCTCCGCGCCCGGAAACTGGGAGCGGGCGTCGGCGATCGTCAACGGGCGGGCGGCTGCGTCATCGGTCATTTCGGCCTCGCGGACATGGCAAGAGTGAATTCGTCGGTGCGCGGCGCCCAGGTGATGGGACCGCGGGTCGCCCAGGTGTTGACCTGGAAGTAGAGCGGGATGATCGCACCGTCCTCCATCGCCATGCGGGTCGCCTGCTGCAGCAAGGCTTCGCGCTTCTTGTCGTCGATGGTACGGAGCGCTTCCACGATCACAGCGTCGATCTTGGGGTTGGAGTAGCGCCCGCGGTTGGACGCGCCGGCGCCGGTCGCATCCCGCGTCTGGATCAGCGCCTTCAAGGGCGAGGCCGCCTCGCCGGTGTCGGTGCCCCAGCCGAACAGGCCGACCGAGAAGCCGAACTCGTTGCCGCGGGTGCCGAAGACGGCGCGCGGCAGCGTCTCGACCTTGGTGTCGACACCGACACGGACGAACATCTGTCCCAGCGCCTGGGTGATCTTGGCGTCGTTGAGATAGCGGCCGTTGGAGCCGTGCAGCGTGAGCTGGAAGCCCTTGGGGTATCCGGCATCGGCCAGCAGTTTTTTGCCGGCGTCCAGGTTCTGCGCCGGCGACTTCAGCGCGGGATCATGGCCGAACATGCCGGGCGGAACGAGCTGGCCTGTCGGAACGCCTTCGCCCTCCATGATCCGGTCGACCAGCGCTTCCCGGCTGATCGACAGCGACAACGCCTGCCGGACCCGCGCATCCTTCAGCGGGTTGACCGTCATCGCCTTGCCGTCGTTGTCGCGGACGTGCTCGGCGACGTCGCGGTGGCTGTCAATGATCAGGTAGATGACGCGGTTGGAGAGATACGGCCAGAGGCCGACGCCGGCGGTGGTCTTCAGTCGTGCGATGTCCTGGGTCGCCACCGTGTCGATGGCATCGACGTCGCCGGCGAGGAACGCCGCGGTTCGCGATGCCTGGTTGGCGATCAGCGAGAAGGTCACCTTGATCCAGGGCTCCTTCGGTCCCCAGTAGGCGTCATTCCGCTGGAAGATGATCTTCTCGTTGGGCGAGTAGGAGACCAGCTTGTAGGGGCCGGTGCCGATGGCGGCTTTGCCGGAGTTGTAGTCCTCGGTCGCCGCCGCCTCGCCGTGCTTCTTCGAGATGATGCCGAAGGTCGAGATGTCCCAGGGCAGTAGCGGCGCCGCCTCGGCGGTCTTCAGATGGACCAGGTGCGGACCCTTGATGACCACTTCCTTGATCGTGTTGACGTAGAGCGAGAAGGGCGAGCCCGACTTCGGCACGTCGACGGCGCGCTTGACGGTGAAGGCGACGTCCTCGGCGGTGAAGGGCGAGCCGTCATGGAAGGTGACGCCTTCCCGCAGCTTCACTTCCCAGGTGGTCGCGTCGATTGCCTTCCACGAGGTGGCGAGGCCGGGGATCAGGCCCTGCTTCTCGTCCTGCAGGATCAGCTTGTCGTAGACGTGCAGCATGTTGGCGACGTCCGGGCCCGAGTTATAGAAGTGCGGGTCCATCGAGCGGGCCATGGCGCCGAGCCCGATCTTCAGCTCCTGGGCCGAAGCCGGGGCGCCAAGAAGGACGGCAGCGATCGCCAGCCAGTGTCTGAGCATTCGAGACTCTCCGTTCAATCGAGATCGCAGAATCGGTCGGTCGCGGCCACCAATGCCGTCCGGATGCCGGGCTCCATCGCCGAGTGGCCGGCGTCCGGCACCATGGTCAGGGCGGCCTCGGGCCAGGCGCGGGAAAGCGCGACGGCACCCTCGGCCGGGCAGATCACGTCGTAGCGCCCGTGGATGATCGCGGCCGGCACATGACGGAACCGCGGCACCGCGTCCAGCAGCGCGCCCTCCGGCAGGAACACGTTGTTCCGCATGTAGTGGGCCTCGATCCGCGACATCGCCAGCGTGCGCGGGCTCTGCGACTTCTCGCTGCCGGGCTTCGGGATCAGGGAGGCGATTCGGGATTCATAGGTCTTCCAGTTCGCCGCCGCCGGCATGTGCACGGCCGGGTCCGGATGAACCAGAAGCTTGAAGTAGTTCTCCAGGATGTCGCCGCGCTCCGCTTCCGGCAGGTAGTTGGCGAAGTCGTCCCAGAACTCGGTGAAGATGGTGCGGACGCCGTAGAGCCACCATTGCAGGTCGGATTTCCGACAGAGCCAGATACCGCGGAGCACGATCGCGGTGCACGCCTCGGGATGAGCGGCTATGTAGGCGAGGCCGAGCGTCGAGCCCCAGGAGCCGCCGAAGACGACCCAGCGCTTGACCCCGATGTGGCGCCGGAGCGCCTCGATGTCCCTGATCAGGTGCTGGGTGGTATTGGCTTCGATCGAGGCGGTCGGGGTCGAGCGACCGCTGCCGCGCTGGTCGAACACCAGGATGCGGTAGCGCTTCGGATCGAAGAACCGCCGGTGGTCGGGCGAACTGCCGCTGCCGGGGCCGCCATGAAGGAAAACGACCGGTTTCCCTTTCGGATTGCCGCAGAGCTCGTAATAGAGCTGGTGGCCGTCGCCGACCGGAAACATCCCGGTCTCATAGGGTTCGATCGCCGGGTAGAGATCGGCGGGAAGGGCTTGATCGGGCACGCGCGGACCTTTGATTTCTTAAGGGAAAAGTCTCGGGCCGCACTCCGGGCCTGTCAAGGCGAGCCCTTGCTTCAATCGAGGCTGGCGAAGCGATCGGTGGCGTCCAGGAGGGCGCGGCGGATGCCGGGATCGACGGCCGAGTGGCTCTCGCCCTCGACGAGCACGAATTTCGCCTCCGGCCAGGCGCGGGCGAGTTCGAAAGCGCCGTCGACCGGTGCGATCATGTCGTAGCGTCCATGGACGATCACTCCCGGCACGTGGCGGAAACGGCCGATGCCGCGCAGCAGTTCGCCCTCATCGAGGAAGGCCAAGTGGCTGACGTAATGGGCCTCGATCCTTGCCACCGCCAGCGTGCGGGGTCCGGCGGGGGCCGGATCGTCCGCGCGGGGCAGTAGCGTCGAGACGCGCTGGTCGAGTCCCCGCCAGGCGATCGCGGCGGGCATGTGGATCTTGGGATCGGGGTCGAGCAGACGGCGACGATAGCCTTCGACGAGGTCGCCGCGCTCCCAGGGCGGGAGATGGCCGGCGAAGGCCTCCCAATAGTCGGGAAAGAAGCGGTTCAGGCCGTAGATCCACCAGTCGATGTCGCGTTTGCGGGCGAGCCAGATTCCGCGCACCGCCAATGCCACGCAGGCTTCCGGATGCGCGCCGGCATAGGCGAGAGCCAGGGTCGAGCCCCAGGAGCCGCCGAAGACCACCCAGCGGGCGATGCCGAGATGGTGCCGCAGTGTCTCGATGTCCCGGACCAGGTGCTGCGTGGTGTTGGCCACGAGCGAGCCCGACGGCGTCGACTGCCCGGCGCCCCGCTGGTCGAACAGCACGATGCGGTAGCGGGCGGGATCGAAGAAGCGGCGCTGCAGGGGCTGGGTGCCGCCGCCCGGCCCGCCATGCAGGAAGACGACGGGCTTTCCCTTCGGATTGCCGGAGATTTCGTAGTAGAGCATGTGCCCGTCGCCGACCGGCAGCATGCCGGTCTCGTAGGGCTCTATCGCGGGGTAGAGGTCACCCGGGGGCTTCGGTTCGGTCATGTCCCCAAGGGACCCCAGCTGTTTCGGGGGTGTCAAGGCGAGGCTTCCGGTCGCGCCGCAATCGGGCTATGCGGAGCGTCATGACCCTCGTGCTCGACGACAGCCTGCGCGCCGACTTCCAGGCCGACGGCGACTGGCCGATCCTGGTCTGCCACCAGGTGCGCTGGAGCGAGGTCGATGCCTATGCGCATGTGAACCACACCAGCTACCTCGAATGGTACGAGGACGCCCGCATCCGGGCGCTGGACGAGGTCGGCATGGAGCTCAAGCCCGACGCGGTCGGCCCGGTGCTGGCCAAGATCGAGGTCGAATACCACAAGCCGCTACATTACCGGGACGAAGTGCTGATCGGCGCGCGGGTCGTCAGCTTCCGGACCAGCAGCCTGGTCATGCGCTACGCCACCTGGGCCAGGGGCAAGGGCCTGGTCAACAAGGCGAGCGCGCTCTGTGTCATGTTCATCAACACGACGGGCGAGAAGGCCGCGGTGCCGGAGACGGCCAAACGGATCTGGCGCGACCGCCATGGGGCGAAGGAGAGCTGAGGATGTTCAGGATCGGGTTGATGGGGCTGGGCGCGATCGGCGAGCAGGTCTCGGCGGCGATTGCCGCCGGCGTGCTGCCGGATGTGGAGATCGCCGCCGCCCTGGTGCGGAAGCCCCGGGACGGCAGGTCGCCGTATCTGATCACGAACGACGCGGACAAGTTCTTCGAGGTGAAGGTCGATGCCGTGGTCGAAGGCGCCGGCCACCAGGCGGTTCGCGATCACGCCGAGCGGGCGCTGAAGCGCTCGGACATGCTGGTGACATCCGTCGGCGCGCTCACCGACGATGCGTTGCGCGAGCGCCTGATCGCGACGGCGAAGGCCAACGGCCACCGCCTGATCCTGCCGTCTGCCGGCATCGGCGCGCTCGACACGCTGTCCGCGGCCGCCATCGGCGGCCTCGACG
>CAMDFP010000203.1 GCA_945897335.1 Asaia bogorensis | reverse complement strand
GGTAGCAGCGACCACCATGTTGCCGGTCGCGTGGATGCCGCAGCTCTGGCCGGAGATCTGCTCGATTTCGCGGTAAAGATCGATGGTGTATTTCTGCAGCTTCGAGACGTTCGCGTCCGAGTTGTAGGTATGTACGCTCGCCGCCGCGTGCCAGGTCGAGCCCGAGGTCAGCTCGTGCTTCTCGAACAGCGCGATGTCGGTCCAGCCGAGCTTGGTCAGGTGATAAAGCACGCTCGCGCCGACGACACCGCCGCCGATCACGGCTACACGAATTTCAGTCTTCACCCGGTTCCCCTGACCACGTTGAACTATCGGCAATACGGCAATTCAGGCCGCAAACGCAACCGTTCAGGTACCCGCCTCCGCCCCCTGTCGGCGTCCCCGGCGCTCGCGACGGGCCGCCCCCGCTTCTCCGCCTGCCGCCGGGTCCCGGTTGGCCCGGAGCCAGGCCATGCAGTCGGGGTCGAAGCCGTTCAGCGTATTGGCGGCGCGTATCGCGTCCATATCCTCCTTGTGCAGCGGATTCATGATCGCGCTGGTCATGCCGACGGCGGCCGCCATCGACAGGAAGTGGGCATTCATCACCCGCCGGTTGGGGATGCCGAAGGAGATGTTGGAGGCCCCGCAGGTGGTGTTGACCTTGAGCTCCTCGCGCAGCCTCCGGATCAGGCGGAAGACCTGGGAGCCGGCATTGTTCAGGGCGCCGATCGGCATCACCAGCGGGTCGACGACGATGTCCGCCGGCTTGATGCCATGGTCGGCGGCGCGCTCGACGATCTTCTTGGCGACGGCGAAGCGCACGTCGGGGTCGTAGCTGATCCCAGTCTCGTCGTTGGAGATCGCCACCACCGGCACGTTGAACTTCTTGATCAGCGGCAGGATCGTTTCCATCCGATCATCTTCGCCCGTCACCGAGTTCACCAGAGGTCGGCCTTTGGCGACGGCCAAGCCCGCCGCCAGCGCCGCCGGTACCGAGGAGTCGATGCAGAGCGGGACATCGACCAGCGACTGCACCAGCTCGATGGTCTGCGCCAGCAAGGGCGGCTCGGTCAGGTTCGGGTCGACGGCGGTCACCCCCGCGTTCACGTCCAGCACCAGGGCGCCGGCCGCGACCTGGGCGAGGGCATCGGCGGTCACGCCGGAGAAATCGCCGGCGATCATCGCTTCCGCCAGTTTCTTGCGACCTGTCGGGTTGATCCGCTCGCCGATCACGCAGAACGGCCGGCCGAAGCCGATGACGGCGGTCTTCGTCTCCGAATGCAGGACAGTCTCCGTCACGGCACGCTCCTGACGTTCTGGGTCACTTGTGTCGCCTCACCCCGCTCGCGCCACGAGCCTCGCCCGATCAGCCAGTGGGCGGTCGCCGCCAGGCCGCCGAACGCGTAAACATGTAGCTGCGTGACGTGGCCGCTCCGTTCGATCGCGCGCGCATAAGGGTCCGGCGAATAGCCGCCCATCAGCGAGGTCAACGCGGCACCCCGCTTCAGCGCGAACGAGGCCGAGGCGCGCACGCCGCAGAGCGCAGCGTATTTCAGCAACCGGGTCATGCTTGTCGGGCCGGCGACGCCGACATGGATCGGCAGCCGTATGCCCACGCCCGCCAGGCGCTCCGCCCAACGGATCGTGGCTTCCGGATCGAAGCCGAACTGAGTAACCAAGCGGATTTCCAGGCCAGTGCGGGCGGCGAACTCGATCTTCCGATGCAAGGCATCGACGATCGCTGCCGGCGCGACATCCGGAGAGCCTTCGGGATGGCCGGCGATGCCGAACCTCCTGATCCCGTGGCGCTGCAGGCTGCCGGCATCAAGCAGGTCCATGGAGGAGGCGAAGGGGCCGAGCGGCCGTGCAATGTCGCCGCCGATGACCAGAACGTCGCGGATGCGGACGGCCTCGGCCATGGCCTTGAGCCGTTCATCGATGTCCTGAAGGCTGCGGATGCGCCGGCAGGCGATATGCGGCACCGGCTCTAACCCGGCATGGACGAGGCGACGGCAGGCCTCCGCCCATTCGGAAGCCGGCCGGTCGCCGGCATCGACCAGGTAGACCCGCGTCGCCGGCGGGATGAGCCGCAAGGTGCCGGGATCGGCCGCGATCGAGCGGGCCGACAACTCGATCGTAGCCGGCATCGCCGGCGCGTCCGCATGATCCTTTGCGTCGGGCATCGTCTGGCGGTCCGGCGCCCCCAACTCGGGTTGCGTGATCCTGGCCGCTTCAGGCCATCCTGGTTCTATGCCTTGTTTGCCCGCGGAGGCCCAGGCGGGGAACGACGGCTTCCGTCGCGTAGACGACACGCCGTAGACTCCGGCGACCCTACGGGAGTGACCTTCCATGTCGACCGCACTCGTCGTCATCGATGTCCAGCGAGGCATGTTCCAGGAGCCGCTCCGCCCCTACCGGCCGGACGAGCTGCTGGCGCGGCTGCGCACGTTACAAGACCGCGCCCGGGCCGCGGGCATTCCAGTCTTCCACGTGCAGCATGCCGGCGGCGAAGGTGAAGCGCTGGCCAGGGGCACGATCGGCTTCGCCATTCACCCGGACGTGGCACCGAAGCCAGGTGAGGAGGTGGTGGTCAAGGATCGCTGCGATGCCTTTCTCGGCACCGGGCTCGACGCAAGGCTGCGGGCCAGCGGCATCGACCGCCTAGTGATCGCCGGCATGCAGACCGAGTTCTGCGTCGACACCACCACCCGCGCCGCCTTCGCTCATGGCTACAAGGTGGTGCTGGCCGCCGACGCACACTCGACCTTCGACTCGGCCGTGCTCAAGGCGCCGCAGATCGTCGCCCACCACAATGTGGTGCTGCGCGACTTTGCCAAGGTCGTCGAGTCGGCCACCATCCGTTTCTGACGCCGCCTTGTTCCCGCCCACGCGCATCGTCTGCCTGACCGAGGAGACGGTCGAGACGCTCTACCTCCTCGGCGAGCAGGACCGCATCGTCGGCATCTCCGGCTACGTCGTCCGGCCTCCGGAAGCGCGCCGCGACAAACCGCGGGTCAGCGCCTTCGTTTCAGCCGACGTGGGGAAGATCCTGAGGCTCGAGCCGGATCTCGTCCTTGCCTTCTCCGACCTCCAGGCGGATATCGTCGCCGACCTCGCTCGCCGCGGCCTCGCCGTCCATGTCTTCAACCAGCGCAGCATCGCCGGCATCCTAGACATGATCCGGACGCTCGGTGCCCTGGTCGCAGCGAGCGACCGGGCGGAAGCGCTGGTTACACACCTGGAGGGCGGCATCGAGGCTGCCCGCCAGCGCGCCGCCCGGCTTCCGCGGCGGCCGCGCGTGTTCTTCGAGGAATGGGACGAGCCGCTGATCTCCGCCATCGGCTGGGTGTCCGAGTTGATCGGAGTCGTCGGCGGCATCGACATCTTCGCCGACCGTGCCGGCGGGCGGGCCGCTAAGGACCGCATCGTCACGCCCGAGGAGGTGATCGGACGTTCGCCCGATCTGATCATCGGCTCCTGGTGCGGCAAGAAGGTCCGGCCGGAAAAGATCAGGTCCCGCCCGGGGTTCGCCGATCTCCCGGCAGCTCGGAGCGGCGCCATCCACGAGATCAAGTCGCCGATCATCCTGCAGCCGGGGCCTGCGGCGCTGACCGACGGGCTTACTGCGCTCGAAAAATTCATAGGGATAAATGCCGCCCGACCATGACGGACGGGGAACCAACGATCTAAGCGCACCTTTACCTGGACCAGCCATCGATCGGATGACCTGGCCGGAAGGACGCAGACCATGAAGATCGCAACTCTTGCCGTCGCGCTGACCGCCCTGCTGTTCGGTACCGCCCTGGTGCCCACCCAGGCGATGGCCGACCCGCCGTCCTGGGCGCCGGCCCACGGCTGGCGGAAGCAGAAGAACGTGGACAAGCGGGCGGAACGCACCGAGAGACGCGAAGAACGCGCGCTCCGACTGCGCGACTCCGACGCGACCACGACCGACCTCAACCGGAGCCAGATCACCAAGCTCGATCGGCAGAACCGCCGCGAGGCGCTCGCCGAAGCCCGGCGTGACCAGATCCGCCGTGAAAACCGGGCTCTCCGCCGGCAGCAGGCGCTGAGGCCTTAAGCCGCTTCACTCACGGCGCCGCGCGGTTGCCGCGGGCCGGGGCAGGCGCCACCCATGGTCGCAGGCCCCGGCTGCCGCGCACGGTTTCGACCTCTACGCGGTTGCCATCGAAGCGGAGCGCATGCGTGCCGTCGGCGCGGAGATCGATCACGTCGATGACCAGCCTTGGTGAATGGCAGAACCGCGCCGGGATGGTAGCGATGACGACAATGCCCTCGCGCGTGCAGGCGATGCGCCGCTCGTTCGGCGTCCGCACCAGCGCCACTTCCACCGGGCCATAGGCGCGGCTGCAGCCGGCATCGCCGCAGCGCCAGAGCGCCGCCCAATCGGCGGTCGCCTCCTGCCCCTGGCGCCTGAGCCAAGTGTCCGAGACAAAGCCGGCGCGTCGCCTCGACAGGGCCAGCTCGCCGTCCTCGCCACGAGCCCCGATCAGCTTGCCGTCGGGGGAGATCAGAAAGTCGGCCGGCCGGGAGGCTGCGGCGATGGCGAGGCCGGCGACAATGCCAGCGACGCCGAGCCAGCGGATGCCGCTTTGCCAGAGACAGAGCCAAAGCCCGCCGAACGCCATCGCGATCAAGGCCGCGACCGGCATCTCCGGTAGCACGATGACCGATCCGGGAAGCGCCGCGGTCCAGCGCGAGATCCACAGAATCGCCTCGATCCCCCATCCCATCGGGGCCAGCGCCCAGCCGTCGACGCCGAACGGCATCAACAGCAATGCCACCATGCCCCACGGCATGACCCAGAGCTCGGCGACGGGTATCGCCATCAGGTTGGCGACCAGGCTGTAGAGCGGCAGACGGTTGAAATGGAAGATGGTGAAGGGGGCAGTCGCCAGCGTGGCGACGACGGAGGCCAGCGACAGACTTCCCAGATGAAGCAGGGCACGGCGCAGCACGCCTGAGTCGGCCCGCATCGCCGCCAGGCGTTCGCCCGTCGCCTCGAAGATGGCGATCAGGGCGACCACCGCCGCGAACGACATCTGGAAGCTGGCGCCGACCAGGCTCTCCGGCGCGATCAACAGCACGGCCGCCGCCGCCCAGGCGATGGTCCGCATCGAGACCGCCTGGCGGTCGATCAACACGGCCAGGAGCACGATCGCGACCATGAGAAACGAGCGCTGGGTCGGCGGCGAGGCCCCGGAAAGCTGCAGGTAGAGAAAGCCCACGATCAGCGCCACGACCGCGGCAATCTTCTTGGTCGGCCAGCGCAGCGCCAGGGGCTCGATCAGCGCGAGCCCGCCGCGGACGACGAAGAACACCAGCCCGACCACCAGGCTCATATGGAGGCCCGAGATGGAAAGGAGATGCGCCAGGCCCGAGTCACGGATAGCCTGCATGTCCGTGGCCGGCACCGGCCCCTGCTCGCCGGTGACCAGCGACGCGGCGACCGCGCCCGCCCCGCCTGGGATCATCGCCATCAGGCGCTCGGTGATCTTTTTCCGCACCTCGGCGATCCAGAGACGCACGGACTCGACCGGCCCGGCCGGTGGGTCGGCCCTGAGCACGCGGAGAGGGCCGGTGGCAAAGCCGGTCGCACCCAAGCGCTCGAAGAAGGCCTGTCGCTGGAAGTCGAAGGCGCCGGGTTGGGCCGGCTCGGGCGGCGGGCGGAGAATGGCGGTGACCCGGACGCGTGAGCCGATGGCGACATCCGGCCGGGCACCCCGGAGCGTGATCCGGGCCCGCTCGGGCGTCCGCTGCGGCGCGAGGCGCGGGATCGCCAGCCGGTCGAGGGTCAGGCGGATCCCGCCATCGCGATGATCCAGCTCTACCACCCGACCCTCGACGCCGATGGGCCCCAGCGAGCGGTCGAGCATCGGCGCGCTCACCGCCTTGGTCCGCATCTCGCCCAGCGCGAAACCCAGGGTGATCGCCAGGAAGGCAGCGGCGGCAACCCCGGCGATACGCCCGTGCAGGCCGGCGGTCGCCGCCAGCCCGGCCACGGCCAGCGCCAGGCCGAGCCAGAGCGGCGGCTCAACGGGAAGAACGAAGTAGAGGCCGACCCCGAATCCAAGCCCGACCGGCAGCCAGAGCGCCCAGCGCTCGCGATCAGCCAGCAGGGCCGTGACGAAACCGGCCCCCAGCGCGGCCGGGCGGATCGCGGCAAGCGCGGCGGCCGCCTTCACTGGCCCGGCCACGGCAATATGCTAAAAGGCGCCATCATCGAGCATCAGACACGAGACCATGACCGTCGTCACGCGCTTCGCCCCCTCGCCCACCGGCTACCTGCACATCGGCGGGGCCCGCACCGCCCTGTTCAACTGGCTCTACACCCGCCATCTCGGGGGCACTTTCCGCCTCAGGATCGAGGATACCGACCGCGCGCGCTCGACCGACGAGGCGATCAGGCTGATACCCGAAGGGCTCAAATGGCTCGGCCTCGACTGGGACGACGAGATCGTCATGCAGTGCTCCCGCGCCGGACGGCATGCCGAGGTCGCCCGCCAGCTTCTGGCCGAGGGCAAGGCCTACCACTGCTATTGCACCGCCGAGGAGCTGGAGGAGATGCGGGCCAAGGCCCGGGCCGAAGGCAAGCCGATGCGCTATGATGGGCGCTGGCGCGACCGCGATCCCAAGGACGGTATCCCGAATGTGCCACCAGTCATCCGGCTGAAGGCACCGCAGTCCGGCGAGACCATGATCGACGACCTGGTCCAGGGTCGCGTCACCGTCGCCAACGACGTGCTCGACGACATGGTGCTGCTGCGCGGCGACGGCACGCCGACCTACATGCTCTCGGTGGTGGTCGACGACCACGACATGAACATCACCCATGTCATCCGCGGCGACGACCATCTCAACAACGCGTTCCGCCAGTTCCAGCTCTACCAGGCCTGCGGCTGGACGGCGCCGCTGTTCGCCCATGTGCCGCTGATTCACGGGCCGGACGGCGCCAAGCTGTCAAAGCGCCACGGCGCACTCGGACTCGAGGCCTATCGCGACCTTGGCTACCTGCCCGAAACCATGCGCAACTACCTGCTGCGCCTGGGCTGGGGCCATGGCGACGACGAGATCATCTCGACAGAACAGGCAATCCAGTGGTTCGACATCAAGGATGTCGGCCGCAGTGCCGCCCGCCTGGACATGGCGAAGCTCGACAACCTGAACGGCCACTACATTCGCGAGGCGGACAATGCCCGGCTGACCAGCCTGGTGGCCGAGCGGCTGAAGGACGTCGATCCGGCCGGCCTCGCCCGCATCGAGCGCGGCATGAACGGCCTGAAGCAGCGGGCGAAGACGATCATCGAGCTGGCGGAGAACGCGCGCTTCTATACGGCGAAGCGCCCGATTCCGATCTCGGTGAAAGCCCAGGCGCTGCTGACCCCGGACGCCAAGGCGCTGCTGGGCAAGCTGCAGCCGGCGCTGGCAGCGACCGACTTTTCCGAATCCTCTCTGGAAACCGCCGTCCGGCAATTCGTCGAGGAGGCCAAGGTCAAGCTCGGCCAAGTGGCCCAGCCACTCCGCGCCGCTCTCGCCGGCGAGACCACGTCGCCTGGGATTTTCGAAGTGGCGGCGGTCCTTGGCCGGGAGGAGGCCCTTGGCCGCATCGCCGACGCCGCGGGTCAGGCGTAAGCGAGCGTTTCCGCAGCGCAGCAAACCGCTTGGCAGCGTGCCGAGCGTATGTTTCTCTTACGATATTCCATTCTTGAGGACCTTCCCATGACCGCAGCCAAACCCGCCGGCTCGAACAAGATCGCAACGCTGACCGGCCCCGACGGCAAGGTCACACAGCTTCCGATCGTCGACGGCTCGGTCGGGCCGAGCGTCATCGACGTCCGCAAGCTCTACAACGACACGGGTTATTTCACATACGACCCGGGCTACACCTCGACCGGCAGCTGCGAATCCAAGATCACCTACATCGACGGCGACCAGGGCATCCTGCTGCATCGCGGCTATGCCATCGACGAGCTGGCCGAGAAGGGTGATTTCCTCGAGGTCGCCTATCTGATCCTGAACGGCGAGCTGCCGACGGCCGATCAGAAGGTCGGGTTCGTGAAGAACGTGACCTATCACACGATGGTTCACGAGCAGATGACGCAGTTCTGGCGGGGCTTCCGCCGCGACGCTCACCCGATGGCGGTGATGTGTGGCGTGGTCGGCGCGATGGCTGCCTTCTACCACGACTCCACCGACATCACCGATCCGCGCCAGCGCGAGATCGCGTCCTACCGGCTCATCGCCAAGATGCCGACGATCGCCGCCATGGCGTACAAGTATTCGGTCGGCCAGCCGTTCATGTACCCGCAGAACAAGCTGACCTACGCCGAGAACTTCCTCTACATGATGTTCGGGATTCCCTGCGAGGACTACAAGATGAGCCCGGTCCTGGCCAAGGCCATGGACCGCATTTTCATCCTGCATGCCGACCACGAGCAGAATGCGTCGACCTCGACCGTCCGTCTGGCGGGGTCCTCCGGCGCCAACCCCTTCGCCTGCATCGCCGCCGGCATCGCCTCCCTCTGGGGCCCGGCGCATGGCGGCGCCAACGAGGCGGTGCTGGAGATGCTGGCCGAGATCGGCTCCAAGGATAAGGTCGGCGAGGCGGTCAAGCGTGCCAAGAACAAGGACGACAACTTCCGCCTGATGGGCTTCGGCCACCGCGTCTACAAGAACTTCGATCCACGCGCCAAGATCATGCAGAAGACCTGCCACGAGGTCCTGGGCGAGCTCGGCATCAAGGATCCGCTGCTCGACGTGGCGATGGAACTCGAGAAGGTGGCGCTGCAGGACGACTACTTCGTCCAGCGCAAGCTCTACCCGAACGTCGACTTCTATTCGGGCATCATCCTGAAGGCGATGGGCATCCCGACCTCGATGTTCACCGCGATCTTCGCGCTCGCCCGCACCGTCGGCTGGGTCGCCCAGTGGCGCGAGATGATCGAGGACCCGCAGCAGAAGATCGGCCGGCCGCGCCAGCTCTACACCGGCGCGACCCAGCGCCCCTACGTCCCGGTCGAGAAGCGCCGTTGAGCGTCTGGGCTCGACGCCA
>CAMDFP010000202.1 GCA_945897335.1 Asaia bogorensis | reverse complement strand
GGCCATGAAGGTCTTGCCGGAGCCGCCTTCCTCGGCCGGGCAGCCGTAGTAGCGGATTCGTCCCGGCAGCTTGTTGGCGACGAGGTAGTCCTTGACTGCGGCGGCGGCGAGCAATGCGCCTGTGCCGAGCAGGTTGTGGCCGCAGCCCTGGCCGTTGGCGCCGCCGGCCGGGCTGCGCTCGACCAGGCCGGATTGCTGGCTCAGGCCCGACAGCGCGTCGTACTCGCCGAGGAAACCGATCAGCGGCCCGCCGCTCCCGGCCTCGGCCTCGAACGCGGTCGGGATGCCGGCGACACCCGTCTTCACCTTGAAGCCCTCGGCTTCCAGCGCCTCGATCTGTGCCTCGACCGACTTGTGCTCCTGGTAGCGCAGCTCGGCCAGGTCCCAGACCTTGTCGCTGAGCGCGACATAGGTCGGGGCCTTCGCCTCGATCAGGGCGACGATGCGGTCGATGTCGTTCATGGAGCGATCCTTGGAAGCGGGCGACGACAATAGCGCCGGAGGGCGGGGCGAACCAACCCCGCCGGTGCGCTCAGCGCGGAGGCTTCGGCGTCGCCGCCTTGTGCAGCTCGGTCTCGAGCTGCGAGGCTCGCGCGCCGAGGTTGCGGAGATGGCTGGTATAGGCAAGCACGAGCGCGCGCAGCACCGGCGGGGCATCGGTCAGGACCTTGTCGAAGACGCGCTGGTCGATCATCAGCGCCACCGTCTTCTCGGTCGCCGTCACCGTCGCCATGCGCGGCGCCCGGTCGATCAGCGCCATCTCGCCGACGATCGCGCCCGGTCCCAGCGTGTTCAGCACCACCTTGCGGCCATCCACCAGCTTCGACACCTCGACCCGGCCGTGCTCGATCATGTAGGCGACGCTGCCGGCGTCGCCCTCGCGCAGCAGCGCGTCTCCCGGGACGAAAGTTTTGGCCTGGAAGAGGTCGACCATCGGGAGCCTCCTAGAGTCGCGACACGGCCTCGGCGAGGCGGCGGTAGTCGTCCATCTCGTTGTAGAGCTGTGCCGAGACGCGGACCCAGAGACCGCCGTCTAGCGCGTTCACCGGCACGTCGATGCGGTGATCCTGCCATAGCCTGAGCCGCAGGTCGGGCGCGGCGCCGGAGGCCAGCGGCAGCTTGACCATGCGCATCGATCCGGCAAGCGCGGCGGGCGCGCCCGCCCGGGTCTTCCAGGCCTCGGCGAGATAGGTGCCGGCTTCCTCGGCGAGCTCGCGGTTGCGTGCCTTGATGCGGGAGTCGCCGAAGGTCTGGCGGAAGGACAGCGCCGCCGGCACCGCGAGATATGATGAGGGATCGCGCGTGCCGGTCCAGTCGAACTCGGCGATGAATCCCTGGCCGAGCCCGTGCGAGACCACCGGCGGATGCAGCCAGGGCTGATGCTCGCGCCGGGCCCAAAGGAAGGCGGCTCCCTTCGGGGCCGACAGCCATTTGTGGCAGTTGCCTGTGTAGAAGTCGCAGCCGAGATCCATGAGATGGAGCGCCACCTGGCCGGGCGCGTGGGCACCGTCGATGAGCACGAGGGCGCCGACCGCATGGCAGGCCCGGACCAGCCGCTCGACCGGCATGACGATCGCCGTCGCCGAGGTGATGTGATCGAGGATCACCAGGCGGGTGCGGTCGGTGAGGCCGGCCATCAGCGCATCGACGATCGAGGTGCCGTCGTCTTCGACCGGGAAGGGGAGAGTGACCTCGACCACGCGAGCGCCGGCGCGGCCGGCCTCGTGGCGGGCGATGTTCTTCACCGCATTGTAGGTCTGGTCGTTGATCAGGATCTCGTCGCCGGGCTTGAGCTCGATCGAGCCGAGAACGGCCTGGGCGCCGGCGGTCGCGTTGTCGACGAAGACGACGTCGTCGGGCTCGGCGCCGAGATATTCCGCGAGCTCGGCAGCAGCCGAGCGCATCCGCTTGGGCAGCTGGCGCGAGAAGAAATCGCCGATGGTGCGCTCCATGTCCTGGCGGACGACGTCCTGGGCGGCGAGCACCGGCTTCGGCGTCGCGCCGTAGCTGCCGTGATTCAGATGAGTGGCGCTCCAGTCGAGCGTCCAGAAGTGGCGGACGGCCTGGCCGAACTCGGACACGGCGGCTCCTTCTAGAGAGAGCGGCGAGGGGCGAGAGCGGCGTCCTCGGCGCGGATGCGGATGGCGAGCAGGATCAGGTTGGCGGCGGAGAAGATCAAGGCGATCCCGATGGCGCCGAAGGCCAGCGGCAGCAGGGCGACCTCCGCGACCACCACCTGGTAGTTGGGATGACGGACCCAGCGATAGGGGCCGCGGCGGACCAGCGGGGCATCGGGGAGGGTGAGGATGCGCGTGGTCCAGAATCGCCCGAGGCTGGCCATGGTCCAGAGACGCAGGCCCTGGACGCCGAGATATGCCGCGAGCAGCCACTGGTTCGGCACGGTCTCCGGCGGGACCATGACCAGCATCGTGACGAGCCAGCCGGTGTGAAGGAGGACCAGCAGCGGATAGTGCTCGGCCCCGATTTCGATCGCGCCCGCCTCTCTCAGCCGGCGCTCGTTCCGCCGCGACCAGACGAGCTCGCCGAGGCGCTGGAGCGCGACGAGGCCGAGAACGATGATGAGCCAGCTCATCGGGAGCCAAGGGCGAGGAAGCCGGCGGTGAAGCCCGGTCCCAGCGCCGTCATCAGGATGCGGCCCTTCCAGTGCCGTCGCAGGCGGTCGAGAACGAACAGCACGGTCGGCGCCGACATGTTGCCGAAGTCGCGCAGCACCTCGCGAGCTTCCGGCAGCGCCGTCCCGACCACCTCTTCGAGCGCATCCAGCACCTTGGCGCCGCCGGGATGGCAGGCGATGGCATCGAACGCCGGCAGATCGAGCCCGTGGCGGCGGAGGAAGGCGTCGAGGACCGGCACCAGGTCGTTCCGCACCAGGGCCGGGATGTCGCGGGAGAAGCGGACGCCGAAGCCGTCGTCGCCGATGTCCCAGCCCATCACGTCCAGGCTGTCGGGGAAGCTGTGCTCGCCCCAGGGGCCGAGCGTCGGTCCTTCGCCCTCGGTCGAGATCAGGGCGGCGGCGGCGCCGTCGCCGAACAGGGCGGTCGCGACAATGTTGGCGGGAGAGGTATCGGCCGGCCGGAAGGTGAGGCCGCAGAGCTCGACGACCAGGCAGAGGATGCGTGATCCCGGTGCGGCCGTCGCCAGCGCGGCGGCGCGGGCGAGGCCGAGGACGCCGCCGGCGCAGCCGAGTCCGAAGACCGGCAGCCGCTCGAGGTCGCGGCGAAGTCCCAGGCGTTCCTGCAGGAGAGCATCCAGCGACGGCGTGGCGATGCCGGTGGTCGAGACGGTGACCAGCCCGTCGATGTCGCCGAGGCCAAGGCCGCATTCGGCGAGGCAGGCGCGGATCGTCCGCTCGCCCAGTTCAAGCGCGGCATCGACATAGAGGCGGGAGCGTTCCGCCCAGCCATGTGGTTCGAGATACCAGTCGATCGGCACGCAGGAATGCCGCTTTTCGATCCCGGCATTGCCGTAGACCTGGGCCAGGCGCTGGAACGCCTGGGTGCGCGCCGAGAACAGACGCGAGGCCTGGAGCGCGACCGACTGCTGGTCGAGGATATGGCCGGGAACGGCGGTGGCGAGCGCGCGCAGGCGGGGTTTCATGGCGAGCGGCCTTCTGACGTCGTCCGTGGGCCGCTGCCGATGCCCCCGCATCATCCAACTGGATGAGGGCAGCGCCCTGTTTGAACCTGATCCTACCCTAATACGACCTAATCATTGGCATATTCGTCACACCTCTGTGACAGCAGTCACAGGTTTATTCTTAGCGGAGCGGCAATATGGTGACGTTCTCTAAGGACATGATCCATGACTTCATCGCCGCGTTTCGCCGCAACACCCAGTCCAGCGAACTGTCAGATCGCAGCCGCGAGCTGGATCGCCGGCGTCGTTCTCTGGCTGATGGCGCTCGCACTCCTCATCGCGATCCGCTGAGGGCGAGGGCGCGTCACGCGTCCTTTGCCGCCGCAAACGCCGATCCGATCGGCCGGGTCGTCTGGGAGTCCGCCGCACGCGCCCGGAAACTGGGCGGTACGGTCGCCCTGGTCCGCGACGGCGATGACGACGCACTCGACCGGCGCCCGAGTCAGGCAGTGGTAACGGCTTGGCTTGCCGGCCTCGCGCTTTGGGCGATCGTGCTCTTTCTTCTCAGCGCGGAGTAGGGCATAGACTGTCGGCGGTATGACCGACAGAGCCTTCGAGCCGGCCGGATCCAAGCCTCCCCGGTTTCATCAGCACCTCGGACGACGCCTGCGCGGCTGGCTGGTCGCGGGCATCCTCGTCGTCGTCCCGGTCGCGCTCACCGCCTACATCGTCTGGGAACTGGTCGGCTACTTCGACTCGCTCGTCGAGCGATGGATGCCGTCCCACTTGAATCCCGGCACCTATCTTCCATTCAAGATTCCGGGTTACGGCGTCGTGGTGGTGGCCATCGGGCTCACCCTCATCGGCGCGGTCACCGCCAGTCTGCTCGGCCGATGGGCGGTCCGCCTCGGCGACCGAATGATCGCGCGCACGCCGTTCATCAGCGGCCTCTACGGCACCATCAAGCAGGTGGTCGAGACCGTCGTCGCGCAGAAGTCCAATACCTTCCGCCAGGTGGTGCTGGTCGAGTATCCGCGGGCGGAGTCCTGGACCATCGCCTTCGTCTGCGGCGAAGCCCACACAGAGGTCGTGCGCCTGGCCGGCGAGGAGATGGTCTCGCTCTACGTGCCGACCACGCCCAACCCCACCTCCGGTTTCCTCCTGTTCGTGCCGCGCCGTCAGGTGAAGCCGCTGAAGATGTCGGTCGAGGAGGCGCTGAAGCTGATCGTCAGCCTCGGCATCGTGCTTCCGCCCGACCGCGGCCTGGAGCCGCCGACGCCGAACGACTAGCCGGACCGCAGGTAGCGGACCGCGGCGTCTCTCTCGAACAGATACAGAAGCGTCCTGAGCGCTCGGCCGCGCTCGCCTTCGAGTTCGGGATCGCGGGCGAGGATCAGCTTCACGTCGTCGGCCGCGACCGGCAGCAGGTCGCTGTGGACGGCGAGATCGGCGGCGCGGAATTCCGGCAACCCGCTCTGGCGCTTGCCCAGCACCTCGCCGGCACCGCGAAGCCTGAGATCCTCCTCGGCGATGCGGAAGCCGTCATCGGTCTCGCGCAAGGTCGCAAGCCGTGCCTTCGCCGCCTCGCCCAGCGGCGTCTGGTAGAGGAGGAGGCAGGTCGACGGCTTGTCGCCGCGCCCGATGCGGCCGCGGAGCTGGTGGAGCTGGGCGAGACCGAAGCGCTCGGCATGCTCGATCACCATGACGGTGGCGGCCGGCACGTCGACGCCGACCTCGATCACCGTGGTGGCGACCAGCAGCTTGGCCGCGCCTTCGGCGAAGGCGCCCATCGCCTTGTCCTTCTCCGCCGGTTTCAGCCGGCCGTGGACGAGGGCGACGCGGTCGGCACCGAAGCGGGTGGCGAGCTCGATGTGACGGGTCTCGGCCGCCGCCGTGTCGTCAGGCGCGCCTTCGGCCGGGTCCTCGATCAGCGGGCAGACCCAGAACACCTGGCCTCCCGCCGAGATAGCGCGGCCGACCGCCTCGATGACGTCGGACAGGCGGTCGAGCGGGATAGTGCGCGTGTCGACCGGTTTCCGTCCCGCCGGCTTCTCGGTCAGGCGGGAGACGTCGAGGTCGCCATAGGCCGCCAGCATCAGCGTGCGCGGGATCGGCGTCGCCGTCATCGCCAGCACGTCGACGGCGCGGCCCTTGGAGGTGAGCTCGACCCGCTGGTCGACGCCGAAGCGGTGCTGCTCGTCGACCACGGCCAGCGCCAGGTCGTTGAAGGCGACGCCCTCCTGGACCAGGGCGTGGGTGCCGACGGCCAGTGGAATGCTGCCATCGGCGAAGCCGGCCAGGATCTCGTCCCGCTTCTTGCCTTTGTCGCGGCCGGTCAGAAGCGCCACGCGCACACCGGCCGCCGCCGCCAGCGGCTCGATGGTGGCGAGGTGCTGGCGTGCCAGGATCTCGGTCGGGGCCATCAGCGCCGCCTGGGCGCCGGCCTCGACCGCGGCGATCATCGCCATGAGGGCGACGACCGTCTTGCCCGAGCCGACATCGCCCTGCAGCAGCCGCAGCATCCGCTTCTCGGCGGCGAGGTCGGCGGCGATCTCCGCATCGGCCTCGATCTGCGAGCGGGTGAGCTTGTAGGGAAGGGCGGCCAGGATCTTCTTCCGAAGCCGTCCGTCGCCGGCGGTGCGGCGGCCGACCTGCTTCTTCTGGTGCTGGCGCATGAGGGCGAGCGCCAGCTGGTTCGCCAGCAGCTCGTCATACGCGAGGCGGACGCGGGCCGAGGATGTGGGTTCCAGGTCGCCCAGGCCGGAGGGGCTGTGGATGAAGCTGATCGCGTCGCGCCATCCGGGCCAGCGCCGGGCGTCCTTCAGCGGCCCGTCCATCCATTCCGGCAGGTTGGGTGCCCGGTCGACGGCGAGGTCGACCGCCTTCCGGAGCGTGCCGGCGGGCAGGCCCGCGGTCAGCGGATAGACCGGCTCCAGCTTCAGGAGTTCGTCCGCCTGCTCCTCGCCGACGATGCGGTCTGGATGCGCCATCTGGACGCGGCCCTGGAAGCGCTCGACCCGGCCGCTGACCAGGCGGGTCTCGCCCAGGGGCAGCGCCTTCGACAGCCATGGACCGTTGGCGTGGAAGAACACCAGTTCGACCGTGCCGCTCGAATCGCGCGCCAGCACGCGATAGGGGCGCCTTGGATTGGGCGGCGCCACATGCTCGACGATCTGGACCTTCAGCGTGCAGATCCGCCCTTCCGGCGCCTCGGCAACGCTGGGCTGGAAGCGCCGGTCGACCAGTCCCGACGGGCGGTGCCACAGCAGGTCCACGACCTTGGGCCCGGCCAGCTTGGCGATCAGCTTGCCGAGTCTGGGGCCGATACCGGGCAGCGCGGTGACGTCGGCGAACAGGGGAAAGAGGACGGCGGGGCGCATGGCGCCCGGACTTTAACCGATTCCGGGCGCTGACATCCGGCCTCGAACGGCTTATATCGGGGCCCTCCCCCTATCCAAGGACGAGGCCCCTCCCGGCGCCTCGGGGCCTCATGTCCGCCGACCGCGTGAAACGCCTGATCTACCGAAGCTCCTACACCGGCACCAAGGAACTCGACCTGGTGCTGGGCGGCTTCGCCAGGGCGCATCTCCAGGATCTCGATGCTCGCCAGCTCGACAGCTACGAGGCCCTGGTCGATGCCGAGAACCCGGAGATCTATGCCTGGGTGATCCAGCAGGATCCCCCGCCGGCCGAGCACGACACCGATGTCCTGCACATGATCCAGGGCTACGCCCGGGCGAGCCAGGCCTGATGAACCTCGACCGCGAGTTGGATGTCGCCGGCCGGATCGAGATCGGCGGAGTGCCGGAAGGCGTCGATGCCCGCCTGATCGCCGGATTGGTCCGTGCCCGCCCCGGCCGTCCGGTGCTGCATGTCGCCCGCGACGATGCGCGCCTGGCACGCCTTTGCGAGGCCCTGGCCTTCTTCGCGCCCGAGGTCGAGGCGGTGCCTGTGCCGGCCTGGGACTGTCTTCCCTATGACCGGGTGTCGCCGAACCCGGAGATCGTCGCCCGCCGCATCGACTCGCTGACCCGGATCGCAACCACGCCGGCGCCGGCGACCGGCCGCGTCGTCGTCACCACCGTGGCGGCGATCCTGCAGCGGCTGCCTCCGCGCGAGGTGTTCAAGGCCTCGGTGCGCCGGCTCGCCCGCGGCGACCGCGCCAACGTCAACGAGCTGGTCGAGTTCCTGCGCCATACCGGCTATCGCCGCTCCGACACCGTGCGCGAGGCCGGCGAGTTCGCGCTTCGCGGCGGCATCCTCGATGTCTTCCCGCCCGGCGGCGCCGAGCCCCTGCGCGTCGACTTCTTCGGCGACGAGATCGAGGGCATCCGCAGCTTCGATCCGATGACCCAGCTCACCACCGGCAAGCATGACGCGGTTCTGTTCCAGCCGGTGAGCGAGGCGATGCTGGATCCCGCCTCGATCCAGCGCTTCCGCTCCGGCTATCGCGGTGCCTTCGGCTCGGACACCGCCGATCCGCTCTACGAGGCGATCAGCGCCGGCCGCCACCATGCGGGCATGGAGCATTGGCTGCCGCTGTTCCACGAGAAGCTCGAGCTGCTGCTCGACTACGTGGCCGAGGCCCGGATCACGCTCGATCCCGAGGTCGAGGCATCCACCGCCGCGCGCTTCGAGATGATCGCCGAGTACTTCGACGCGCGGAAATCGATGGGCAAGGTCAGCGGCGACGATGGCTTGCCCTACAAGCCGCTGCCGCCGGACCGCCTGTATCCCGGCGCGGCGGAATGGCAGGAACGACTGCTGGGCCGACCCGTTGCCGCCTTCACTCCCTTCGTCGGCCCCGGCCGCGATGCCGGCGGCCGTGCCGGGCACGACTTCGCCGCCGCCCGCGCCGCGCCTGAGATCAATCTCTACGACGCCGTCCGCCAGCATCTCGTGGCACTGGCGGCCGAAGGCAAGAAGGCCGCGATCGTCGCCTTCACCGAGGGCTCGGCCGACAGGCTTTCGCATCTGCTGGGCGAGCACGGGGTCACCGGCCTCACGCCCGTCGCCGATGCGCGCGCGCTGGAGACATTGCCCAAGGGCCAGATCGGCGTCGCCGTGCTGGGCCTGGAACGCGGCTTCGTCCATGACGGCATCGCGCTGGTCGCCGAAGCCGACATCCTGGGCGAACGCCTGTCGCGCCCGCCGCGCCGGCGCCGGAAGGGCGAGGACTTCCTCAAGGAAGCCTCCACGCTGGCCGAAGGCGACCTCGTCGTCCATATCGAGCACGGCATCGGCCGCTACGACGGGCTGGTGACCCTCGAAGTCTCCGGCGCGCCGCATGACTGCCTTCGCGTCCTCTACGCCGGCGGCGACAAGCTGTTCGTGCCGGTCGAGAACATCGAGGTGCTGTCGCGCTACGGCACCGACGAGACCGACGCCCAGCTCGATCGCTTGGGCGGCGCCGGCTGGCAATCGCGGAAGGCGCGGGTCAAGCAGAAGATCCGCG
>CAMDFP010000201.1 GCA_945897335.1 Asaia bogorensis | reverse complement strand
GCCGCTTCCTCGGTCGACAAGCCGCGAGCCACTTGCTGAACATCGGCCTGCCCGAGTTCGTCGCCCGCGATTTCGCCGACTATGTCGAGAAGGCGGTCTTCTGGTCGCGGCAACTCGACCAGCTCGTTCGGCTGCGACAGGGCTTGCGGGATCGCATGCGGGCCTCGCCGCTTGGCGACCAGGCACGGTTCGGCGAATCCTTCGCGATGGCGATCGACGAGATGTGTGCGGCTTCGAGGCGGTCCTGAGCGTCGCGTAACGACCCGAGGCCGGCGCGCCTCGGGAGTCACAGCCAGGGATGATGACCGAATGAACAGCGAACCCCTCGCCCTCGCGCTCGGCGACGACTATCCGGAGATCCGCGAGGAAGTCGCGAAGATCTGCGCCGGCTACCCCGGCGCCTATTGGCGCGAGCTCGAGGAAGCCCAGGCCTATCCGGATGCCTTCGTGAAGGCGCTGACCGAGTCGGGATATCTCGGCGCGCTGATCCCGGAGGCGTTCGGCGGCGCCGGCCTGCCGCTCCGGGCCGGGATGGTGATCCTGGAGACGATCCACCGCCAGGGCTGCAACGCCGGGGCCTGTCATGCGCAGATGTACATCATGGGGACGCTGCTCAGGCACGGCAGCCCCGAGCAGAAGCAGCGCTACCTGCCGGAGATCGCCGCCGGCCGGCTCCGCCTCCAGGCCTTCGGCGTGACCGAGCCCGGTTCCGGCTCCGACACGCCGGCACTCAAGACCCGCGCGATCCGCCGCGGCGACCGCTACGTCGTCCACGGCCAGAAGGTCTGGACCAGCCGGGCGCTTGCCTCCGACCTCATGCTCCTGCTTGCCCGCACCACGCCGATCGACCAGGTGAAGCGGCGCAGCGACGGTCTTTCGGTCTTTCTGGTCGATCTTCGCGAGGGCCGCGGGAACGGTATCGACATCCGGCCGTTGAAGGCGATGATCAACCACAACACCACCGAGGTCTTCTTCGACGGCCTGGAAGTGCCTGCGGAGAACCTGATCGGCGAGGAGGGCCGGGGCTTCCGCTACATCCTCGACGGCATGAACGCGGAACGCATCCTGCTCTCGGGCGAGGCGATCGGCGACGCCCGCTGGTTCGTCTCGACCGCCAGCGACTATGCCCGCGAACGCCAGGTGTTCGGTCGGCCGATCGGCCAGAACCAGGGCATCCAGTTTCCGCTCGCCCGCGCCCATGCCGAGACCGAGGCCGCCGACCTCGTCGCCCGCCGCGCCGCTGCCCTGTTCGACGCCGGCCGCGACTGCGGGGCGGACGCCAACATGGCGAAGTTGCTCGCCTCCGAAGCCTCCTGGCACGCGGCTGAGGCCTGCATGCAGACCTTCGGCGGCTTCGGCTTCGCCCGCGAATACGACGTCGAGCGCAAATGGCGGGAGACAAGACTGTTCCAGACGGCACCGATCTCGACCAATCTCATCCTCGCCCACATAGCTCAGCACGTGCTGGGCCTTCCCAAGAGCTATTGAGGACTTCAGCGATGGCCTTTCGCGTCGGCGTCATCGGTCTCGGCATCATGGGCAACCGCATGCTCGACCGGATCGCGCAGCATCCCGACCTCGAAGCGGCGGCAGGGTGGGATCCGAGCGCGGATGCAGCAGCCCGCACCAAGGCGGCGCATCCGGGTCTCGCGATCGAGGCCTCGGCAGCAGCCTTGTGCCGACGAACCGACCTTCATTGCGTCTATGTGTCGTCGCCGCCGGCAAGCCACATCGCTCACGCCTTCGCCGCCTTCGATGCCGGCAAGGCGGTCTTCCTGGAAAAGCCGCTGGCAACCGACCTCGCCGAGGCCAAGGCCATCGTCGAGCGGGTCGAGCGCGAGAAGCGAATGGCGGCGATCAACTTCTCCCTCGCCCATGCGCCCGGCCTGATCGCCATGGAAGACACGGTACGTTCCGGCCGTCTCGGCAAGCCGCTTTCGGCTTCCGTCGACGTGCAGTTCGCGGCGTGGCCCCGGCCCTGGCAGATGGGAGCCGCCTCCTGGCTGTCGAAGCGGGCCGAGGGCGGCTTCACTCGCGAGGTGGTCTCTCACTTCGTCTTCGCGCTCCAGCGGGCGCTGGGCGAGCCGGAGATCCTGGAGAGCCGCGCGACCTATCCCGACGGCGACGGCGCCGAGACTGCACTCGATGCCCGCGTGGTCTTCGGCAAAACGGTTCCCGTCGCCATCACCGGCCGGGTCGGCGGCACCGCCGTCGCCGACCGCAACGTCACCACCGTCGAGTTCGAGACGGGCGCGATCCGCCTGGTCGACTGGATGAACTTCGAGACGCGGACGGGCGACAAGTGGGAGCCGTCGGGCGACACGCCGGACACCTTGCGCCAGGGCGCCCAGGTCGGACAGCTGGACGCGCTCGCCGCTATGCTCGCCGGCCGCGCCCATCGGCTGCCGACGGTCGCCGAGGGCCTCGCGGTGCAGGCTTGCGTCGAGGGATTGCTGAAGGCGACGGGCTGACGGCTACTTCGCCAACACCGCCTGGCCGCGAGCCCGGGTGCGCTCGCGGCCGAAGACGCGGACGGCGGACTCGTCGGAGAACATCTTGTCCGGGCGCTTGTCGTAGCTGAAGAGCGCGATCAGCCGCTTGCGCTTGCCCCGGGCCGGGCTCACCCGGTGCACGGAATACTTGCCGCAGAACAGCACGAGCGTCCCCGCCTCGACACGCACCGTCTTCACCCGGCTCCGGCCGCCGCGCAGCACCTCGGCGACGCCGGCGTAGTTCTCGTCGTCCTCGCTTCGGATATAGGGCGCGAACTCGAAGTCGCCGCCCGTCTCGGCCGACTGCAGCAGCAACGTAACGACGAAGTCATTCGAGTCGAAATGCCAGTGATGACTGTCACCCTCGCCGATGATGCTGAGGTTGCAGTTAAAGATCGGATCAAGCACCCGATGGAGCTCGTCCGCCTTCACCACCTCGGCGATAAAGCGGGTGAGCCCGTCCCAGCGATAGAGACGCTGCACCTCGGCCGACTCGGCCATGTCGTCACCGGCGACGACATGCATCGAGCTTCGCGAGGTGATCGAACGCGGATCGTCGGCCGGCAGATCGGTGCGCGGCGGTCCGTAGGGCGTGAGATCGTGGTCGCGGCGATTGGCGCGCTGCAGCATCGACATAGCCTCGGCCGCCATGCGCCGGACCGCATCTCCGCCGACGAAGCCCGGGAGCATGACGCAGCTCTCGGCGGTCAGCTCGCGGCGACAACGCTCGACCAGCTCGGCGCGGCCGCGCGGATCGTCGAGGGGATAGCGCGCCAGATCGATCAGGTCGCGCGGGGGATTGGCAAAAGGGTCTCTCATAGTTTCAATTATAGCGCCTCAAGCCAGAATCCGCCGCATCAGCGTCTCCAGCAGATCCGCCTCGCCCGCCGGCTTGTCCCAGCGGATACGGGCGACCCGCGGGAAGCGAAGCGCCACGCCGGACCTGTGGCGGGCCGATCGCTGGGCCGAGTCGAAGGCGATCTCCAGCACCAGGCCGGGCTCGACCTGGCGTACAGGGCCGAATCGGTCGGTGGTGTGGGCGCGGACCCATTTGTCGAGCTGTATCAGCTCTGCGTCGGTGAAGCCGAAATAGGCCTTGCCGATCGGGACCAGCTCGCCGCCAGGTTCGGTCCAGAGCCCGAAGGTGAAGTCCGAATAGAAGGAGGAGCGCTTGCCGTGGCCGCGCTGGGCATACATCAGCACGGCGTCGATGGTGTCCGCCTGGCGCTTCCACTTGAACCAGAGGCCCTTCGGCCGGCCGGCGACGTAAGGGCTGTCGGCACGCTTCAGCATCAGGCCCTCGGCATTGAGGGCGGCGGCGCCGAGCCGATGCTTCGCCAGATGCTCCCAGTCCAAGAACGGCACCAGCGGCGAGAGGTCGATGACGCCGGTCGCAAGTCCGACGCGGCCGACCCAGGCGTCCAAGCGCGCTCGCCTCGCGTCGAATCCCAGATGGCGCAGATCCTCCTCGCCCTCGAACAGAAGATCGTAGACACGGACGAAGGCCGGGTAGTCGGTGAGATGCCTGGCGACGGCCTTCTTGCGGTTGAGCCGCTGCTGCAGGTCGTTGAAGGGCGCGACCTCGTCGCCACGGCGGACCAGCAGCTCGCCATCGACGACCGCCGAGAAACTCAGGTGGTCCACGAGATCGGGAAAAGCCGAACCGACCTCTTCGCCGCCACGCGAGAAGAGGCGGGCACCGTCGGGACCGGAGACGATCTGCACGCGGATGCCGTCCCACTTCCACTCGGCGCGGAAGTCCTCGGGTTTGAGGCTGAGCTGATCGCCCTCCTCCAGCGCATGCGCCAGCATCAGCGGCCGGAACAGCCGGCTGGTATCGATCTGCGGTGGCGGCGCCCGCCCTTCGAGCCAATCGAAGAGCGGCCGGTAGGGCGGATCGAGCCCGTGCCAGACCTCCTCGACCTGGTCGAGCTTGACCTTGCCGTGCTCGGCGATTGCCCCCTTGGCCAATCGCTCGGAGACGCCGACCCTGAGGCCACCAGTGAGCAGCTTGATCAGGGCCCAGCGGGCGTCGGCGTCGAGGCGGTCGAGCCAGGACTCCAGCAGTTCCGGCACCTTCGACCGTGCGGTGAGCCTCAACGTCTCCACGACCTCGGAAAGGCGAAGATCATGCGTTTCTTCGTTTGCGGCAGGCCAGATCAGCGCCACGGTCTCGGCGAGATCGCCGACGTAATCATAGGAGAGATCGAACAGGACCGGATCGACCCGACGCCGCGCCACCTCGCGCACCGCCGCCGGCTTCGCCTCGGCGAAAACCAGCGTGCCGGTGAGGGCCGCCAGCGCATAGCCCCGATCCGGGTCGGGCGCCTCCGCAAGATAGGCCTTCAGCAGCCGGAGCTTTGCATTCCGGGCCGGCGTGTAGAGCAGGCTCGATAGCAGGCGGGAGAAGGCCTTCAACTTCCCTCCTCCTCGAAACCCAGCAGCGACAAGGCCCGCGCCCGGATGCCGCGGGTGGAGGCGTGGTGGACCAGCGCATCCTCGCGGCCATGAGTTACCCAGACCTCGGGCGCGCCAACATCCTCGAGCGTCTGGGTCAGTTCGTCCCAGTCGGCATGATCGGAGATCACCAGCGGTAACTCGACGCCGCGCTGCTTCGCCCGCTGCTTTATCCGCATCCAGCCGGATGCAAAGGAGAGTACCGGGTCGGCCATGCGCCGGGACCAGCGGTCACCCAGCGCCGACGGCGGCGCCAGCACCAGCACGCCGGCGAACATGCCCGGCGGTGCCTCCGTCGCCGGCCGGAGATCGCCGAGCTCGATGCCGAGGTCGCGATAGAGATCGCAGAGTGCGACAAGAGCGCCGTGCAGGTAGATCGGCTGGTCGTAGCCTGCCTCGCGCACCAACCGGATCAACCGCTGGCATTTTCCTAATGCATAGACGCCGACTAGGTGGGTGCGCTCGGGGAATACCGTCATGGAATGGAGGAGGCGAGCGACCTCCTCGCGGTCGTTCGGATGGCGGAAAACCGGAAGCGCAAAGGTCGCCTCAGTGATGAAGACGTCGCATCGGACCGGCTCGAAGGGCGGGCAGGTCGGATCGCGGCGGCGCTTGTAGTCGCCGGAAACGACGGCGCGGCTACCCTGCCAGTCCAGCACCACCTGGGCCGAGCCCAGTATGTGCCCAGCCGGGACCAGTCGGACGCCGACGCCGCCGATCGTGACCGACTCGCCATAGGGAAGCGCCTGCACGGCGCCCGCCGGCTCCGGACCGATACGCGAACGCATGATCGCCAGCGTCTCAGGGGTCGCCAAGGCATGCCGATGGCCACCGCGCGCATGGTCGGAGTGCCCATGGGTGATCACGGCACGGTCGACGGCCCGCGACGGGTCGACGTAGAAGCCGCCGGGCTCGACCAGGAGCCCCGCCGGCGTCGGCTTCAGCCAGGTTTGCGGGTGCATCCCGGAATGCCCTCAAAGACGGCATAGATGGTGTGAAAAGTTCGGCTTGCCATCTTCCCGGGATGGGCGATGATAAATTTTACAATTTTGTGACAAACCGAAGCGAGGCGCCCCGGCGTTGGCCACCACGGTTCTTCTCAATCTGCTCGGCGGCGTCGCCCTGCTTCTCTGGGGCCTGCGCATGGTCCGCACCGGGATCATGCGGGCTTTCGGTGGCGATCTCCGCCGGGCGATCGGGCTCGGCCTCCGCAATCGCTTCTCCTCCTTCGGTGTCGGCCTCGCGGTGACCGGCGCAGTCCAGAGCTCTACCGCGACGGCGCTGATGACCGCGTCCTTCGCCGAGCGCGGACTGATGGCGACGGCACCGGCGCTGGCGGTCATGCTGGGCGCCGATGTCGGCACCGCGCTGGTGGCACAGGCGCTGTCCTTCGATGTCCGCTGGCTGTCGCCGGCCCTGATCCTGGTCGGCGTCGTGATGTTCATGAGCATCGCCACGACCCGCTGGCGCGATACCGGCCGGGCGGTGGTCGGGCTTGGCCTGATGCTTCTGGCGCTCCGGCTGATCGTCGAATCCTCCCAGCCCCTCCAGCACTCCCTGGTCCTGCAGGACGTGCTGTTGGCACTCGCCGGCGAGCCACTGCTGGCGCTCCTGGTCGGCGCCGGTCTCACCTGGCTCGCCCATTCGAGCCTCGCGATCATCCTCATGGTCATGTCGATGACCACCGTCGGCCTGGTGCCGCTGACCCTGGCTCTGGCGCTCGTGCTCGGCGCCAATCTCGGCGGCGGCCTGCCGGCAGCCGTCGCCACCTGGGCCGGCGACGCCAGCGCCCGGCGAGTGATGCTGGGCAACCTCGCTTTCCGCTTCATCGGCGTGATCATTGCCCTGCCGCTGATCTCCGCCATTGCCGAGGCATTGCCGGGGATCGGCGGCGAGGTCGGCCGGCAGGTGGTCAACTTCCATCTCGGATTCAACCTGGCGATCGCACTGATCTTCATCACGCTTCTGGGGCCAGCCGCTCGGCTCGCCGACAGGTTCCTGCCCGAGCGCAAATTCGGCGACGACCCGATGAAGCCGCGCTACCTCGATACCGCCGCAATCGATTCACCGCCGCTCGCCATTGCTGCCGCGTCCCGCGAGACGCTGCGCATGGGCGATGCGCTCGAATCGATGCTGCGCGACGTGCTGACCGTGCTGAAGACCGACGACCGCAAGCTCGCCGACGACATCTGCCGGCGCGACAACGTCGTCGACCGCCTGCACGAAGCGATCAAGCTCTATCTCACGCAGCTCAGCCGCGAGGAGCTGGGCGATGCCGACAGCCGGCGCTGCATGGAGATCATCGCCTACACCACCAACCTGGAACATGTCGGCGACATCATCGACAAGAACCTAGTCGAGCTGGCGACCAAGAAGATCAAGCACCGGCTCAGGTTCTCCGAAGAGGGTCTGGCCGAGATCGGCGAGCTGCACGCGAGCGTCCTCGACACTCTCAAGCTCTCCTTCGCCGTCTTCATGCAGGCCGATCCGGCCCAGGCGCGCCGGCTGCTCGAGCAGAAGACCTCAATGCGCGAGCGCGAGCGGGCAGCAGCCGAGCACCATCTGGAGCGTCTGAAGAGCGGCCGGCCGGAGAGCATCGAGACCTCATCGCTGCATCTCGACATCCTGCGCGATCTGAAGCGCATCCACTCGCACCTGACCTCGGTCGCCTACCCCATTCTCGAGCAGACGGGCGAGCTCAAGCGGAGCCGGCTGGCTACCGGCTGAGGCGTTCGGGTCGCGGCCCTGCCTTCGTCAATCCACCGCCGCTTCCTCGACCCGTGCGACCGTGTAAGGCGAACCCGGCTCATCCGAGATCAGCGTGTAGCGCTTGAGGATCCAGATCAGGCGTTCGAAGCAGAGGCAGGCGTCGAACAGCTCGCGCTGGCCTGCGCGCGATGTCCCGCCGGCGGACATCACCGCTCGCCGTACCCCTTCCATCACGTCGGCGCGATCCCCTGTGAGGGCGCCCAGCATCTCCCGGCCCGCTCCGTCGGGCGCCTGGGTGAAGTCGATGAAGGTCTCGAGCAGAAGGTGCGCGCTTTCAACCATCGCCGACAGGCGCATCGCGATCTCCGGGTCCCGGTCGCCGTCGGCCCCCACGATCGTCGCGAGTTCCTGCACCTGCTCCTGCAGCGAGACAGCGAGGCTGTTAAGCCGCTGCAGCGATCCGACCCGGGTCCGAAGCGCGTCGTCGGTCGTCTCGGATGCCAACAGCTGGAGAAACTCGTCGGTCGCCTTCAGGATGGAACTCGTCTGCATTGCCAGGACGAGTGAATCCTTGGTCTCGCCTGCACCGCCCTCGCGAACGGCATCGAGGTGGGCGGGAAGCCGGGCGAGCGAGGCGAGATGTTCCCGAAATGCCAGGATCGTCGCGGTCGCCGGCTCCTTCAGCGCTTCCCGGCTGATGAACCGCGGCTTCGACAGCTGGTCGGTCTCGGCCTTGCCGACGATGCGCTGGATGAGGCGATCGATCCGGGATTCGAACGCGAGCGCCCCGGCGTAAGCCAGGCTCTGTGTCAGCAGATAGACGACGGCGACTGAGAAGGCGGCGTGGGACACGAAATAGGAGATCAGCGCCGGCGGCTGCCAGAGCGCCAGCACGATCAGGAGCGGCAGGACGATCGCCGTTCCGATCGCCTTCAAGATCGCCTGGTAGATGGCGAGCGCGCGGCCTGTCGGCGAAATGCGCGACGTCATGAACGCGACGTTGACGGCCGATGTCAGGTTGGCGCCGACGACGGCCATCATCGCATCGATCGGCGTGATCACGCCGCCGTCGGCAAGGGCGGCGACAATCGCCGACACGGTCTTCGCCGTCTGGACCACGGGCGTCAGCAGCGCACCGACGGCGAAAGCACCCAGATGCGAGCCCGACAGGCTCACGACCAGATCGCGGATCGCCGGTACCGTGCGAAGCGTCCGCGCCGCATCCGTGACCAGCTCCAATCCGCTGATGATCAAGATGAGCGCGAAGAGGGCACCGACCGGCGCTCGCCAGCGCTTCGACTGGTCGTAGTCGAGGAAGTAGAGGAGGCCGCAGAAGACCGTCGCCGCGAGGATCGCTTCGTGCAGGCTGACGGCCGCCAGGAACACCAGAACGGAGGTGCCGATATTGGCGCAGGCGATCAGGGGAAAGGCCTGGCGGATAGTGATGATCTCG
>CAMDFP010000200.1 GCA_945897335.1 Asaia bogorensis | reverse complement strand
TATCGGCTCCGGCCCCTTCACCTACGATCCCAAGGAGTGGGTCCCGGGCTCCAAGATCGTTCTGCGCAAGAATGCCAAGTACGTCTCGCGGCCGGAGCCGTCCGACTGGTCGGCGGGCAACAAGAACGTCCATGTCGAGCGCGTCGAGTGGAACTACATCCCCGATCCATCGACCATCGCCAATGCGCTCGGCGCCGGCGAGGTCGACCTGTGGGAATCGCCGACCGAGGACCTGCTCCCCCTGCTCAGGCGCAATCCCGCCATCACCCTTCAGCGCGGCGATCCTCTCGGCAATGTCGGCACGCTCCGGCCGAACCATCTCCATCCGCCCTTCAACAACGTGAAGGCACGCCAGGCGCTGGGCATGCTGTTGGAGGAGGAGGACTACCTCCGCGCCGCGATATCCAGCGATCCCAACGACTGGAAGGTCTGCTGGTCGCTGTTCGTCTGCGGCTCGCCCAACGACACCGTCGCGGGCTCGGAAATGTACACCGCGGGCACCCGTGCCGAACGCGATGCCAAGGCCAAGAAGCTGTTCGAGGAAGCCGGCTACAAGGGCGAGCCGATCGTCATCCTGCAGGCGACCGACTACCCGGCTTTCAGCGCCGCGGCCCTCGTGATGGCGGACTCGCTGAAGCGCATCGGGGTCAAGACCGACCTGCAGGCGACCGACTGGAATTCGGTCCTCACCCGCCGCGCGGTCAAGAGCCCGCCGGCGCAGGGCGGCTGGAACATCTTCTTCACCTCCGGCGCCGGCGTCTCCTCGGCCGACCCCTTCACCAACCCCGCCTCCACCGCCTGCGAGAAGGCGTGGTTCGGCTGGCCCTGCGATGCCGAGATCGAGCGGCTGCGGGATGCCTGGACGCGCGAGGCGGAGCCTAAGAAGCAGCGCCAGATCCTGGAAGAGGTGCATCGCCAGCTCTACGAGAAGGCGATCTGGTTCACCTATGGCCAGTGGTTCCCCAAGACGGCCTTCCGCTCGAACCTGAGCGGCGTGCACAACTCGTCGGTCCGGTATTTCTGGAACATCAAGAAGAGCTGAGGACTTGAGACTTATGACGACGCTTAACGCGACGGCGAATGGCGGCATGGGCGGCGGCAAGACCCGCATCGGCTGCGACATCGATTTCGAGGCCGACGGCAAGCAGGTGAGCTGGCTCAAGCTGCCGTTCTCCGTCCATCGTTCCGCCTATGGCCATATCGCGATTCCGATCGCAATGGTCAGGAACGGCCAGGGTCCGACTCTGCTGGCCATGTCCGGCAATCATGGCGACGAGTACGAGGGCCAGATCGCCACGACCAAGCTGATCCGCGAGCTTCAGCCGAAGGACATCAAGGGTCGCGTCATCATCCTGCCGGCTGCGAACTTCCCGGCGGCGATGGCCGGTATGCGGACCTCACCGATCGACCAGGGCAATCTCAACCGCACCTTCCCCGGGGATCCGGACGGGACACCGACCTGGATGATCTCGCACTTCATCGAGACCGAGCTGGTATCGCGCGCCGACGTCATCCTCGATCTGCATTCGGGCGGATCGAGTCTCCTCTACATCCCGAGCGCGCTGGTCGCCGTCAGCCCGGACAAGACGCGCACGGCGAAGCTGATCGAACTGGTCGAGGCCTTCGGCGCGCCCGTGGGCTACGTCAATGTCGGCGGCGGCGACCGCACCTCGACGGGTGCCGCCGAGCGCGCCGGCAAGCTCCGCGTCGGCACCGAGCTCGGTGGCGCCGGCATGGTCGGCGTCGACGCGAAGCAGTTCGCCGAGGACGGCGTCCGCCGCGTCATGGAGCACATGGGAATCCTGCCGAAGAGCACGCTTACGACGAACAAGCCGAAGACGCGCGTGATGGATGTCGGCGGCGACGACTACTACTGCTATGCGCCGGACGCCGGCCTGTTCGAGCCCTATGTCGATCTCGGCGCCATGGTGAAGAAGGGCCAGACCGCGGGTGTCGTACAGTTCGTCGACAACCCGCTGCGGGAGCCCGTGCCGACGGTCTTCGCCCGCGACGGCATGGTGCTGTGCAAACGCGTCCCCGGCCGCGTCGAGCGCGGCGACTGCCTGTTCCACCTGGCGACGGATCGGGCCTAACCGCCTCGTATCCCCTCTCCCGTGCGAAGCGCGGGGGAGGGTTCCTATCACGCCATCCCTGACGGCTCCGTTTGCGTGATGTGCACGTCGTCGGGGCGACTCAGGATCATGTCGGTCAGCTCGCGCTGGATCCTGGCGACGCCGGGATCGCCGAAGCGGTTGTCCATCTCGGTCGGATCCTGCGCGAGGTCGTAGAGCTCGCCCGCGCCGGACTCCATCTCCAGGGTCAGCTTGTGCGTCGCCGTCCTCACCGTCCGGAGCTTCAGCGCGACGCCACAGCGGGCCGGATGCAGGTCCCATTCGTTGTAGGCGAAGTCGCGTGCTCCCTCGCCCTCGATCAGAGGACGCAGCGAGCGTGAGTGCAGGTCGCGGGAGGGCGCGACGCCGGCGTAGTCGTGGAAGGTCGCCGGCAGGTCGAGCGTGGAGACCGGATCGCCGACCACCTTTCCGGCCGCAATGCCCGGTCCCTGCATGACGCAGCCGACGCGCAGCACGCCGTCGTAATGCATCGGCCCCTTCAGGATCAGGCCGTGGTCGCCGAGCCAGTCGCCATGGTCGGAAGTGAAGACCACGATCGTGTTGTCCGCGAGGCCGAGATCGGCCAGCGACTGCAGGATGCGCCCGACATTGTGGTCGACCAGCGAGATCATGCCGTAGTAGTTGGCGATCATGTGGCGGAGCTGTTCGTCGGTCTGCGGCGGCACCCGCGACTGCTTCTGGCGGAAGGCGAGCAGCGCCGGGTCGGCCATCGCCGGAATGCCTTCCAGGCTGGCGCGGTGCCACCACGGACGCCGGTCCAGGTCCATCGTGCGATGGGCGGGCAGATCGACCTCGTCCGGCCGGTGCATCCAGCACCACGGATCCGGCGCATCGAACGGGTGGTGCGGATCGGGAAATGAGGCCCAGGCGATGAAGCGGTCGTCCCGGTTGGTCCGCAGGAACTCGATGGTGCGGTCCCCGACCCAGGTCGAGTTGTGGAAGGCGGTCGGCAGCGCCGAGTTATGGGTCTGCGCCGCACCGACATCGGGCGGCAGCCGGGTCGAGTAGAGCTGGTCCAGCCGCTCGCCACGTCCGCCCTGATGATACCAGCGCTCGTAATGCAGCCCTTCGGGCGGTACCTGCGGCAGGAAGGAGTTGTGGCCGGTGAGCACGATCTCGACGTGCTCGAAGCCCATATAGGGACCATTCCACTCCGGGCCGAAATTCACCGTGCTGCGCCGGCACTCCGGCCGCCCGGTCGGCTGGAAGGTATGGACGGTGGAGAAATGCGCCTTGCCGATGAAGCCGGTTTTCCATCCGGCCTTGGCGAAAGTCCCGGCGAAACCGTGCTGGCCTACACCTTCATCGAGATCGATGCCGTTGTCCCAGGCCCCATGCGTGCGCGGCAGGAGCCCGGTGAGGATCGAGGCGCGGGAGGGCTGGCAAACCACATTGGGGGTGATGCAGGCGGCGAACCGGGTTCCTTCCGCCGACATCCGGTCGAGATGCGGCGTCTTCACCGCCCGGCCCTCGAAGCCGTAGCAGTCGCCACGGTGCTGATCGGAAGTGATGAGCAGGATATTCGGTCTGGTCATGGAAGCGCGCATGTGAGGCGGAGGAAGGGGTCATTGGGAGAATCAGCCGACGCAGAGGCAAGCACCAATGTCGCTGAACGGATTGCCCCTTCCCGGCAGCTCCCAAAAATCGGCTTATAAACTAGAGAGTTTTTAGCGAGATTTTGTTAATAGATTTTCACATTCTTCCCATAGCGTCGTCGATAGGGCATCACCGATAGCGACCGAATAGCCTGCCGGTATCCGAGACTATCCCGACGAAACGGACGAGCACCTCCTCGGCAACCTGCAGATCCGCATAATGTCGCCTGCCCAGCCTTCCATCCGCCCGCGCCCGCGAACGCTGCAGTTCTGGCTGCGCTGGCTGGCGATTGCCTGCATCGTACCGGCGGCGCTGATGGCGGGGTTCCTGATCCTCGAATCCTACCGGCGCGAGCGCGCCAGCGCCGAACGCGACATGGTCGCCACCGCGCGCGCGCTGATGCAGACGGTCGATGCCGACATCAACGGCGTCCACTCGGTCCTGCAGGTGCTGGCTGCATCGACTCAGCTCCGGTCCGGCAACCTCGCGGCCTTTTACGCCGAAGCCCAGACGCTGCTGCCAAGTCAGATCGGCAGCAATATCGTGGTTCACGATCCTACCGGCCAGCAATTGGTCAACACCGTCCGCCCCTTCGGCACGCCACTGCCGCGCGAGACCGACCTCAGGATGATCAACCGCGCGCTCGAGACCGGAAAGCCCGTGGTCTCCGACCTGTTCGTAGGGCCGGCCACCGGCAGGCTGGTCCTCGGCAACACGGTGCCGGCCTTCATCGACGGCCAGGCCCGGTATCTCGTCGGCATGGGTATGTTCTCCGACCGCCTGACCGAGGTGCTTCAGCGCCAGAACATCCCGTCTGGCTGGATCGTCTCCATTCTCGATCGCCAGGGAACGATCGGCGCCCGGACCGAGACTCCGGAACGGTTCGTCGGCAAGAAGGCGATGCCTGAGCTCATGCAGCGGGCATCCATCAACGCGGAGGGGACCTACGAGGTCGTCTCGCCGGAGGGAGTCCCCTTCTTCGGCGGATTCAGCAGATCGCCCCGGACCGGATGGACGATCGCCTTCGAGGTCCCGACGAGCGTGGTGACGACCAGCCTACAGCAGGCGCTGATGGTCAACGTCGCGCTGTCCATCCTGGTGCTGATGGCGGGTGTGGTGCTGGCTCACGCCATCGGCGGGCGCGTAACGCGTTCGCTGGAGGCGCTGGCCGCTCCGGCGCTGGCGCTCGGCTCGCGGGAGAAGGTCGAAATTCCCGCGGTCGAGATCAAGGAGGTGGACGAGCTGGGACAGGCCCTCGCGAAGGCCGCTGAGCTCATCGATACACGGGCACGCGAGCGCGATCTCGCCGAATTGAGCGAGCGCCGCATGCTCATCGAAAAGCAGGTGGCCGACGACGCCAACCGCTCCAAGTCGGAATTCCTGGCGTTGATGAGCCACGAGCTCCGGACTCCGATGAACGGGATCCTCGGTTTCGCCCAGCTGCTGGACGGATCCTATTTCGGCACGCTCAGCACCAAGCAGAAAGAATTCGTCGGGCATATCCTCAGCGGCGGCCACCACCTGCTCGACCTCATCAACGACGTCCTCGACCTCAGCAAGGTCGACGCCGGCAAGCTGAGCGTCTCGATCGAGCGCGTCGATCTCGGCCCGCTGACGAAGTCAGTCATGGCGACGCTGGCGCAGTCCGCCGAGAAGTCCGGCATCACCCTCGATCCCGGGGAGTTCGGCCTCGGACTGCCGGGGATCCTCGCCGATCGGGTCCGGCTTGCCCAGGTCCTGATCAATCTCGGCTCGAACGCGATCAAGTACAACCGGTCAGGCGGTGCCGTCATCTTCTCCTATGAACAGAAAGGCGAACACAAGGTCCGCATCACCGTCACGGATACCGGCAACGGGATTCCTGAAAGCCGGCAGGCCGAGCTGTTCCAGCCGTTCAACCGCCTCGGCGCCGAGCACAAGGCGATCGAAGGGACCGGCATCGGCCTCGCTCTCAGCCGGCGGCTTGTCGAACTCATGGGCGGATCCATCGGCTTCTCCAGCACGCCGGGGAAAGGCAGCCGCTTCTGGATCGACATTCCCGTTCATGTCGGCTCGAGCCAGGAGACAGAGCCCGCTCCGCACCGTCGCGGGCGCGCCAGGCACAAGTCAGGTTTCTCGGTCCTCTATGTCGAGTACAATCCCGCCAATCTCGCACTGGTGCGCAACATCCTGGCGACGCTTCAGGACGTGAGGCTGATCGAGGCGGTCGACGGCGAAACCGGCCTCGCGCTCGCGACCCAGCAGCGGCCCGACCTCGTCGTTCTGGATGTCGATCTGCCCGATCTCGACGGCTACGAGGTTCTGCGGCGGATCAGGGAAACCCCCGCGCTGGCGGCCACGCCCGTCCTCGCCCTCAGCGCCAGCGCGCTCAGCAGCGACATCGGCCGCGGACGCGAGGCCGGCTTCGCCGCCTACCTGACCAAGCCAGTCGACGTCGACAAGTTCCTCGACGCCATCGGCGCCGCGCTGCCCTAAAGGCTCTCGCCGAAGGTCCGGAGATACTTCATCCCGGTGTCGCACATGAGAGTGATCACGGTCGCCTCCGGCCCAAGCTGATCGGCAAGTCTGAGCGCGGCGACAATATTGGCTCCCGTCGAGGTGCCGGCGAACAGCCCCTCCTCCTGCGCCAGCCGAAGCGCCATCGCCTTCGACTCCTCGGTCGAGACCGGTTCGATCCGGTCGGCGATGCCCTCCTGCCAGAGCGGCACGACATATCCCGCCCCGACGCCGTCGATCTTGTGGGCACCCGAAGGCCCGCCCGACAGGACCGCGGACTCCGCCGGCTCGACCGCGACGATCGTCACGCGGCCGTCGTGGCGCCGTAGCCCCTCCGCCGTCCCGCGAAGCGAGGCCGCGGTGCCGACGCTCTGGACGAAGCCGCCGATCCGCCCGCCGGTCTGAGTCCAGATCTCGTCCGCCAGTTTGTGATAGGCCGCGACCTGGTCACGGTTCTTCATCTGGTCGGTCCAGAAGCTTCCGGTCTCGGCGGCGATGACGCGCGCGGCCTCGATCATGTCGAGGGTCAGCTTCTTCGTCATGCGGCCGCTCTCGCTCGGGACGATCTGGAGCTTGGCCCCGAGGATCCGCATGTGATCGAGCTTCTCTTTGGCGAAGGCGTCCGAGGTGACGATGTGCAGCGGATAGCCCTTCACCGCGCAGACCAGCGACAGCGACACCCCGGTGCTGCCGCCGGTGTACTCGACGACGGAGCCGCCCGGCTTGAGGCGACCGTCCGCCTCCGCCGCCTCGATCATCGCCAGCGCCATCCGGTCCTTCATGCTGCCGGTCGGGTTCTCGCTCTCCAGCTTCAGCAGCACGCGGGCGCCGGTCTTCGGCGCGACGTTGCGCAAGGCCACCAGGGAGGTGTCGCCGATGCGATCGAGGATGGTCCGAGGCTGCTCGCCCATGAAACGGGTCTCCCTGTCTGGTGTGTGACCCGGCACTTAGGCCCCGGCCGCCGGCGTGTCAGGTCCGGAATCCGGACCGACCGCGCCGGCCGCTCCATGCTAGGGTTTCGATATGACGGGCTACGGTCAATTCTGCTCGGTCGCGCGCGCACATCAGGCGTTGGGTGGGCGCTGGACGCTGCTGGTCGTCCGCGAGCTGCTCTGCGGCAGCCGCCGCTTCAACGACATCCGGCGCGGCATCCCGCGGATCTCGCGCACGATGCTCTCCGAGCGGCTGCAGGCACTGGTCGCGGTCGGTGCCGTCGCCCGCAGCGAGGGACCGCATGGTCCCGAGTACACGCTGACCGAAGCAGGGGCGGAATTAATGACGCTGGTGGGCGCGCTCGCGACCTGGGGACAGCGATGGCTGCCCCGGCACGCCGAGGACGAGGATCTCGACCTTGATCCCCTGCTCGTCGACATGCAGCGACGCGTCCGCTTCGACGCCTTGCCGGAGGACCCGCTGGTCGTCCGCTTCGAGGTCGACGGACGCCGTCAGCCCCGCTTCATGCTGCTGAAGACATCGGAGGCGTCGCTCTGCACGCAGAACCCGGGCTTCCCCGAACCGCTCCGCGTCCGTGCTCGGCTGCCGGCGCTGGTCGCCTGGTGGCGAGGCGATGTCGGCTTCGCCGCCGCACAGAGGATGGGCCTGGCGGTCGAAGGGCCGAAGCCCCTCGCACGCGCCTTTCCCAGCTGGTTCGATCGCTACCTGTTCGCCGAGATCGGCTCAGCCCGCGCCGTCGGTGCCTGAGAGCAGCGGCGTGATGCGACGGACGGCGACGCGCCGGTTCTCGCGGGACGCGCCGGTGGTCGCGACTTTGAGGAACTCTTCGCCATAACCCTGGGTCGTCAGGTTTTCCGCGGGAACGCCGTGGCGTTCGGTGAGCACGAGGGCGACGGACTCGGCACGCCGGTCGGACAGCGACAGATTGTCGATGTCCGGCCCGACCGCATCGGTGTGGCCTTCGATCAGGAACACCTCGGCAGGGTTGCGCTCGATCACACGTCGCATCGCCTGGGCGATGCCTTCAAGCGCTGCGACCTGGTCGGGCAGCACCTCCCAGGACCCGGTCTCAAAGGTGATCGTGTCGACGTCGATGCGCCGCATGCGATCACGGACGCTGACGCTGTTGCGGATCTCATCCAGGGCATAGGGCCGCTCGATATGCTCGACCGGCGGCGCCTGCAGGGTCTCGATGATGATCGGCGCCGCGACCATCGCCGCCGCCACGACGTAGCGGTCGCGCGGGACGCGGTGCTTGGGCGGGGCTAGACGGACGAACGGACGCGCCCCGGCCGCCATGGGTCGGCGCGTATTGTCGATGATGACGACCTCGCGGCCGCCGCCATCGACGCGGCTCCGCCGCATCAGGCGCTGGTTGTCATCGACGACGGTGACGACGCGCGAGCCATCCGGGCGCACCACCGTGGTCACGGTCTCGCGACCGCGCTGCTGCACGGAGACGTCGCGAGCGTTGGAACGCATGCGCTCGGTCTCGTCGTAGCGGATCGTGTTCCGCCCGCCTTCTCGGATGATGGTCCGGCCGGACTCGCGGATCACCGTTCGGCCGTTCTCCTGCGACTGCCTCCGGCTGCCGCGGATGTCGTCCATCCGGCGGGCATTCGCATCGGTCGCCGGCACGGGCGCGGCCGCAACGGCGGCGGGCGCCGCGGTAACAGCCGGCGTCGATGCGGCCGGGGTCACGGGCCTCGCCATTTCGCCCGGGCGCCGCGAACGGTCGGACGATGGCGGCGGCGCCGGCGATGCGGCAACGGCGGGGGGAGTCGCGGCTGCGGGGGGCACCGGCGTCGGAACGGCAGCCGGAGCGGCCAGCGGCGTCTCTCCCGAGCGGCGCGTCACGGCAGGGGCACCGGGAGACGGCGCCGGCGCCGCGGACGCGGCGGCAGGCGGCGGCGGCGCAGCCGGGGGAGGCGTCGGCG
>CAMDFP010000199.1 GCA_945897335.1 Asaia bogorensis | reverse complement strand
CCCTAACCCTCCCCCACAAAGGGGGGAGGGGACAGGAAGCGCATTACTCCCTCCCCCTTGATGGGGGAGGGTTGGGGTGGGGGTGACTCGCGTCCCGATCAGCCGGCCGCCGTCACCTTTCGGAACTTGTGCAGCGAGCGGAGTCCCTCGGGCCTCGGCTTGTCGGGATAGAAGGTCGGCCAGTTGGTCCAGGAGACCTCGCCGACATAGATGTCGCCGCGGCTGTCCACCGTGATGCCGTGCGGGGCCTGGAACTCGGTCGGCCCGAGGCCGGGGCCGGTCCTGGCGCCGATGCGGGCGAGCCGCTTGCCGGTATGGTCGACGACGCTTAAGCGCGGGCCGATGTTCGGCACGTTGCGATTGACCGCCATGCCGGGGCCGAGTTCGCCGATGTAGCAGACCGGACATTTGCCCGCCGGCATGAACAGCGCGCAGGGCCGATGGATGTTGTTCCACTGGCCTTGGTAGCGGCCCTCGCCGTCGAAGATCTGAACGCGGTGGTTCTCGCGGTCGGCGACATAGACGAGGCCGTCGCCGTCGCAGGTGATGTTGTGGACGATGTTGAACTCGCCGGGATCGGTGCCCGGCCCGCCCCAGGACTTCAGCAGCTTGCCGTCGGGCGAGAATTTGTGCACCGAGGAGTTGCCATAGCCGTCCGAAACGTAGATCTCGCCCTTCGGCGACAGCGCCGTGTGGGTGCAACGATGGAACGGCAGCCCGCTCATGTAGGGCGTCGGCTTGCCGGGAACCCCGATCTCCAGCAGCACCTTGCCGTCCAAGGTGCATTGCCGGACGGTGTGGTCGCCGTCGTCGGTCAGCCAGACCGTCTCGTCCGGCCCCATGTGCAGGCCGTGCGCGCGCGGGAAGATGCCCTCGCCCCAGCTTTTCAGGAAGTTGCCGTCGCGGTCGAAGACGATCATCGGATGCTCGCCGCGATTGAAGACGTAGACATTGTCCTTGGCGTCGACGCCGACCGAGCCGATCTCCTTGAACGACCAGCCCGGCGGCAGCTTGGCCCAGTCCTCGACCGGCTCGTAGGTCCAGTCGCCCTCGCCCACTTTGACCGTCATCTGCGTCCCTCCCGTTAGCGGTTTCGGCGAGCCTAACCCGCCCCGCCCTTGCACTGAAGGGTCAGGCTCGCTAAGCCAGCCGCCTTGATCAGGGAGACATCGCATGGACGCCGCCGCCCTTCTCCAGCGCCTTGGGATCTCAGCGAGCGACCTCGCCAAGGGTGACCTCATCTGCCGCTCGCCCATCGACGGCGGCGAGATCGGCCGGCTGGCCTCGACCTCGCCGGAAGCGGCAAAAGCGGCGATCGACAAGGCGCATTCGGCCTTCCTCGCCTGGCGCCAGGTGCCGGCGCCGCGCCGGGGCGAGCTGGTGCGCCTGTTCGGCGAGGAACTGCGCGCCGCCAAGGAGGATCTCGGCCAGCTGGTGACGCTGGAAGCCGGCAAGATCGTCCAGGAGGGCCAGGGCGAGGTCCAGGAGATGATCGACATCTGCGACTTCGCCGTCGGCCTTTCCCGCCAGCTCTACGGCCTCACCATCGCCTCCGAGCGGCCGGGCCACCGCATGATGGAGACCTGGCATCCGCTCGGCGTCTGCGGCGTCATCTCCGCCTTCAACTTCCCGGTCGCGGTGTGGTCGTGGAACGCGGCGCTGGCGCTGGTCTCCGGCGACTCCGTGGTGTGGAAGCCGTCTGAGAAGACCTCGCTCACCGCGCTCGCCTGCGCGCGCCTGTTCGAGCGCGCGGCCAAGCGCTTCGGCGGCGTGCCCGACGGTCTCCTCACCCTGATCCTGGGCGGCGCCGAGATCGGCCGGCTCATGGCCGAAAGCCCGAAGGTGCCGGTGGTCAGCGCCACCGGCTCGACCCGCATGGGCAAGGCGGTGGCCGAGACCGTCGCCCGCCGGCTCGGCCGCTCGATCCTGGAGCTCGGCGGCAACAACGCGATGATCGTCGCCCCCTCGGCCGACCAGGAGCTGGCGATCCGCGGCATCCTGTTCTCGGCCGTCGGCACCGCCGGCCAGCGCTGCACCACGCTTCGCCGCCTGATCGTGCACGAGTCGATCCATGACGGCCTGGTCGAGCGCCTGCGGAAGGCCTATGCCTCGGTCCGCATCGGCGATCCGCGCGAGGCCGGCACACTGGTCGGACCGCTGATCGACAAGGCGGCCTTTGACGCCATGCAGGCGGCGCTGACCCAGGCGAAGTCGGAGGGCGGGCAGGTCTTCGGCGGCGAGCGCCAGCTCGAGAACCAGTTCCCCGGCGGCTACTACGTGCGCCCGTCGCTGGCGGCGATGCCGCGTCAGACCGATACGCTTCGCCGCGAAACCTTCGCGCCGATCCTCTACACGCTCAAATACCGGGAGTTCGCCGAAGCCGTCGCCCTCAACAACGACGTGCCGCAGGGCTTGGCATCCAGCGTCTTCACCACGGATGTCCGGGAAGCCGAGACGTTCATGGCAGCCGTCGGCAGCGACTGCGGTATCGCCAACGTCAACATCGGCCCGTCGGGAGCCGAGATCGGCGGTGCCTTCGGCGGCGAGAAGGAAACGGGCGGCGGCCGCGAGTCGGGCTCGGACGCTTGGAAGGGCTACATGCGGCGCGCGACCAACACCATCAACTACTCCCGCGAGCTGCCGCTGGCCCAGGGCATCAAGTTCGAGATCTAGGCGGCGTCAGGCAGCAGCGACGCAACCGCCTCGACCAGCTCCTTCGGCCGAAACGGCTTCGCCATCACCCTGGCGGCGCCGAGCTTCTCGGCCATGGAGAGGAAGTCGCGGTTGCCGGTACGGCCGCCCCCGGACATGGCGATGATCACCACTTCCGGCGCCAGGCGGCGGAGCTTGATGATGGTCTCGATGCCTTCCTGGTTCGGCATGATGATGTCGGTGATGACCAGGTCGGGGCGATGCGTCTCGAATTTTTCGATGCCGACCTGGCCGTCGGAGGCCTCCCCGACCTGGTGGCCGGCCCGCTCCAGCACCTGCTTCAGCGCGTAGCGGACAGTCTCGTCGTCATCGATCAGAAGAATGCGCGCCATTTGTGTTCCTTTCAGATTTCAGATCGGCCTCGCCTTGGACGATCGGCAGCAGGATGTCGAAGCGCGCACCGCCATCGCAGATGATCTCGATCGCACAGCCGACCTGGCTGACCAGCCCATGGACGACGGGGAGGCCGAGGCCGGTTCCCTGACCGACCGGCTTGGTGGTGAAGAACGGGTCGAAGATGCGCGGCAGGACCTCCGATGGGATGCCGGCCCGTCGTCGATCACGCTCAGCCGCGAATAGCGCCGGGCGGTGTCGAGGTCGGCGCTCCCGCGCAGACGGTCGTCGTCCTCCTCGATCAGCGCCGTCTCGCAGCTCCTCGTCGGTGCTCCAAAGCCAGTCGGACGAAAGCTCCGCGATATCCGCAAGGCGCTGCTCGGCCTCGAGCAGCCGGCGCTCGGCCAGGCCGAGGCGGGTCCGATCGACCTGAGTTACCAGTATCCGCCCGTTGTCGCCGGCAAGCGCCCTCGCCGTCAGCCGGTAGGCCTTGAAGCGTCCTCGCCGGCGTGCCGCATACTCGACTGCCCCGGAGACGATCCGGCGCTCGCCGATGCCGACGATCAGGTCCTCCATTTCCGACGCTGCCGTGCCGACGATGTCCGCACTCCGGCAGAGATCAGCCCAATGGTGACCCTCGACAAGCCGCAACCCGGGAACGCCGTCATCGGCCGCAAATGCACCTGCCGCTACGTTGATGCGGACCACCCTTCGGGTGGAGTCGGGCAAGGCCACCGGAAAGTCGATGGCATCGAGCATGTCCAGGACCGCCGGCTCGAAAGCGGCGGAGGAATTCGTGACGGCTGCAGAGCCCATGTAGGCAACATCATCCGGCGACGTAAGGGACGAATGTCCGGCGTGTAAAGATTTGTAACTTCAGGTATCCTCAACGCACGTTTCACCCCGTCCTCCGCCGCCGACGGCTAAATCGAGCAATGACCGCCCTGGATACGAAGCGCCCGAAGATCCTCCTGGTGGAGGACGATCCGGATCTATCCGCAACGATCAGCGACTACCTTTCGGAGGAAGGGTTGGACGTGGATCGGGCCCCTGACGGCGCCTCCGCCCGGCGGCGGCTGGCGCGGGGAGGCTTCGACCTGGTCGTGGTCGACCTCGGGCTGCCGGACGAGAGCGGCCTCGACCTCACCCGCCATGTCCGCTCCACCACCCAGGCGGGGATCGTCATCCTCACCGGCCGGGGGGACCCGGTCGACCGGGTCGTCGGACTCGAGCTCGGCGCCGACGACTATCTCGGTAAACCGGTCCACCTGCGCGAGCTCCTGGCCCGGATCCGAAGTGTGCTCCGGCGGACGGTGGCCGTCGGGGGCGTGCCGCCAACCTCGAACGACACCATCCTCGCCTTTGCCGACTGGACCCTGGATTGCGGACGCCGACGCCTGATGCGGACGGACGGTACCGACATCGTACTCTCCGCCGCCGAGTTCGAGCTTTTGCGCGTGCTGGCCCTACATGCTCAGCGCGTGCTGTCGCGCGACCAGCTTCTCGACATGACCCGGCATCGCTCCGCCGGTCCATTCGACCGCAGCATCGACGTCATGGTCGGAAAGCTGAGACGGAAGATCGAGGGCAATCCGCGCGAGCCCGCACTGATCAAGACCGTTCACGGCGCCGGCTACGTGCTGGCGGCACCGGTCACCACCCGCCGCTAGCGATCAGTCGAGAACGTCACGGAGCCTCTCTTCGAGCTCGCGAAGCGTGAACGGCTTCGGCAGGATCGGAAGCGTTTCGTCCGCGTCGCCGCGCTCGACCAGCTTGCCCGTCGTCAGCATGATCCGGATGTCGGGGCGGATTGTCTTGGCTTCGCTCGCGAGCGTGAAGCCGTCGCGACCCGAGCCGAGGTCGATGTCGCTGAACAAAAGGTCGAACGGCCGATCGGCCGCCAGCAGTCGTAGCGCGGCCTCGGCCGAGCTGGCGCCTACCGTTTCGCAACCCAGCCGCTGGAGCTGAGCCGACATCACCGAGAGCACCGGTCCATCGTCGTCCACGACCAGCACGCGCGGACGACTGGCCTTGGCAGCAAGAGCATCCGGCTGAACGACCATGGGCGCATTCGAGTTCTCCAACGTCGCCGAATCTTCCACCAGGGGCAGGATCAGGGTCACGGTCGTCCCCCTGCCTGGCTCCGACTCGATCCTGATCTCGCCGCCTGCCTGCTTGACGACGCCATAGGCGAGGCTGAGTCCGAGCCCGGAGGCCTGTCCTTCCGGCTTCGTGGTGAAGAAGGGCTCGATGGCGCGCGACAACACCTCGGGCGGCATCCCGTTACCGGTATCGGCGATCGCGAGGGCGAGGTAGGGGCCGGCCGGCAACTCACCAGTGTCGGGCCGGGAGGGCGCCCCGATCGCGAGGGTCCTGGTCGCTATCGTCATCCGCCCACCCGACGGCATCGCATCTCGCGCATTGAGCGCAAGATTGATCACTGCGTTCTCGAGCTGGGTCATGTCGATCATGATCTCGTCGCGCTCGGCTGAAAGATCGAAGACCAGCGTGATGCCGCCACCGAGGTTTCGCCGGATCAGCTCTCCCAGGTCCTGGATACGACGGTGAACCGAGATCTTCTCCGGACGGACCGAGCGGCGGTGCGAGAAGCCCAGCAGATTCTGAGTCAGCGCGGAGCCGCGTTCGGCGGCATTCAGGAGCGTGCGCGCCAGCCGCAGCAGCCGCTCCGGCTTGATCTCCCCGCCCCGGTTCGCCAGGTCCTCGAGCATCTCGGCATTGCCGAGCACGACCATCAGCAGGTTGTTGAAGTCGTGAGCGATGCCGCCGGTGAGCTGGCCGATCGCCTCCAGCCTGCGCGACTGCTCCAGTCGGGCCTCGATCTCGCGCTTTTCGGTGATGTCGGTGAGGGTACCGACGAATCCGGTCAGTCCGCCCTCGAGGTCGAGCTCGGGTGCGGCGGTGTCTGCGACCCAGCGGACGCCACCGTCAGGCCGGCGAACACGGTATTCCTGGCGGAGGTCCTGGCCGCGGCCGAGGGCTTCGTCCCACGCCTGCACCACCCGGTCGCGCTCGTCGGGGTGCAGTGCTTCGCGCCACGCGACGGCGCCGAGTGGGAGGGGCCCGAGCGAGGTGATCCTTCGCCACACCTCGTTGACGAAGACAATCGTGCCGGCCGCATCCATCCGATAGATCCCTGTCGGCGCGGTCTCCGCCAGAGCCCTGAAGCGCCCTTCCGACAGGCGCAGGCTCTCGGTCGCCTCGGCCTCCTCGGTGATGTCGCGCCCGACGCCGCAATAGCCGTCGAAGGATCCGTCGGCGGCATAGACCGGAAGGCCGCTGACCGACAGCGTCCTGATCCGGCCATCCGCCGCACGCACGCGGAAGCGGAAGTCTCGAAACGGCTCGCGCCGATAGAGCCGGGCGCGGTGCGCCGGCCAGAGGGAGGCGTTGAGATCGGGGTCGCTGTCGATCTCCCAGCGCGTCTTGCCCAGCGCGGCCTTGGGGTCGTAGAGGCCAGGACTCGACGTCATGAAGGTGAATCGGAAGGAGGCGTCCTGGTCCCAGAGCCAGTCGGCCGACGCATCGGTATAAGCCCGGATCCGCCGGTTGAGCGCTTCGAGCTCCTGCTCGCGCCGCACCATGTCGCTGACATCCGCGACGGTGACCACGGTTCCGCCGGTCGAGGTCGCATAGCGCGAGCTCCGCATCCAGCGGCCATCGAGATAGCGCGTCAACGTATTCGTCTCGCGGGTGCGAAATCGCGCCAGGAATTGAGCCAGCCGCTCGGCCTTCTGCTCGGAGGACAGGTCGGCGCCGCTATGCTCGATCTGTGCCTGCGCAAGATCCTCGAGCCGGACGCCTGGAATCATCAGGTGCCCGATCGGCCCGTACAACATGCGCATCTGCTCGTTGCAGAAAATCAGCCGTTCGTCGGCATCGTAGAGCGCTAGTCCGTCGCCGAGACTGCTGATCGCTTCGTCGAGGGTCCGACGCGCCTCCTCGATCTCCAGCTTCTGGTGCACGACCGTCTCGACCATCGCGTCGAAGGCCCGCTCGACCTGGCCGAGTTCGCCCGGCGCGTAGTCGGGCCCGACCTGTACCAGTGTCGCTCCGCCGGTCATCAGGCGGGCGGCGCGAGCCAGGCGTTCGAAGGGACGAGCGAGGCTGAGGGTGAAGGCGAACCACGCCACGGCAGCGGTGGCCCCGAGAAGGCCGAAGATGGCGACGGCACGCCAGACGAAGGCGCCATCGTCCAGGAGCCGGGTGAAGAGAAGCAGGCCCGCAAGCAGGATCAGCGGAACGAAGACGACGACGAGAATCCGGAGGCGCAAGCCGAATCCGGGTGGCGCGGCCAGCCTAGGCTCGGTCGCCATCACGTCGGACCGACATACCGGTCAACGCTTGGCGTACAGGTCCTCGATGCTGAAGCGAAGCGCATCCTTGGGATTGACCTCGGCGGTCCCGATCGCAGGGCCGTCGATGAAGCTGAAACCCGCCCCGACGGCGGCGAGCGCCAGACTGCCCGAACGGATGCCATGCAGGTATGTAAGCAGGTGAGCCTTCTCGGTCGCAACGACGAACTTCTCGAACTCGCCCTGAGCGCCCTCTTCGCGGATCGAGGTGGCCTCGGTCGAAAGCGCATGCAGACCCACATGGGCGAAGCGGCCGACCGCGCCTGCGGCCTGGAGCGGCATCCGGAGCGTCACCGCCCGGGATACAGGCTTCAGGCTGGGAAGGATTTCGATCAGGCGGCTCTGGGGGAAGCCCTCGGTGCCGCCGACGAGATCGAAGACGGCCAGGCGCTGGAGGCTCAGGGGAAGCTCGCGCCAGAGCCTCAGATACTCGGTACGGAACGGACCAAAGCTGACCGTGTCGACGTGGACGGGAATGGTGAACAGCAGCCGCCGATCCTGGGCACCGACCCGCATCAGCACATCGAGCACGCGCTTCAGCAGGCGAAGATCGTAGTCCAGGCGGAAGTGCCGATCCTCGAGTCCCTCGACCGCAGCCTCGCCCGCATGCACCCGACCACCTTGGGTCTTCACCATCGGAACACAGAGGAAATTGAAGACGGCGTTCCGTTTCACATCCCAGATCGGGCGGAACAGGAAGCGCACGTGGTCGAGGGCCGAGGAGCGTTCGCCTTCCTTCGCCGGGGTTGCGACGGACTTGGCGACCTCGCTCGCGATCGCCTCGGCGAGATCGCCATCCTGCTGGATGATCGCCAGCATGGCCTTGGAATCAACCACGGCGGCGCCGGCGTCGACCTGGGCCACCTCGGCACCGAGTTCGCTCACCAACGAGCGGGTGATCTCCTCGGCGATCTGGGCGCATTTCAACCGCCCCTCCTGCGGGGAGAGCGACGGGAAGAGAATCACGAAGTCGAGATCGGCCCCCTTGCGATACACATCCGAGGGCAGCAGCCGGCGCTCGATGGCGCGGCGCATCAGGCCCTCGGCCTTTAGAGCCATATGGGGCCAATCGACGCCGAAATGCTCCTTGATTGCGACGAAGCTGATGAGGTGCAGCTTGCCGGCCGTGACGGGCTCGCGCCCTCCCAGGATCTCCGCCGCACGCGCTTCGAAGGACTCGGCCGGCCCGGGCGGGGGCACAGGAGCGGCCTGACGGGAAACGCCTGCCAATGAGGTATGGGTCTGGGTCACGAGGGAGAGCTTGCACCCAAAGTAGTTAACAATTTCTCAGCGCCGGCGGCTTTGCGCCCGAGAGCCACCCTGTTAGGTTGATCAAGGCTCAAATGACCCCGATCGACCCAGTTCCTGAGGCCGGCGACTCCGACGTCCTCGACACGGATCTCCTGCGCGTGGTCCTGGAGCACAGCGAGCAGGGAATCAGCGTCTATGACGCTCATCGGCGCCTGATCCTGTGGAACGAGCGCTGGCTCAAACTGCTGGGATTGCCGGCCAGATTCGGGCGCTTCGGTGCTCCTCTGGAAGAGATCCTCCTCTGGAGGGCGGAGCAGGGAGAATTCGGCCAGGTCGAGCCGGCGGCCGAGGCCCGGCGCCGGCTTCTGCAGTTCGGGCCAGAACGCACGCAGGAATGGGAACGGCGGCGCCCGAACGGTACCTGGCTGCACTTCCGCCGGGCGCCGACCGCAGGTGGCGGCGTCGCCACCTTCATCACCG
>CAMDFP010000198.1 GCA_945897335.1 Asaia bogorensis | reverse complement strand
TTCCCAGCGAAGGTTGCGACATCGTGGAGAGACGAAGGGCATGCGTCAGGCACTTCATCAATTCGACGTCGAGACCCGGGGGCGGAGCCTGATCGAACTCACCGCAACCATCCGCCGCTGGCTCGAGGAGCAAGGGATTGTGACCGGTTTGCTGACGGTATTCTGTCGCCACACTTCAGCTTCGCTCCTCATCCAGGAAAATGCCGATCCAGACGTGCGGCGGGATCTGGAGGCGTATTTCGAGCGACTCGCGCCGGAGCAGCCGGGCCTCTACATCCACGATACGGAAGGTGCCGACGACATGCCGGCGCATCTCCGTACCGCGTTGACCCAGGTTCAACTGAGCATCCCGGTCGAGGCTGGACGGATGGTTCTCGGCACTTGGCAAGGGATCTATCTGTTCGAGCATCGCCGGGCACCCAGCCGGCGCGAGATCGTCCTGCACCTGATCGGCGAGTGACGGCTTTAAAGGTCGATGACGATGTTCCCGGCGGTGTCGAGGCTGGCGCACGCACCCGGCGGGACGACACAGGTCGCATCATACTCCTCGACGATCAGCGGCCCCGTCTGGCCGCCGCCGAGATCGGAGCGGCGTAGGACCGGTGTCTCTAGCCAGCCGGTCTCCGGTCCGAAATAGGCCGGGCGCGGCGGTGGCGGGTTCGGCTCGGCCCGGCTGGATCGTACCAGCGCCGGCACACCGCTTTTGCGGAGACCCTGGCCAACCACCTGCATCGCCACCAGTTCGACGGGTTCCTCCGTTCCTGCCCGATGGCCATAGGTCTTCTCGTGCTCGCGACCGAAGGCTTCCTCCAGATGGGCGACCATCCTGCCGTCAATCGGTCCGTCAGGCATGGGTACGGTCAGCTCGTAGCTCTGCCCCTGGTAGTGGAGCGATGCCGAGCGGCGGAGACGGGCGCTGGCGCCGCTGAAGCCTTCGACCTTCAGCTGGTCGAGGGCTTGTTCCGCCAGCACCGCCCAGGCTGACTCGATCTCAGTGAGGTCGGCCTTGCGCAGGAGGCGCCGGAAGGTGCGGGCATAGTGATGCTCGACGTCGGCATAGAGCAGGCCGAAGGAGGAGAAGAGGCCGGCCGAGGGGGGCACCACGATGCGCTTCATCCCGAGCGACCTAGCCATGCCGGCGGCGAAGAGCGGGCCGTTGCCGCCGAAGGCGAACAGTGCGAATTCTCTCGGATCGCGGCCGCGCTCGGTCGAGACCGACTTGATCGCTCGGATCATGTTGGAGGCGGCGATCAGGTGCGCGCCATAGGCTGCCCGCTCGATCGACATGGCCATGGGCGTGGCGACCTTGTCGATAAAGGCCTGTCTCGCCTTGGTCGCGTTCAGCTTGACGGCGCCACCGACCAGATGCTGCGGGTTGATATAACCCAGGACCACGTTGGCGTCGGTGACCGTCGGCGTCTCGCCCCCCTTGTCGTAGCAGACCGGCCCGGGCGAGGCGCCGGCGCTTTCGGGCCCGATCTGCAGTGAGCCGCCGGCGTCGATCCAGACATGAGACCCGCCCCCGGCGCCGACCTCCGCCAGGTCGATCGCCGGAACCTTCAACGTGTATCCGGCGCCGGTTAGGAGCCGGGAGCCGATCATGATGCCGGCGCCGACCGAGTACTCGGCGGCACGGGTCACCTCGCCGTCCTCAACCATCGAGGCCTTCGCGGTGGTGCCCCCCATGTCGAAAGTCAGGATCTTAGGGAGGCCCTTGGTGCGGGCCAGCGCCTGCGCCCCGACCACGCCGCCCGCGGGACCGGACTCGATGATGTTCATCGGCCGCTCGGCCGCGGCGACGTCGGTGGTGAGGCCGCCATTCGACTGCATCAGCAACAGGCGCGCCGGGATGCCGGCCTCGTCCATTCCTCGCCGGAGCGCACGGAGGTAGCTGGAAACGATCGGCATCACATAAGCGTTCACCACGACGGTCGATGTGCGCTCGTACTCCTTGACTTCCGGAAGTACTTCGAACGAGACGGAGAGCGGAAGCCCAGGTGCCGTCCTACGGACGATATCCGCGATCATCAGCTCATGCTTTGGATTGGTGAAGGAGTTAAGCAGACAGACGGCGATCGCCTCGACCTTCTCGGCGAGGAGGGCAGCGACCGCGCGCTCGGCATCCGCCGGATCGAGCGCATGCTCGATCGTTCCATGGGCATCGACACGCTCGTCGACCACCTGGCGGAGATAGCGTTCGACCAGCGGCGGCGGCTTGGTCCAGGCGATGTCATAGAGCCTGGGCATCCGGAGCGTCCGGATCTCCAGGATGTCACGAAAGCCCTTGGTGGTGATGAGACCGGTGCGGGCTCCCTTGTGCTCCAGGATGGCGTTGGAGGCGACCGTGGTACCGTGCCGGATCTCCTCTATCACGCGACCATCCAGGCCGGTTTCGCGGAAGAGTTGGCTCAACCCCTCGACGATGGCGGCGGCGTAGTTGCCGACGCTTGAGGAGATCTTGGCCGTGTGGATGGTGCCGTTCTCGCCCAAGAGAACGATGTCGGTGAAGGTACCGCCGATGTCGACGCCGACACGATAAGTGGTCACGCGTTGCGCCTCGTCGGTTGCTTGGTCAGGAAAGGGTCGTGCCATTGCACCTTCGGCACCTCGAGCCAGCCGCGCGCCTTGCGACGTGCCGCGCGCCTGGCCTCGGTTGCGGATGCATCCACAGTCCAGCTTGTCGTATCGACGACGACACCGTAGTCGGCCTCGGCCTTCGCGGGTGACAAGAGCTCGTTGCGCACGTCCTTCAGAATCGCCGCCGGATCGCGCTCCAGCGGATCGCCCCAACCCCCGGCGCCGGCCAGCACATGGCGGAAGATGTCGCCTCGTTTCACCGTCATCGTCAGCTTGCCCGGAAGTACCCGGTTCTCGCCATCAGGATTCAGATAATTCTCCGACGGCATCCCCGGATTGCCGCCATAGAGACCGAAGGGGCGGTGATCGCGGCGATCGGAGCGGACCTGGAGCGTGCCTTCCTCTTCGAGGAAGCGGTAGTCGCGGCGAAACGGAACGCCGCCGCGGTACTTGCCGGCGCCGGCCTTGTCGGCGACGAACTCATAGGCGAGCAACTGGATCGGATGCTCTGCCTCCGTCACTTCGATCGAGTGCGACGCCATGTTGGCGAACATGTGCGAGTTGCCGTCGAGTCCGTCGGCCCAGGGCCGGGCGCCCCAGGCGCCACAGGTGAAGTCGACGTAAATGAAGGGGGAGCGGTCGGCGTGGTAGCCGCCGATCGATATCCCGGTGTTGCCGCCGTCGCCGGCGGCCTTGACCTTGTCCGGCAGCATCATCGCCAGCGCGCCGAACATGCAGTCGGTCATGCGGAAGCCGGTCAGGCCGCGGGCGGCACAGGCAGCCGGAAGCACGCCGTTGCCGACCGTGCCGGGCGGGCAGATCACGTCGATCGCCCGGAACACGCCTTCGTTGTTGGGAATGCCCTGCGGCAGCACCGAGCGGATGCCGGTGTAGGAGGCGGCCTTGGTGAAGGAGAGCGTGTTGTTGATCGCGCCCTTTACCTGAGGATTGGTGCCGGTCCAGTCCACCACCATGTGGTTGCCGGTTTTGCGGATGGTGACGAAGAGGCGGATCGGCTTGCCGTAGTCGACGCCGTCGTCGTCAATCCAGTCCTCGAAGCTCCATTGGCCGTCGGGTAGCCTCTCGAGCGCGGCGCGCGTGAGCCGCTCGGCATAGTCGATGGTCTCGCGCATGTAGAGACGAGTCTCCGCCGCGCCGTACTTGGCGACGAGTTCGCCGAACTGCGTCTCCGCGATGTGACAGGCAGCGAGCTGGGCCCGGAGATCGCCGAACACCTTCACGGGGAGACGGACGTTCTTCTCGATGAACGACATGATCGTCTTGTTGACTTTGCCGGCCTCGTAGAACTTGAGCGGGGCGATGCGCAGTCCTTCGGCATAGATCTCGGTCGAGTCCGACGCGTTCGATCCGGCGACCCGCCCGCCGACATCGGTGTGATGGCAGACGGTGGCGGCGAAGGCCAGGCGCTCGCCCCGGTGATAGAGCGGCTTGAAGACGAAGATGTCCGGCAGGTGCATGCCGCCGTCGAAGGGGTCGTTCATGATGAAGACGTCGCCCTCGACCATGTCGTTGCCGTAGTGGCGCATGATCGAGGCGAGGGCGGTCGGCACCGATCCCAGATGCCCGGGCAGGGTCAGGCCCTGGGCTACCAGCTTGCCGTCTCCGTCGGCGAGGCCGGTCGAGTAGTCCATATTGTCCTTGAGCACGCCTGAATAGGTCGTGCGGAACACCGTCAGCGCCATCTCGTCGGCGATGGAGAAGACGGCGTTTTTGAACAGCTCGAAGGCGATCGGGTCGCGGATCTCGGCCATCTGGGTCCCCTCCTGTCGCCGCCACCTTGGCCGCGAGTCGAAGGCTCCGCAAGCGCCGGGCGCGGGCGGTGAAAGGCAGCCTAGACGACGATGGGAGCGACCGCGCCGTCCATCGAGACGATGACGCCGGTGACGTAGCTGGCCCGGGCCGAGGCGAGGAAGAGCACCAGATTGGCGATCTCCTCGGGCTCGGCCATACGGCCGAGCGGGATTCGCTGGACGGCGCGCTGGAGGGCCTCGTCCTCGGTGATCCCGTTGAGCTTGGCGTCGGACTTGAGACCCTCCGCCACGCGCTCGGTGTTGGTGAGGCCGGGATTGATGCCAACGACGCGCACGCCTTTGCTGGCATAGGCGGTGGCGAGACCGACCGTCGCCAGCATCAGAGCGGCGTTCGCGGCACCGCCCGCGAGGTGGGTCGGACTCGCGACCTTGCCGCCGTTGCCGATGACGTTGACGATCACGCCGGTGCCGTGCTTGCCCATGCGCTTCACCACCGGATCGAAGACATTGACGTAGGAGAAGTACTTGGCGTCCATCGCCGCCTTCCAGGCGGCTGGCGTCAGGTCGTCCGGCGCTGTGCGCTTCGCCGCGCCGGCGGAGTTGACCAGCACGTCGATGGGGCCCAGCGCCTTCTCCATGCCGTCGACCATCTTCTGCGCTTCACCGGCGTCGATCAGGTCGGCGGCGATGCCGATGGCGCCTTTGAGCTGGCTCAACGCGCGATCAATGTTGGCCTGGGAGCGCGACACGATGCCGACCTTGGCGCCCTCGGCGAGGAATGCCTTGGCACAGGCGAGGCCGATGCCCTTCGAGCCGCCGGTGACGACGACAACCCTGCCCTTGAGATCGAGATTCATCTCACGCTCCGAGGTAGAGGCCGCCGTTCACATGAATGGCCTGGCCGGTGACGTAGCGGCCCCGGGGTCCGGCGAGCCAGCGAACGGCGGAGGCGATTTCGTCCGGCCGTCCACGGCGGCCGACCAGCGGCGTGTGGGTCGAGTGATGGCTGGGTTGCTTGCCGCCGGTGCGCGACGTGTCGATCTGTCCAGGCACCACGCAGTTGGCGGTGATGCCGTCCGGTGCCAGGTCGTGGGCGAGGCCGCGGGTGAAACCGACGAGGCCGAGCTTGGCGCTGAGCACATGCACGCGGTCGGCCGCACCGATATGCGCGCTGACGCCGCCGATGTTGATGATCGCGCCACTGCCGCCCGCCTTCAGCGCTGGATGCGCTGACTTGGTGCAATGGAAGGCGCCGTCGAGGCAGACGCTATGCACCGCCCGCCATTTGGCGAAGTCGAGTTCGGCGAAGGGCACCTCTCCACGGACCGCGGCGTTGTTAACCAGGATGTCAAGCCGGCCGAAGCGCGAAATAGCGGCATCGACCAGCCGCTTGACCGCATCGGCATCGGTGACGTCGGCGAGATGTGCGAATGCTTTGCCGCCGGCGTCGACGATCTCCTTCGCCACGGCGTCTGCCTCCGCTTGGTTGGAGCGGGCGTTGACCACCACCGCCGCTCCGGCCTCGGCGAGATCGAGCGCTATGGCGCGACCGATATTGCGTCCGGCGCCGGTAACCAGCGCTACGCGTCCGTCGAGTTCAGTCATGGCTATCCCCTGAACGGCGTGAGGTCGATGCGCTTGGCCGCGAAGGCGCTACGTGAGAAGTCGAGAATGGATCGGGCGCGATCCTCGGGCCAGCCGCCGTAGCGAGCGTTCGAGACGCACTTGGTCTCGATCTCCTCGCGTGTCAGCGGTTCTGATGCCCCACCGCGGAAGTGCGGCTGGCGCAGCTCCACCACCTGCCCATCGGCGAGCGTGGCGCGGATGTGGCCGGTGAAGCGCCTGGGGTAGGGGTCATTGGGATCGATGCGATAGCGCACCTTAGCCGCGACGGCACGAAGTCGCGGATCGGCGGCCCGTTCGTCGGTGAAGGCATCAAAGCCGGCATCGCCGAGGATGAGCCCAGCGGCGATGCAATAGGGAATACTGAACTTGCCGGCGTAGCCGTTGGGGACGCGCTGCTTGTCCGCCAGCGGCTCCCACAGGCGATGGACATATCCCTCGGCGGTGTCGCAGAGGATGTCGGCGATCGACTCCGGCTTGACGCCTTGTGCCGCCAGCCGGCGCGCGCAGTCGATATAGGGGTGAGTCATCGTCCCGCAGGCATAGGGCTTGAACGCGATGGTCTCCGAAACCCAGGTCTTCCCGAAGCCATCGAGCAGTGCCCCCCAGTTGCCCTCGTTGGAATGAGCGAAGCCCTGGTAGAGACCGTGCTTGCCTTCGAACACCGTGCGTGGGCCGACGAAGCCCGACTTCGCCAGCATCGCCGCACGATAGCCGCTTTGTGCCGCCCATCCCGGATGCAGGCGCTTGGTCCAGGTGCCTTCGGTCAGATACTCGATGATGCCCGACGCCATGCTGCCGGCGATACCGAGGGAGGAGGTGAGCGCCGCCGGCTTGAGGCCGATCGCGGCGCCGACTCCGGCGGCCGCGCCGATAGCCCCGAACACGGCGGTCGGATGGAAACCCGCCTTGTGTAGCGCCTTTGGGATCACGGTCGAGAGCCGGCAGGTGACTTCGAGACCGACGGCGATGCCGCGGAGCGCGTCAACGCCGGAAAGGTCGTGCCGCTCGGCAGCGGCCAGCACCGCCGGCAGGATCACCGCGCCGGCATGGACAGGGCCGCCCTCGAATGTGTCGTCGAAATCCTCGCCATGGGCGGCGGTGCCGTTGACGATGGCCGCACCCGCCGGATCGAAACCGCCGGCATGGCCGATGGCGGTGCAGGGGCCGCCGGGATCGAGCGCGGCCTTGGCCGAACCGATGTAGTCGAGATGGCGCGACGCAATGCAGAGGCCGGTCACGTCAGCGAGCAGCATCTCGCAGACATCCTTGAGCTTGGGCGGAACCGGCGACATCCCTTCGATGGAGGCCGCGAGGCGTTCGGCGACTGCGACATCAGGCATTCTTGAGCTTTCGGGCGGGCTTGATGAATTCCGACCAGACCGAGTAGGCGGTCAGGGCAAGAGCGGCGAGGAGCAGGCCAAGCGAGACCGGGTCCTGGATGAAGATCGCATGATCGCCCCGCGACAGCACCAGGCTACGGCGGTAACTCGACTCAACCAGGAAGCCCAGCACCGCGCCCAGCACCATCGGCAGCGTCGGGATGCCGAACCAGCGCATGGCATAGCCGAAGGCCCCCATGCCGAGCACGATCCAGAGATCGGTCAGCGAGGCGTCGGTCGCATAGACGCCGGAGACGACGATGGCGAGGATGAAGGCGATCAGGTAGGGCTTCGGCCGGTTCACCAGCCAGAGACAGGGACCGAGGATCACCATTCCGACCAGCACCATGAGTATGTTGGCCGCGAACAGACCGCCATAGAGGCCGTAGACCACGTCCGGGGCCTTCTGGAACAGCATCGGCCCGGGGATCAGGCCGTGCAGCAGGAAGCCGCCGAGGAGCACCGCGGCCGAGTTCGATCCCGGAATGCCGAAGCTCAGCATCGGGATCAATGCGGTTGCGGTGACGACGTTGTTGGCGCATTCCGGGGCGGCGACGCCCTCGACCGAGCCCTTGCCGAACTCCTCCGGCTTCTTCGACCAGCGTCGCGCCTCATTGTAGGAGAGGAATGCCGCGATGCTGCCGCCGCCACCGGGCGTGAGCCCTTCAAAGGTGCCGATGACGCAGCCGATCACCTGCGACGGCCACAGGCGCTTCCACATTGAGAAGCTCGGCAACTTGAGGCGGGTGTCGCGATGGCTGGCCTTGTCCCAGGCCGGGGTCGAGATTTGTGTCAGCATTTCGGTCACCGCGAACAGGCCGACCATCACCAGGATCGGCCGCACACCGCCGAGGAGATCCGGGCTGCCGCCGGTGAAGCGCGTGACGCCGGAGACCGGGTCGGTACCGACGGTCGCGATTATCAGCCCGAGGATTCCGGAGATCAGCCCCTTGATCAAGGACTTGCCCGACAGACTGGCGATGACCGAGAGGCCGAGGATGCCGAGCGCGCAATAGGCCGGTGGCGTGAAGGCGAGGGCTACCGCGGCCATCGGCTCGGTCGCGATCGTCAGCAGGATCAGGCCGAAGAGGCCGCCGACGAAGCCCGCCATCAGAGAGATGCCCAGCGCCTCACCAGCGCGGCCCTGCTTCGCCAGCTCGTAGCCGTCGATCGTGGTTGCGGCCGCGGCATTGGTGCCGGGCGTGCGGATCAGGATCGCCGGAATCGAGCCGCCGTATTCGGCGCCGACATAGACCGCGGCGAGCATGGTGAGTGCCGCCGTCGGATCCATGCCGTAGGTCAGCGGTAGCAGAAGCGCCATCGCGACCGAGGGAGAGAGGCCGGGGAGCGCGCCGCCGAGAATGCCCCAGATCACGCCGGCAAGGGCGGCCGGCAGGGTCCAGCCGCCGATCAGCGCGCTGACCGCCGACGAAAGAACGTCCATAGCCTCAGCCTCCCGGCATCCACCAGCCGAGCGGCAGCTGCACGCCCAGGAATTTCGTGAAGAACAACCAGAACCCGACGCCGCCGGCGATCGAGATTGCAACCAGGCTGAGCGTCGGTCGCGCGCCGCCATAGACGGCCGCACTGCCGATCAGGAGCGCCAGTGCCAGCGGATATCCCAGAACCGGAAGCAGCAACGCGAAGCCCCCGAGGCCGGCGAGCAGACCGGCAGCCCTCAGATGAGCCCGCCTCCGATCGGCCGGCGATCCCTCTTCCTCGCCACCTGCGGATGCCGTCCGCAGCCGCGTGGCGACGACCAGCAGCGCGCTGCAGATCGCCAGCGCCACCGCCAGCATCTTCGGTGCGCCATCGGCACCGACGTTGTCAGAGAGGAGGCTGACGGGGATCCGGTCGGCGGTGGCCCAGTAGGCCGCCGCC
>CAMDFP010000197.1 GCA_945897335.1 Asaia bogorensis | reverse complement strand
CCGTGGCGGCCGACGCTGCGGGCCAGCAGCGCCGGGACGGTCGAGGTCTGGATCGGCGCGTCCCAGCGCACCCCCGGCGGGTACGATGCCTCCCAGGGATGGGGCCGGGTCATGACGGCGAGGCGAACCCGCGGCCTTCGCGCGCCAGGCGGTCAAGCACCGGCGCCGGCGTCAGCGAGGCGTCGCCGCTGCGTCGCGCCTGCTCGGAGAGCCAGTCGCGGATGGTCTTGAGGCCGACCTGGTCGGCATGGAACATCGGCCCGCCGCGCCAGGCCGGCCAGCCATAGCCGTAGACCCAGATGACGTCGATGTCGCCCGGCCGCTGGGCGATGCCTTCATCGAGGATCTTCGCGCCTTCGTTGATCATCGGGTAGTTCAGGCGCTGGATGATCTCTTCCTGGCCGATGCTGCGCCGCGTGATGCCGAGCTTGGCCGAGGCGTCGATGATGATCTTCTCGACATCGGGATCGGGGATCGGCGTGCGCTGACCGGGCTCGTAGCGGTAATAGCCCCGGCCGTTCTTCTGTCCGTAGCGGCCGGCATCGGTGATCGCATCGGCGACCGCCGCGCGCTGGCCGCGGGCCCGGCGGGCACGCATGCCGATGTCGAGGCCGGCGAGGTCGGAGACCGCCAGCGGCCCCATGGCGAAGCCGAAGGCGAGCGCGGCGGCGTCGATCTCCTGGGGCAGCGCGCCTTCGAGCAGCAGCTGCTCGGTCGCCTTCAGGCGCTGGCCCAGCATGCGGTTGCCGACGAAGCCGTCGCAGACGCCGACGATCACCGGCACCTTGCCGAGCTTGCGTCCAAGCGCGATCGCGGTCGCCAGCGTTGCATGCGAAGTGGCCTTGGCGCGCACGATCTCGAGCAGGCGCATGACGTTCGCCGGGCTGAAGAAGTGCATGCCCAGCACGTCGGCCGGCCGCTTCGTCATCTGGGCGATCTCGTTGACGTCGAGATACGAGGTGTTGGTGGCGAGCAGCGCGCCCGGCTTGGCGATGCGGTCGAGCTTGCCGAAGAGCTCCTTCTTGATCGCCATCTCCTCGAACACCGCTTCGATCACCGCGTCGGCGCCGGCCGCCTGCTCGATGTCGACAGTGCCGGTGATCAGGTTCATGCGGCGGTCGACCTCCTCAGGCGAGTTGCGGCCGCTGCGTTTGTAGTTGGCGAGGATGGTGTCGAGGCCGCGCTTCAGCGCCTCCTGGGTGGTCTCGATCAGCGTCACCGGGATGCCGGCATTGGCGAAGCACATGGCGATGCCGCCGCCCATGGTGCCGGCGCCGATGACGGCGCCGCGCGCGATGGTCTTGGCCGCCGTGTCCGCCGGCATGTCGGCGACCTTGGCGGCGTTGCGCTCGGCGAAGAAGACATGGCGCTGGGCCTTGGATTCGTCGCTGGCGACCAGCTGCCTGAACAGCTCGGTCTCGCGGGCGAGGCCCTGGTCGAAGGGAAGCTCGATGGCGACGCGGACCGCCTCGACGCAGGCCGAGACGGCAGGCGGGACGCGGCCCTTGCCGGTCGCGGCGGCGGCGGCCTTGTCGAAGTCGGCGCGATCGCCGGGGACGGCGCGGTCGCGGACGCGGGGAAGGTCGCCCGAGGCTGCCAGGTGCTCGGCGCGCACCGCGGCGGCGTCGACCAGATCGCCGGCGGTGACCTCGTCGACCAGGCCCGACGTCCTGGCTTCCTCGGCTCCGATCATCTCGCCCGAGACGATCATCTTCAAGGCCCGTTCGGCCCCCATCAGGCGCGGCGCGCGCTGGGTTCCGCCGGCGCCGGGAAGGATGCCGAGCTTGATCTCGGGCAGGCCGAACTTCGCGTCCTTGGCGGCGATCCGCGCATGGCAGGCGAGCGCCAGTTCCAGTCCGCCGCCCAGCGTGGTGCCGTGGATCGCCGCGACCACCGGCTTCGGGCTCGCCTCGATCGCGATGATCAGGTCGGCCAGATTCGGCGCCTGCAGCGGCTTGCCGAACTCGGTGATATCGGCCCCGGCGGAGAAGCAGCGGCCGGCTCCCACCAGCACCACGGCCGTGACGACGGCATCCTCCTCGACCGCCTTCAGCGCCGAGGCGATACCGAGGCGAAGGCCGTGTCCCAGCGCATTCACCGGGGGATTGTCGAGGCGGATGACTGCGACCGAACCCTTGCGCTCGGTCGTCACGAACGACTTAGGCACCCGACCCCTCCCCACGCTTTTTGTTTCGCATTGCGAAATCGCATTTCGCAGATTTGACGCGGATCGTAGGGTGGAGTGTACTGCCTGTAAATCCCCGCAAGAGGGGGCTGCAGGGCAGGGAATGACGACGAGCAGCAGCACCGAGTGGCTTGCGCGAGCGCGTGAGGAAGGCGGCCCGTCCGGGGAACCGCGGCGCGACCGCCAGTTCGTCGAGGCGCTGGCTCGCGGGCTGGAAGTGCTACGCGCCTTCGCACCCAACCATGCGTTGCTGGGAAACCAGGAGATCGCCCGCGCGACCGGGCTGCCGAAGCCGACGGTCTCGCGCCTCACCTACACGCTGACCAAGCTGGGATACCTCACCTATTCCGACCGCCTCGGCAAATACCAGCTGGGCGCGCCGGCCTTGTCGCTCGGCTACGCCGTGCTCTCGAACATGGGCATCCGCCAGCTGGCGCGGCCGGCGATGCAGGAACTCGCCGATCACTCCGGCGCCTCGGTCGCGCTCGGCAGCCGCGACCGGCTCAGCCTGATCTACATCGAGTATTGCCGCAGCAACGCCGCGGTGACCCTTCGCCTCGACCTCGGTTCGCGGGTGCCGATCGCCACCACCTCGATGGGCCGCGCGCTGCTGGCGGCGCTGCCGGAGAGCGAGCGGGTCCATCTGATGGACTTCATCGCCAAGCGCGAGCCCGATCGCTGGCCGCAGATCCGTGCCGGCATCGAGCGCGGGCTCGAGGACTATGCGAACCGCGGCTTCACCCTCTCGATCGGCGAGTGGAAGGCGGACGTGAACGCGGTCGGTGTGCCATTGATCCCCGCCGACGGCTCGCCGATCATCGCCTTCAATTGCGGGGCGCCGTCGTTCCAGCTCTCGCGCGAGCGGCTGGAGACCGACATCGGCCCGCGTCTGGTCAACCTCGTCCGCGGCCTGGAGGCGCTGCTGGGTCATCAGCCGTCGTAAGCTTGAAAAAAATGAAGAGTTTTGGGAGGACACGTCTTGCAGGGAGCAGCAGGGGCTGCGGCCCGCCTCGCTGAGGCGGATCGGCCCTCGGCAATGTCGTTGACGGACTCGCGGCCGCTGCTGGCGGTACGCGATGTCGTCGTCCGCTTCGGCGGCATCGTGGCGCTCGACGGCGTCTCGTTCGATCTTCCCGCCGGTCGCATCCTCGGCCTGATCGGGCCGAACGGCGCCGGCAAGACCACGCTGTTCAATTGCCTCAGCCGCCTCTACACGCCGGCGTCCGGCGACGTGCTGTTCGAAGGCGCGTCGATCCTCGGGCGGCCGCCGCATCGGATCGCCGAGATCGGCATCGGCCGCACCTTCCAGAACCTGGCGCTGTTCCGCGGCCTCACGGTGCTGGAGAACGTGCTGGTCGGCGGCCACACGCGGACCCGCAGCGATTTCCTCAGCGACGCGCTCGGGCTGCCCGGCGTCCGCCGCCAGGATGAAGAGCTCGCGCGCGCGGCCGGCGAGGTGATCGACTATCTCGGCCTCGGCGAGGTCGCCCGCCGCCCGGTCATGGGGCTCCCCTTCGGCACGCAGAAGCGGGTCGAGCTCGCCCGCGCGCTGGTGATGCGCCCGAAGCTGCTGCTGCTGGACGAGCCCGCCGGCGGCCTCAATCACGAGGAGGTCGCCGATCTCGGCCGGCTAATCCGCCAGATCCGCGACGATCACGGCATCACCGTGCTCCTGGTCGAGCACCACATGGGCCTGGTCATGTCGGTCTCCGACATCGTCGTCGCCCTCGACTTCGGCCGGAAGATCGCCGAAGGGCCGCCGGCCGCGGTCCAGAAGGACGAGGCGGTGATCCGGGCATATCTCGGGACGGCGAAGACATGAGCGCGCATCTCGCAATCCGCGGCCTGAAAGCGTTCTACGGGCAGACTCAGGCGCTGCACGGGCTCGACCTCGACCTCGAGGAGGGCGGCATCACCGCGCTGCTCGGCGCCAACGGCGCCGGCAAGACCACGGTGCTGCGCGCCATCTGCGGCATGATCCGGAGTGAGGGCGAGATCCAGCTCGACGGCCGCGGCATCGGCGGTTTCACCGTCGAGGACGTGGTCCGCCTCGGTGTCGCCCATGTCCCGGAAGGACGCGGCACCTTCGTCCGCCTCACGGTCGAGGAGAATCTGGAGCTGGGCGCGATGATCCGGCGCGACCGCTCCGCCGTCGCCGGCGACATCGAGCGCGTCTACACGCATTTCCCCCGGCTGAAGGAACGCCGCCACCAGCAGGCGGGCACGCTGAGCGGTGGCGAGCAGCAGATGCTGGCGGTCGGCCGCGCGCTGATGCTGCGCCCGCGGGTGATGCTGCTGGACGAGCCGTCCTTCGGCCTCGCGCCGCTGGTGGTGGCCGAGGTGTTCGAGATCCTGAAAGAAGTGAACCGCACCGACCGGGTCAGCGTGCTGCTGGTCGAGCAGAACGCGGCGCTGGCGCTAGAATTCGCCGACCACGCCTATCTGATCGAGACCGGACGCATCGTCATGTCTGGAACCACCGCTGCCATCGGCGCCGACGAGAATATCCGTCGCGCCTATCTCGGCTATTGAGGAGACGGGGAGGGAATGGACCTCTTTCTGCACCAACTCCTGGCGGGGATCGCGACGGGCGGCATCTATGCCTGCCTCGCGCTCGCCGTGGTCATGATCTACCAGTCGATCGACCACTTCAATTTCGCCCAGGGCGAGATGGCGATGTTCTCCACATACATCGCCTGGCAGCTGCTGGCCTGGGGCTTTCCCTACTGGCCCGCCTTTGCGGCGACCGTGGTCATCTCCTTCATCGGCGGCGTCGCCATCGAGCGGCTCCTGTTCAAGCCGATCCGGAACGCCCCGGTGCTCAGCCACATCGTCGTCTTCATCGCCATGTTCTCGATCCTGAACAGCGTCGCCGGGTTCACCTGGGAATACACGATCAAGAGCTTCCCGAGCCCGTTCCCCTCGGCGCCGCTCTTCGGCAACCGCCTGATCGGCGCGCACGACCTCGGCATGGTCGGGATCACGCTGGTCATGCTGGTGCTTCTCTATGTCCTCTTCCGCCACACCCGCCTCGGCCTCGCGATGCGGGCGGCGGCGGCCAACCCGGATTCGGCACGGCTGGTCGGGATCCGTGTCGGCTGGATGGTGGCGCTTGGCTGGGGACTCGCGGCGGCAATCGGGTCGGTTGCCGGCATGATGATCGCGCCCATCGTCTTCCTCGAGCCGAACATGATGCTTGGCATCCTGCTCTACGGCCTTGCCGGCGCGGTGGTCGGCGGCCTCACCAGCCCGATCGGCGCCGTCCTCGGCGGCTTCGCCGTCGGCATCGTCGAGAACCTGGCGGGCACATTCATCCCGGTCATCGGCAAGGAACTGAAGCTCACCATCGCGCTGGTGCTGATCGTCGCCGTCCTCATGGTCAAGCCGTCGGGCCTGTTCGGCCGGGCGGCGGTCAGCCGGGTCTAGCGTCATGACCGTCAGGGAAGACATCGGCACAATGGCGGCACCGGAGCGACGCCTCGGCGGGCTGACGCTGGCGGCCTGGCAGCGCCTCCTCACCATCGGCGTGGTGATCGCGGCGCTGGTGCTGCCGCTCCTGGTCAGGAACTTCACGGTGTTCCAGCTGACGCTGGTGATGGTCTATTCGATCGCCATCCTCGGCCTCAACCTGCTCACCGGCGTCAACGGCCAATTCTCGCTCGGCCACAGCGCCTTCTATGCCATCGGCGCCTATACGACGGCGATCCTGATGGATCGCTTCGGCGTGCCCTATGCGCTGACGCTGCCCGTCGCCGGCGTCGTCTGCCTGATCGCCGGGTTCCTCTTCGGCCTGCCGGCGCTGCGCCTCGAAGGCCTCTACCTCGCGCTTGCCACCTTCGCGCTCGCTGTGGCGACGCCGCAGCTTCTCAAGCTGTCGCTGTTCGAGCACTGGACCGGCGGCGTCCAGGGCATCGTCATCGTCAAGCCCGACGCGCCTTTCGGCCTGCCGCTGAGCCAGGACCGCTGGCTCTACTATTTCACGCTCTTCGTACTGGTTCTGATGTTCTGGGCGGCGACGCGGCTGGTCGCCAGCCGCACCGGCCGCGCGCTGAAGGCGATCCGCGACAATCCTCTCGCCGCCAAGGCGATGGGCATCGACACCGCGCGCTACAAGTCGCTCGCCTTCGGCGTCAGCGCCCTCTACACCGGCGTCGCCGGATCCCTCGGCGCCATCGTCGTGCAGTTCGTCGCCCCCGACAGCTTCACCTTCTTCCTCGCCGTCAGCTTCCTGGTCGGGCTGGTGGTCGGCGGCGTCGGCTGGATTCCCGGCGCGCTGATCGGCGGCGTCTTCGTCATGTTCATTCCGAATCTGGCCGAGCAGGTCTCGAAGGGACTGGCTTGGGCCGTCTACGGAGTCATCCTGATCCTGGTCATCTACCTGATGCCGACCGGGGCGGCGGGCTTCGTGCGTCTGCTGGCGGGCCGTATCTCCCGCCTGATGTCGAACCGATAAACCAAGGAGGAAACCATGACTACGAGGCGAACTCTGCTGGTGGCGGCCGCGGCCTTGGCCGGAACCGCGCTCCTGTCGTCGCCGTCGCTGGCGCAGAAGAAATACGATCCGGGCGCGAGCGACACCGAGATCAAGCTCGGCCACATCAATCCGTACAGCGGGCCCGCATCGGCCTACGGCCTCATCGGCAAGACCCTCGAAGCCTATTTCAAGAAGGTGAATGCCGAGGGCGGCGTCAACGGCCGCAAGCTCACCTTCGTGACCTATGACGACGGCTACAGCCCGCCGAAGACGGTCGAGCAGGCCCGTAAGCTGGTCGAGAGCGACGAGGTGCTTCTGGTCTTCCAGTCGCTGGGCACGCCCGGCAACACCGCGATCCAGAAGTACATGAACGGCAAGAAGGTGCCGCAGCTCTTCGTCGCCACCGGAGCGACCCAGTTCGGCAATGCGAAGGAGTTTCCCTGGACCATGGGCTGGCAGCCCAACTACCAGAGCGAAGGTCGGATCTACGCCAAGTACATCCTCGACAAGCATCCGAACGGCAAGATCGGCATCCTCTACCAGAACGACGACTACGGTAAGGACTACCTGAAAGGCATGAAGGAAGGCCTCGGCGCCAAGGCGGCGACGATGATCGTCTCCGAACTGCCTTACGAGGTCGCCGATCCGACCGTCGACTCCCAGATCGTGACGCTGAAGTCCAAGGGCGTCGACGTCTTCTTCAACGTCGCCACGCCGAAGTTCGCCGCCCAGGCCATCCGCAAGGCGGCCGAGATCGGATGGCAGCCGGTCCACCTTCTCAACAACGTTTCCAACTCGGTCGGCTCGGTGCTGAAGCCGGCCGGCCTCGACGCGTCGAAGGGCATCCTCTCGACCGGCTACATCAAGGACTCGACCGACCCGACCTGGAAGGACGATGCCGGGATGAAGGAATGGATCGCGTTCATGGACAAGTATTTCCCTGAAGGCGACAAGACCTCCAGCTTCACCGTCTACGGCTATGCCGTCGGCCAGAGCTTGGTCCAGGTCCTGAAGCAGGCCGGCAACGAGCTGACGCGCGAGAACGTCATGAAGCAGGCGGCCAATCTGAAGAATGTCGAGATCAACGTGCTGCTGCCGGGCATCAAACTCAACAGCGGGCCGAACGACTTCTATCCGATCGAGCAGATGCAGATGCAGCGCTTCACGGGCGAGCGCTGGGAGCTGTTCGGTCCGGTGATGTCTGGCGAGATCGGCAGCTGACCTGATCCGGCGAGGGGAGGGCCTTCGGGCTCTCCCCTCGGCCGTCCTTCGTGAATTTCCAGACTATGAGCAAGCCATGAGAGAAGCCGTCATCGTCTCGGCGGCGCGGACGCCGATCGGCCGCGCCTATCGCGGCGCCTTCAACGACACTCATGGCGCGACGATGGGCGGGCACGTCATCCGCCACGCGGTCGCGCGGGCCGGGATCGATCCGGGCGAGGTTGAGGACGTGCTGCTGGGCTGCGCCATGCCGGAGGGCGCGACCGGCGGCAACATCGCCCGCCAGGCGGCATTGGCCGGCGGCCTGCCGACGACGGCGGCGGGAACGACGATCAACCGCTTCTGCTCCTCCGGCCTCCAGGCGATCGCATCCGCCGCCCAACGTGTCATCGTCGATGGCGTGCCGGTCGCAATCGGCGGCGGGCTCGAATCTATCAGCCTCGTGCAGAACGACAACCGCAACAAGTTCCGGGTGCAGGACGAGTGGCTGCTCGCCCACAAGCCCGACGTCTATATGAGCATGCTGGAGACCGCGGAGGTCGTGGCCGCGCGCTACAAGGTCTCGCGCGAGACCCAGGACGCCTTCGCGCTGGAGAGCCAGCGGCGCACGGCCGCTGCCCAGCAGGGCGGGCGTTTCGATCAGGAGATCGTGCCGCTGGAGTCGGTCAAGCTCGTTGCCGACAAGGCGACCGGCGCCATCAGCCGCGAGACCGTGCGGCTGGCCCGTGACGAAGGCAACCGTGCCGACACCTCGGCCGCGGGCCTGGCGCAGCTGAAGCCGGTGCTGGGCGACGACAAGACCGTCACCGCCGGCAATGCCTCGCAGCTCTCCGACGGTGCCGCCGCCTGTGTGGTGATGGACGCGCGTCTCGCCGAGAAGCGGAACCTGAAGCCGCTCGGCATCTTCCGCCATCTGGCCGTCGCCGGCTGCGAGCCCGACGAGATGGGCATCGGCCCGGTCTTCGCCATCCCCAAGCTGCTGAAGCAGCACGGCCTGTCGATGGACGATATCGGCCTGTGGGAACTGAACGAGGCCTTCGCCGTGCAGGTGATCTACTGCCGCGACCGTCTGGGTATCCCGGCTGACCGACTGAACGTGAACGGTGGTGCGATCTCCATCGGCCACCCCTACGGCATGAGCGGCGCGCGGATGGTCGGGCACGCGCTGCGCGAGGGCGAGCGCCGTGGCGTGAAATACGTGGTCGTCACCATGTGCGTGGGTGGCGGCATGGGCGCGGCGGGGCTCTTCGAGGTCTGCTGAGGCTCTGCGACCGCGGCCCGTTTTGTGCGGGTCGTGGTGCTGCCTTTGTGCCCGTAAGGCGCGGTGTGCTTGACGCTCGCGCCACCCGCTGCCAGATTGCGCGCACCTCGTTTG
>CAMDFP010000196.1 GCA_945897335.1 Asaia bogorensis | reverse complement strand
CCGAAATGCTCGGCGATGGAAGCGGTGGTGAAGCCGGTGCGATGCGCCATGAACAGGTTGCCGGCCGCCAGCGACGGGCGGTGCCCGTAGAGCATGTCGATCGCCGCGATCGGTCCGGCCGCCGACTGGTAGGCCGGCTCCATCAGCTTCCCCGTCGCCACCTGCTCGGCGATCGACTGGAGATCGGGGCAGGTGAGGACGACGAAGCCCTCGGGCTTCAGCACGCGATGAAACTCGCCGAGCGCCACCGGCACCTCGTGCGGGTAGAGGTGCTCGATGACATGGGAGTTAAAGAGAGCGTCGATCGAGCCGGACGGGACGCCGGACATGTCGGTGATCGAGCCCTGGATGTCCGGCGACGCCGAAGCGTCGATGTCGTAGCGAAGTTCGCGCCAGGCGAGCGTCTGGAAGCCCCGCGGCATGTCCTCGCGGCGAGCGGGACCGCAGCCGGCGTGCAGCACCGTCTGCTGCAGGTCGGGGTCCAGTACGATCCTGGCCGGCGTCCCCGTCACCGGATCAGGTGACCCATTTCTTCACCTGGAATTCAGGCTTCTTCCAGGCGCCGGTCTCCATCACGTCGGCGAGATGGTCGACCGCGTCCCAGACGTCGACGAAACGCACATAGGGCGCGGCGAAGCCGAAGCGGACGATGTTCGGCTCGCGGAAATCCCCGATGACCTTGCGTGCCTTCAGTGCCTGCATGATCGACCAGCCGTCCTTGTGGCGAAGCGCCACCTGGCTGCCGCGCTGCTCGTCGCGCGGCGTCGCGAAGGTGAAGCCGTGCTTGGCCAGGCGCTTGTCGATCAGCTCCATGAACAGGCCGGTCAGCGCCAGCGACTTGGCGCGCACCTTGTCCATGCCGAACTCGATCAGGTCGTCGATGCCCGCTTCCATCGCGACGACCCCGAGGATCGGCGGCGACGAGGCACGCCACTGCCGGATGCCCTGGGCCGGCTTGTAGTCGAGGTCGAACGCGAACGGATTGGCATGGCCGAGCCAGCCGGTGAGCGGCTGGCGCACCTTGTCCTGGTGGCGCTTCGGCGCGAAGACGAAGGCCGGCGCGCCCGGACCGCCGTTGAGATACTTGTAGCCGCAGCCGACGGCGAAATCGGCCTGGATCTTGTTGAGCTCGATCGGCATGCAGCCGGCGGTATGCGCCACGTCCCAGACCGCCAGGGCGCCCTTGGCATGGGCGGCGGCGGTGATCTTGGCCATGTCGTAGAGCCGGCCGGTCCGGTAGTTGATCTGGGTCAGGAAGACGACGGCGGTGTCGTCGTCGATCGACCCGATGAGCTCGTCCTCGCCGACCACCTTCACCCGGTGCTGCCGTTCCAGGAACTCGGCGAGCCCCTGTGCCATGTAGACATCGGTCGGGAAGTTCCCCTGGTCGGTGAGAAGCGTGCGGCGGTCCGGGCGCATCAGCAGCGCCGCTGCCAGCACCTTGTGGACATTGATCGAGGTGGTATCGACGACGATCACCTCGCCCTGATCGGCGCCGATCAGCTTGGCGATCTTGTCGCCCAGCGCCTCGGACAGGCCCATCCAGTTGTCCTTGAGCCAGCCATCGACCAGATGTTCGGCCCATTCGACGTCGACGACCTGCGCGACCCGCTCCGCCGCCTTCTTCGGCAGTGCGCCCAGCGAATTACCGTCGAGGTAGATCAGCCCGTCCGGCAGGCGGAAGCGATCGCGGAAGGCGCGGATCGGATCCTCCCGGTCGAGCTTGAGGCAATCGTCGCGGGTCGGTGTGGCGGCAGTGGTCATGGCGGCTCCCGGCAAGGCCTCGAAAACTCCATCATTGTGGCCGTCCGGGCAAGCCCGCTTCGCGTTGCACCATCCCGCTCGCGTGCTATAACCCGCCGACGCCCCGTCAACCGCCAGGGATGGCCCGGCCCGTGCCTTCTACCCCCAAGATCTTGGTTCTGAACGGCCCCAACCTCAACATGCTGGGTGTGCGTGAGCCGGCCCTCTATGGCAAGGACACGCTGGCCGACGTCGAAAAGCTGTGCCGGAAGGCGGCGAAGTCGGCCGGACTCGGCCTCGACTTCCGCCAGTCCAACCACGAGGGCGAACTGGTCACCTGGATCCAGGAGGCCCGCGGGAAGATGGCCGGCATCGTCATCAACGCCGGCGCCTATACCCACACCTCGGTGGCGCTGCTCGACGCGCTTTCGCTCTCCGAGCTGCCGGTGATCGAGGTCCACATCTCGAACATCTACAAGCGCGAGCCCTTCCGGCATAAATCCTTCATCTCGCCTGTGGCCCGCGGCGTGCTCTGCGGCTTCGGCGTCCATGGCTATGCGCTCGCCATCGAGGGGCTCGCGCAGATGGTGAGGCCGGCATGATGCGGAAGGAAAAAGACAAGGAGATCGACGAGGCCCTGGTGCGCCAGATGGCCGAGCTTCTGACCGAGACCGGCCTGACCGAGATCGAGTACAGCGCCAAGGACTGGCGCCTTCGCGTCGTCCGTCAGCCGGCGGCGGTGACCATGACGGCCCCGGCCGCCGCGGCGCCGATGGCGTCGACGCCCGTCGCCGCAGCGGTGGCCGAGGTCAGGCGCGCCGATCATCCGGGTGCGCTCAAGTCGCCGATGGTCGGCACCGTCTACCTGGCGCCCGAGCCGGGGGCGGCGCAATTCGTGAAGCCCGGCGACAAGGTGCGCGAAGGCCAGACCCTGATGATCATCGAGGCGATGAAGGTGATGAACCCGATCCCGGCGCCTCGCTCCGGCACGGTCGCGGACATCTCCGTCGCCAATGGCGAGCCGGTCGAGTACGGCCAGCTGCTAGCGGTCGTCGAGTAGGACGGGGTCCGGCACAGCCCGATGTTCGAAAAGGTGCTCATCGCCAACCGGGGCGAGATCGCGCTCCGCATCCACCGCGCCTGTCGCGAGATGGGAATCCAGACCGTCGCCGTGCATTCGACCGCCGACTCCGACGCCATGCATGTGCGTCTCGCCGACGAGGCCGTCTGCATCGGCCCGCCGCCGGCGCGAGAGAGCTATCTCAACATCCCGGCGATCCTGACCGCGGCCACCATCACCAACGCGGATGCGATCCATCCCGGCGTCGGCTTCCTTTCCGAGAACGCCGGCTTCGCCGAGATGGTGGAGGAGCACGGCTTCACCTTCATCGGCCCGACGTCGGAGCACATCCGGCTGATGGGCGACAAGATCTTGGCGAAGAAGGCGATGATCGAGGCGGGCGTGCCCTGCGTGCCGGGCTCGAAGGATGCGATTCCCGCCGGGCCGGACGGCGATGCCGAGGCGAAGCGCCTCGCCGAAGAGATGGGCTTCCCCGTGATCGTCAAGGCGGCGGCCGGCGGCGGCGGTCGCGGCATGAAGGTCGCGTGGAAGGACGGCGAGCTCGACGAGGCGCTCAAGCTGGCGCGCCGCGAGGCCAAGGCCGGGTTCGGCAACGACGCCGTCTACATCGAGAAGTATCTGGCGCGCCCGCGTCACATCGAGATCCAGATCCTCGGCGATTCCTTCGGCAACGTCGTGCATCTGGGCGAGCGCGACTGCTCGATCCAGCGCCGCCACCAGAAGCTCCTGGAGGAGGCGCCGTCGCCGGCGCTCAACGCCGAATCCCGCGCCGAGATCGGCAAGATCGCAGTCGACGCGATGACGAAGCTGGGCTACCGCGGCCTCGGCACCATCGAGTTCCTCTACGAGGACGGGCACTTCTACTTCATCGAGATGAACACCCGCCTCCAGGTCGAGCATCCGATCACCGAGGCGATCACCGGCATCGACCTGGTGCGCGAGCAGATCCGCGTCGCCTCGGGCTCCCGGCTCTCCTTCGGCCAGGACGACGTCCGCTTTCAGGGCCACGCCATCGAGTGCCGGATCAACGCCGAGGATCCGCGCACCTTCCGGCCCTCGCCGGGCAAGGTCACCGACTACCATGCGCCGGGCGGTGCCGGCGTCCGCGTCGATTCCGGCGTCTTCGCCGGCTACACCGTGCCGCCCCACTACGACAGTCTGGTCGCCAAGCTGATCGTCCACGGCGCGAACCGGAACGAGTGCCTGATGCGCTTGAAGCGTGCGCTCGGCGAATACGTGGTCGGCGGCATCGACACCACCATCCCGCTGCACCAGCGGCTGATGACCGAGCCGGCCTTCCTCGACGGCCGCTACGACATCCACTGGCTGGAAGGGCTGGTCCAGGGAACCAAGCCTGCGGCATGATCGGGGCGTGAAGCCCCTCTCGCCGGAACTACTGCTCAAGGCCTATGCCATCGGCGTCTTTCCCATGGCCGAGGGACGCGCCGACCCCCGCATCGTCTTCGTCGATCCCGACAAGCGGGGCGTGCTGCCGCTGGACGGGTTCCACATGCCGCGCAGCCTCAGGAAGACCATCAAGCGGGGCATCTTCGAGGTCCGCTGCGACACCGCCTTCGAAGACGTGCTGGTGGGCTGCGCCGCGACCACGGCCAAGCGGCGCGACACCTGGATCAACCCGGAGATCGAGCGGCTCTACAACCAGCTCTATCGCTCAGGCTTTGCCCATTCGGTGGAGACCTGGCGCGACGGCAACCTTGTCGGCGGACTCTACGGCGTGGCGCTCGGCGCCGCCTTCTTCGGCGAGAGCATGTTCAGCCGCGAGACCGACGCCAGCAAGGTGGCGCTGGCGGCCCTGATCGAGCGCCTGAAGCGGGGCGGCTTCACGCTCCTCGACACCCAGTTCCTGACCGAGCATCTGGCGCGGTTCGGCGCTCACGAGGTCTCGCGCGATGCCTATCGGCTGATGCTGGAGGAGGCGATCGTCCGCGACGCGGCGTTCCCGAAGGACTGAGGCCTTAGGATTCGCACCACCGCCGCCAGATCGTGCGGAACGCCGTCTCGACCGCGCGGGTATAGGCGGCGGCATCGCCGACCACGGACGAGGCGAGCTGGCGCCTGAGGGTGGCACGGATCGAAGCCAGGGCCCCGCGGTTGCGGGCGATGTCGACGGCTTTCGAGACATAGGTCTCGACGTCGTCGGCCAGCCATGACGAAAGTCCAGCCGCGGTCAGAATCGATGCGCCGACGCGGCTATGGGCGGAGGCACCGAGATGACCGAGGACCGGCACGCCCATGTAGAGCGCTTCCAGCGTGCTGACGCCCCCGTTGTTGGGAAAGGGATCCAGCGCCAGATCGACGTCGGCGAAGCTAGCCAGGTGTTCGCGCCGAGGGGTCCGGCCGCGCATCTCGATCCGGTGCATAGGGAGTTCGTGGCGGGCAAAGAGGGACGTGATGCGCGCGCGTGCATCCGCATCGTCGAAACCGGGATCCTTCAGCAGCAGCCTGGTTTCCGGCGCCAGCGTCAGGATGCGGGACCAGGCGGCGGCGGTCGCATCGCCGATCCGCGAGGCGCGATTGAAGGAGCCGAAGGTGAAGGGGGTGCCGACGGCGGGCGGTGGTGCGACGTCCGGCGCGTCCTCAGGCAGTTCGAACGTGACGAGGCAGGGCAGGTCGTAGATGCGTTCGGCGAAGAGCGGCCGTGCTTCGGCGGGCACGTAGACCGGATCGGCGAAGAAATAGTCCATCGCGGCAAGTCCGGTCCCGGTGGCCTGCCCCCAGGCGGTGACCTGAACCGGCGCGGGTTTCTCCGCGAAGGCCAGCAGCTGGTTGCCGCCGGAATGGCCGGAGAGGTCGACCAGGATGTCTATGCCGTCGGCGCGAATCTGCCGGGCGACGTCCGCCGGCGGGAGATCGCGGATCGGCCGCCAGACATCGCTGATCCGGCGGAACGACGGGGTGACGTGGTCCTCCCGGGTCACTCCGGAATAGCAGACGATCTCGAACTGTCTGCGGTCGAGCCGGCGGAGAACCGGCCCGAAGACCGCTGGAGCGGAATGCTGGCGGAAATCGGCGGAGACGAAGCCGATCTTGAGCCGCCGCTCGGGATCGCGGGGGTTGGGGTGATCCGGCCGGCGCGGCATCCGCGGCAGGGCGTGCCGCAGATGCCAGCGATGGCGCTCGGCCTGATGCTCGGCGAAACCGAGTCCCGGCACGTAATCGAGAGCGAAGATCAGTCCGGTGTGGTGCGAGGCATCGCCGGGTTCGATGGCCATCGCGCGCCGGAGGGCGACGATCGCCGCCGCCAGTTCGCCGCGCTCGAGGCGGAGATGGCTCAGGTTCGCGTGCGTGGTGGCGCCGGCCGGCTTGAGCGCCAGCGATCGCCGGTAGCTCGTCGCCGCCGACGCGAGCTGCCGGTCGTAGTGGAGAGCATTGCCGAGATTGTTGTGGGCCTCGGCATAGGCCGCGTTGAGCTCGGTCGCCCGAGCGAAACAGCGGATTGCTTCGTCGATCCGGTACAGCCACCGGAGCGTCAGCCCTTCGCCGTTGAGCGCTTCTGCGAAGTCCGGACGAAGCGCGAGCGCCCGGCGGTCGAGGTCGAAAGCCTCCACGTGGCGCCGCTGCGAGCGGCATCCGTCCGCGAGCGTATGGAGGGGCTCCGGCGCCTCCGGCACCAGGGCGATCGCCTGTCGAAGAGGCCGGATGGCTGCTCCGGAGCGACCAGAAGTCTGGAGGGCGACGCCCAGGTTCGCAAGCAGGACTGGATCCTGACTGCCCTCCGTCTCGAGAATCGCCAGATAGGTGTCGGCCTCCTCGGCATGGCGCCCGAGGGCCTGAAGGACCGCGGCGAGATGGTGCCTCGCCAGGACTGCCCCGGCGGCAATGGCGGAGACGCGCTTGAGAAACACCGCCGCCGCGCCCAGCCGCTGCATCTGGATCGAGGCGAGGCCGGCCATGTGCGTGAGATCGGTGTTGGCCGGATGAAGCGCCAGGGCGGCGCGGCAGGACTTCAGGCCGGCCGGTAGATCCCCGGCCTGCAGAAACCGCGCGGCCGATTCCGCCATCGCGGCGGCATCGTCACTCACCCGGCTTTGCAGTCCAGCACCCAGACGTCATAGACCGGGTGCTGCAGCGGGTTGAGCGCCGGGCTGGAGGCGAACATCCAGCCGGAGAACAGGGACCGCGGCTGCTCGCCCAGGCGAAGCTCCCGGATCTCGAGGAAGGCGGCGCTCTCCGGCGGTTCCTCGGGCGGGCGCTTGTGACAGGCGCGGATCGTGATCTCGAGCGTGCCGAAGCGTGTCGGCCGGTCGAGCGGGACGTTGAAGGTGGAGACGCGCGCGGTCACCTTGTCGAGCCCCTGGAGCACGCTCTGGCGCTCCTGGGCCGAGGCCGGAAGCGCCGCGAGCAGGCCGAGGAGGACGAGCGCGCCGCGCTCAAGGCTTCTTCGCGGCATCCTTGCTCTGGTCGGGGCCGGAGAACATGAATTTGCCGAGCATCTGGACGAGGTCTACCGGCGACTGGGTGAACTTGATCTCGCCGCCGGGCTTGATCATGTCGGTCTCGCCGCCGGGGATGAGCGCGAGGTAGCGCCCGCCGAGCAGGCCCTCGCTCGCCACTTCCGCGACCGTGTCCGTCGGCAGCTTGATCTTGGGATCGATGCTCATGCGGACGACCGCGAGATACCGGTCGGGGTCGAGGCGCTGGTCGATCACCGTGCCGATCTTGATGCCGCTGATGCGAACGTCGGTACCGGCACTGACGCCGTCGACGCGGTCGAAGCGCGCCTGCACCTCGTAGCCGCTGACGGCGCGGAGGCTCGAATGACTGTAGGCAAAGGCCAGGAACATCGCGGCGACGACGAGGACGACCGCCCCCATCACCGTCTCGATCATGTTGCGGCCGGTCATGGCCCAGGCTCCATGCGGGTCAGGCGGGGCGCCACGGCTCGTAGTCGCCGGTGGCCGCGTCGCGCCGGCCGCCCATGGCGACATGTCCAGGCGGACGATAGGCCTGGGCGGTCCCGGTCAGGTTCGGGACATGCGCCTTCTGCCAGCTCGCGGCCGGACGTCCGCCGTTCAGAGGCGGGGCCACGACCGTGTGATGCAGCCAGGCGTTCCACTCCGGCGGAACCTTGGAGCCCTCGGCCTCGCCCTCATAGACGACCCAGCGGCGTTCCTTGCCGTCGCTCCGCTTGGCCCCGCCCTTGGCCCGGTAGTAGCGGTTGCCGAGAGCATCGGTGCCGACGGGTTCGCCGTTGAGCCAAGTAAAAAGTCGGGTGCCGAGACTCATGCGGAATGCCTGGAATTGCCGAGCGCGCGGGACTATGGACCGGCTTCGTCCGGAGGTAAAGAGAGGCCATGGTGCCGGTTTCGGTCAAAGCGGTGATCGTCGATCGCGGGCGGGTCCTGTTGCTCGCCAACGATCGTGGCGAGTGGGAGTTGCCGGGGGGGCGACTCGATCCGGGGGAGTCCGAGACCGAGGCGCTGCTCCGAGAGGTCGCCGAAGAGCTGGGCGTTCCGGCCCGGATCGGCCCCCGGCTCGCCGACGAACCCTTCGAGGTGATTCCCGGCCGCACCGTCCGCATCGTCAGCTATGGCTGCGAGATCGATCCGGCCGCCGGTCTCCGAATCTCGGCGGAGCACCAGGATCTGATCTGGGCTCCGGCCGACGCACTGGGTGATTTGCCGATTCCAGCCGTCTACCGCCGCCCCATAGGGCTGTGGGTAAAAATGAGGATAACTTTCGGGAACCCTTAATATACGGCCATATCTATGACAGTGTGATGGCGGTCACACAAAATCTTGTTGCCTCCCCCCTCGATTGTGGCAAACTTCGCGTCCCGTTGCAGGCGCTGTCGTACGGAGGCCGGCTTGGGCGAACGCGGTCATCGATTCCGAGGTCGTCCAAGGCACCGCCTTCCATTGCGGCAGGCGGCAGTTTCGCCTCAATGCAACGTCACAGTTTCCCATAGAAATAACGAAAAATCAAAGCCTTAGCCGGCTTCGTTTATCTATTTTTGCAATGTCGCCTGATAGATTTCTGTTATCCTTCGATAAACGCGATTTTCGTGTTGCCAGCCCCTCAATGCCTAGTGTAGGCTTCCCTTCATAACGCAATATGTTGTGTTTCCGGGGGAGCGAAGCGTATGCGCGTCACGAGGCGATTCACGACCGAGGGACAGGATCCTTTCGCCACCATTGAGTTCCGCAACACGGTGAGCGAAATCCGAAACCCGGACGGCTCCATCGTCTTCCGCCTGGCCGACATCGAAGTGCCCGAGGAGTTCTCGCAGGTCGCGGCGGACATCCTGGCGCAGAAGTACTTCCGGAAGGCCGGCATCCCGGCCGCGCTGAAGGCGGTCGAGGAAAACACGGTTCCCTCCTGGCTCTGGCGCAAGGTTCCCGACGAAGCCGTGCTGGCGACGCTGAAACCCGAACAGCGCAGCACGCATGAGCGTTCGGCCAAGGAGGTCTTCTCGCGCCTCGCCGGCACCTGGACCTAT
>CAMDFP010000195.1 GCA_945897335.1 Asaia bogorensis | reverse complement strand
GTGTCGGAGGAGGCGAAGGCGTCCAGCACGTCCTTGACGACATGGCGGGCAAGCTGGCCCAAGCGCACCACGCCGCCGACGCTCGGCACCGGCGGAAACTGGATCAGCGCCTGCACGCGCTTGCCGACATTGGCAGCGTAGTCGCCGATCCGTTCCAGGTCGGCGGCGATCTTGAGGGCCGAGAGGATGGTGCGGAGATCGCTCGCCATCGGCTGGCGGAGCGCCAGCATCTTCACCACCGATTCATCGATCTGGCGTTCCAGCGCATCGACCCGGACGTCGGAGGCGACGCAGCGCTGGCCGAGCTCGGCGTCGCGGCTGCTGACCGCCTGGATGGCCTGGCCGAGCTGGGCCTCGACGAGGCCGCCCATCTCGCTGATCTCGGCCTTCAGCCGTTTCAGCTGCTCGTCATAGGAGCGGACGATATGCTCGGAAGCCATGACGTTTCCTTGATGATCCCGAGCCAGTCTCTAGACCCGTCACGCTAAGGTCATATGACCATTATATGACAGTTTGATGAATTCAGGGCGCCAGCAGCAGGCCGGGAGCATCCTGTCGCAACAAACTGGAAAGCCCGGGGATGCCCGGCAGATGCGGCCGCTTCAGATAGAGATAGGCGCGCCTCGCGAGGGGATAGCGGCCAGAGGCGAGATCGGCCGCGGTCGGCGAGATGCCTTCGATGGGGCCTCCCCGGCCCTCCGGTCCGAGCGGGCGGATGAAGACGGGGTCCGGACCCGCCGGAAGATCGCTGCGCAGGCCGCGGCAGATCCGGGTCCGGTCGAGCTTGGCGTAGCCGGGCGCGCCGAGGCAGCCGGGTGCCAGGACCAGGGCCTCGATCAGCGGTTCCGGGGCCTCGATGCGGAGAGCGATCGGCCGGTCGGGCAGGGCGGGGTCGACCTCGCGCCAGCTCCGCGCCCTGTTGTCGGCGAGCTTGCCGTCCTCGGAGATCTGGCGGGCGAAGGCCTGCCAGAGATGCCGGCGGGTCAGCCCGTCGAACGGTCCGTCGAGGGCAAGGCCGACCAGGCCGAGGAGGCGCTCGGGCTCGCCGGCAATCGCCTCGGCCTCGCAGGAGGTCCTTTCGCGGTCGAGCAGCCGGCGGGTGAGCAGGAGAGCGTCGGCGGTCTGCGCGCCGAGGCCTTGGCAATAGGCGGTGACCGCTTCCTCCTCCTCGCGCGTCTCGACGCGGGCGGCCGGTCCGCCGAGGCCGCGGGCGACCTCGACCAGCGCCGACGGCGCGATCAGCCACGTGGCGTCGCGGGCCGCGACCGGTGCCGCGAGACCTGCCACCAGCACGGCGAGAAGCGGAAGCCGGGTCACGCGGCGACCGGCAGGAAGACGGTGAAGGTGCTGCCGCGACCGACCTCGGAGTCGATGACCAGCGCGCCGCGATGGCGGCTGATGATGTGCTTGACGATCGCGAGGCCGAGCCCGGTGCCGCCGAGATCGCGCGAGCGCCCGACATCCACCCGGTAGAAGCGTTCTGTCAGCCGGCTCAAGTGTGCGCGCGCAATGCCTTCGCCCTGGTCGATCACCGAGACGGCGACGGCACGCCGCCTGGGATCGGGGAACGAAGGCGGGATCTGCGCCGCCTCGCCGGCTGTCACGCGAATCTCGGTCCCCGGCTTGCCGTATTTCAGCGCGTTGTCGATGAGGTTCTGGAACACCTGGGTCAGCTCGTCGGGGTCGCCGACGATGCGGGGAAGACCCGGCGCGAGGTCGAGCAGGATCGGCATGCGCCGGGTCTCGGCCTGGCGATCGAGCGTGGTCTTGAGCGCGCCGAGCGTGAGGGCGAGGTCGACGGATTCGGTCGGCGGCGTGTGTTCCTTGAGTTCGATGCGCGAAAGGGAGAGCAGGTCGTCGACCAGGCGCGCCATGCGCCGGGCCTGGTCGTGCATGATGCCGAGGAAGGTGACCCGGGCCTGGGCGTCGTCCTTTCCCACGCCCTGAAGCGTCTCGATGAAGCCCATCAGCGAGGCGAGCGGCGTCCGGATCTCGTGGCTGGCATTGGCGACGAAGTCGGCGCGCATCTGCTCGAGCTTGGCGATCTGTGTGGTGTCATGCAGCAGTAACAAGGCGCCCGCCTGCGGCAGCGGCTCGAGGCGAACGGCGAAGTGACGTTCGGCCGGGCCGGCCAGCTCGATCTGCACCTCGCGGCCGGGACCGCCGGCCAGCACGGCCTCCGCCGCCTCCAGGACGGCGGGCTGGCGCAGCACATGCGCCAGGTCGCGGTCCTCGATCTCGGGGCCGAACAGGGAGCGGGCGGCGCGGTTGGCAGCCAGGACCTCCCGGCCGGTGCCGACATGGAGCAGCGGGTCCGGGATGTTGTCGAACAGCCGGAGCTGGCCCTCGGTCAGCTGGGGGCTGTCGCCGCCGCCTGAGGCGAGGTCGGCTGCGCCCTCGGCGACAGGACGGCCCTCTTCCCGCGCCGCGCGGAACGCCGCGACGCCGCCCCCGATCGCCGCGGCAGCGGCGGCGAGGCCGGCGAGGCCGGTCCAGCCTCCGGCCAGCGCAACGAGTGCGACCAGGGCTGGCAGCGTGGTCGTTGCGCCGAGCACCAGGCTGCGTGAGGAGAGGGCGAATGGCATGCGCGCCTGCGGTGAGGGGAGGTGCGGCGAGAGGCATGTCGGCCATGGGCCTCGTGCCTCGACGCTAGCTTTGCCCTGCTTCGCGCTTGGCGTCTACCGCCATGCCCGCACCTTCGCGGCTCAAAATCTCCTAGGATGGCGAGCCGAGGAAATGAGGTGAGCCAGTTCATGTCGAGTCCGGTCGAAACCGAGGAAACCCCGATCACGGTGAATTTCCGCGGCGAGCCTCTGACCTTCCGCTATGCCGGGCACCTGACCCCCGCCGGCAACAAGCGGTTGACCGATGCCGGCTATCGCAAGGCATGCGCCTTGGCCGACCTCATCGGTGGGCTGAGGACATCGGCCGTATCCGGGGCGCCTGTCCTTGCTCGCGACATTTCGGCCGGGGACAACGCCTGGTCCGGCGAGATGGCCGGCGGATGGCATTCGCTCTTCCTGAAGGAGAGGCGGCAGTTCGAGCATCTCCGCCTGCTCTGCCAGCCCTTCACCGGCTTCGATCCGATCGGCAACAGGCTGGGCGGTCCGGTTCCCGCCGTCATACCCGCCGACATCGACGCGCTCTTGCAGCGCCACGCCAATGTCAGCATCGCGATGATGGAGCTTTTGCTCGCCCAGCGGCGGCTGCCGGACCATGCGCGGGTGCGGCTCCCGGCGTTTCTCGGCGAGGCCGGCCCGATCTGCGACGGCGTGGTGGCCAGCTACGATGCCTGGAGCCTGCAGACGCAGATGAACGGGCTCCATGGATCGGGTGTGCTCGGACGGCTGTGCGCGAAGGCTGTGCAGGGCCGCCCGGTGACCGTCGTCGACATCGGCTCGGGCTTCGGTGGGCTGGGCTATCAGCTCGGTCGGGCCCTGTCGCCGGGGCGCCAGCGCTTCGTCGCCATCGACCTGCCCGACTCGCTCCTGTTCGCCGCGATCTATCTCTCCCTCCTCTGGGAGGGCCAGCCGACCTACGTGGCGACGCCGGACGGATACGTGTCGACCGAGACGGGACGTATCTCGGCGAAGCTGCCCGACTCCTTCGCCGGCGTCTTCGTCGTCACCCATCTGGCCGAGCGGGTGCTGAGCGAGCTTCGGCCGGTCGACCTGATCCTGAACTTCCGCTCGATGCAGGAGATGTCGGATGCGCAGGTCGGGCACTATGGCGCGCTCGCCTGCGCGGCGCTCGGGGACCAGGGCCTGCTCTACGAGCAGAACGATATGGTCCGAGCTGTCGATCGCGACGTGAAGAAGATCCTCGGCGGGATCATGCCTTTTGGCGGCGTTGTCGAAGAGACCGATCCGCCGCATCGGGCCATGGGAACGGCGAGCCTGTGGTCGAACCAGCCGATCGATCTGGCCCGGCCGGCCCCGCTCGCCCCGTGACCTAGGCCCGCACGGCCGCCGGCGCATCCGACAGCGGCTGGTCGAGCCTGGCCAGCATCTCCTTCGGCACAACCTGCCAGAACTTCTTCCGCTCGAGCCGCCAGTCGACCAGCAGGCGCTCGGCGAACTTCGACTGGGTCTCGCGCTGATGCTCGGCGATCAGGCCCTTCAGCACGCCCTCCCAATGGGCAGACGCGAGGCGCTGGTAGATCAGCGTGTCGGGATTGACCGCATGGGCGAAGCTGTCGTCGGAGTCGTAGACGAAGGCCATGCCGCCGGTCATGCCGGCGCCGAAGTTGTCGCCGACAGGCCCGAGGATCGCCACCATGCCGCCGGTCATGTACTCGCAGGCGTTCGAGCCCGCGCCCTCGACCACGGTGACGGCACCGGAGTTGCGGACGGCGAAGCGCTGGCCGGCCTGGCCTGAGGCGAAGAGGCGCCCGGCAGTGGCGCCGTAGAGGACGGTGTTGCCGATAATGGTGTTGTGGTTGGTGACCAGCGGGCTCGCCGTCGTCGTGCGCACGACGATGGTGCCGCCCGACAGCCCCTTGCCGACATAGTCGTTGGCGTCGCCGAAGACCTCGAGCTTGAGTCCCTGGACGGCGAAGGCACCGAGCGACTGGCCGGCTGAGCCGCGCAGCCTGACGGTGATCTGTCCCGGCTGCAGCCCGGTCATGCCGAAGCGACGCACGATGCGGCTGGAGAACTTGGTGCCGATCGCCCGGTGGGTATTCCGGATGCTGTAGGCCAGCTGCATCTTCTCGCCTTCCTCGAGCGCCGCCTTGGCGTCGCGGATCATCTGAGCATCCAGAGTCTCCGGCACCTCGATGCGGCCCTCGACCGTGCAGTGGCGGGCCTGGCCGCCGGCATCGGCCTGGATCAGGAGCGAGTTGAGATCGAGATCGTCGAGGTCGCGGCCGCCGCGGTCGATCTGGGCCAAGAGATCGGTGCGGCCGATAACCTCGGTCAGCGAGCGCATTCCGAGGGAGGCAAGGATGTCGCGGGTCTCCTCGGCGATGAAGGTGAAGAGGTTGACCACCTTCTCCGGCGTGCCTTCGAACTTGGCGCGCAGCTTCTCGTCCTGGGTGCAGACGCCGACCGGGCAGGTGTTGGAGTGACACTGGCGGACCATGATGCAGCCCATGGCGACCAGCGATGCCGTGCCGATGCCGAACTCCTCGGCGCCGAGGATGGCGGCCATCACCACGTCGCGCCCGGTCTTGATGCCGCCGTCGACCCGGAGCCGGATGTTCTGGCGGAGCCGGTTCAGGGTCAGCACCTGGTGGACCTCGGAAAGGCCCATCTCCCAGGGAATGCCGGCATACTTGATCGAGCTCTGCGGCGAGGCGCCGGTGCCGCCGGAATGGCCGGAGATCAGGATGGTGTCGGCCTTGGCCTTGGCGACGCCGGCGGCGATGGTGCCGATGCCCGAACGCGCCACCAGCTTCACGCAGACCCGCGCATCCGGATTGATCTGCTTCAGGTCGTAGATGAGCTGGGCAAGGTCCTCGATCGAGTAGATGTCATGGTGCGGCGGCGGCGAGATCAGGCTGACGCCGGGCATGGCGTGGCGGAGGCGCGCGATCAGGCCGGAGACCTTGATGCCGGGAAGCTGGCCGCCCTCGCCGGGCTTGGCGCCCTGGGCGACCTTGATCTCGATCTCGCGGCAGTTGTTGAGATACTCGGCGGTGACGCCGAAGCGGCCCGACGCGATCTGCTTGATCGCCGATGACGCGTTGTCGCCGTTGGCGCGGGGCGTGTAGCGCGCCGGGTCCTCGCCGCCCTCGCCGGAGTCGGACTTGGCGCCGATCCGGTTCATGGCGATCGACAGCGTCTCGTGCGCCTCGGGGCTGAGCGCGCCGAGAGAGATCCCGGGCGCCACCAGGCGCTTCCTGATCTCGGTGATCGACTCGACTTCGTCGGCGGAGATCGCCTGGGTGGTGGCGGTGAAGTCGAGCAGGTCGCGGAGGTGGATCGGCGGAAGCTTCCGAGTGGCTTCTGAGTACTTCTTGTAGGTGTGGTAGCTGTCGGTCGCGACCGCCGTCTGCAGCGTGTGGATCAGGTTGCCTTCGAAAGCATGCGCCTCGCCCGAGCGGCGGAGGCGATAGAGGCCGCCGATCGGCAGTGCCACCGTGTCCTCGGCGAAGGCGCGGACATGGAGTTCGATGACCTTCCGCTGCACGCCGGAAAGGCCGATGCCGGAGATGCGGCTGGTCATGCCGGGGAAGAAGTCGGCGACCAGCGAGCGCGACAGCCCGACCGCCTCGAAGTTGTAGCCGCCGCGATAGGAGGAGATGACCGAGATCCCCATCTTGCTCATGATCTTGAGCAAGCCGTCGTCGATCGCCTTCTTGAAGCGGCGGATGCAGTCGTCCAGCGAGATCTGGCCAAAGAGCCCGCGGGCGTGGCGCTCGGCGATCGCTTCCTGCGCCAGGTAGGCGTTGACCGTGGTGGCGCCGACGCCGACGAGAACGGCGGCGTAGTGCACGTCCAGGCACTCGCCCGAACGCACGTTGAGCGAGGTGAAGGTACGGAGGTTTTGGCGCACCAGATGCGAGTGCACGCCGCCGGCGGCGAGGATCATCGGGATCGGCGCACGGTCGGGGCCGACCGCCTTGTCGGTGAGGATCACGTGGGTGCAGCCGGCGCGCACGCCGTTCTCGGCCTCGCGCTGGACCCGCTGGATCGCGTCTCGAAGGCTGCCGTCACCGCCCTTCGGATCGAAGGTGCAATCGACTTCGACCGCGGTGTCGCCCATGTAGTCGCGCATCGCCTCGAACTCGGCGTTCGACAGCACCGGCGACTCGAGCTGCAGCAGGTGGCACTGGCTCTCATCCTCGTCGAGGATGTTGCCGAGGTTGCCGAGACGCGTGCGCACGGTCATCACCCGCGCCTCGCGGAGCGAGTCGATCGGCGGGTTGGTGACCTGGCTGAAGTTCTGGCGGAAGAAGTGATGCAGGCCGCGGTACTGGCGCGACAGCACGGCAAGCGGCGTGTCGTCGCCCATCGAGCCGACGGCTTCCTTGGCGTCCTCGACCATCGGGTGGAGGATCAGCTCGACGTCCTCGAGGCTCCAGCCGACGGCGATCATGCGCCGGCGCAGCTCGTCGCGATCGAGCTCACGGCGGTCGCGATGGTCGGCGCGCACGATGTGGTCGATGCGGGTGATGTGCTGGGTCCAGTCGCCGAAGGTGCGCGACGATGCCAGCGCGTCCTTCAGCTCGCGGTCGCGGTAGAGCTTGCCGGCCTTCAGGTCGATGCCGATCATCTGGCCGGGGTCGAGCCGGCCCTTCCGCACGATGTGGGTCTCGTCCAGCCGCACCATGCCGGTCTCGGAGCCGGCGATGACCAGGCCGTCGTCGGTCAGGGTGTAGCGGAGCGGGCGGAGTCCGTTCCGGTCCATGCCGGCGATCACCCAGTCGCCGGCGTAGGCGGCGATCGCCGCCGGGCCGTCCCAGGGCTCCATCACCGAATTGGCGTAGGAGTACATCTCCTTCACCCCCTTCGGCATCGGCGCGTCGGGCGCCCACGCCTCGGGGATCATCATCGTCTTCACCATCGGCAGTGTGCGGCCGCCCTGGCAGAGAAGCTCGAAGACGTTGTCGAGCGCGGCCGAGTCCGAGCCGCCCGGCTGGATGATCGGCTTCAGGTCGTTGAGCGTGTCGCCGAACAGCGGCGAGGCAAGCCGCGCCTCGTGGCTCTTCATCCAGTTGACGTTGCCCTTCAGCGTATTGATTTCGCCGTTATGGGCGAGCACGCGGAACGGCTGGGCCAACCGCCAGGTGGGGAACGTGTTGGTCGAGTAGCGCTGATGGTAGATCGCGAACGAGGAGATGAAGCGCGGGTCGAGCAGGTCCGGATAGAACTCGGAGAGCTGCTCGGCCAGGAACATGCCCTTGTAGATCAGCGAGCGCGAGGAGAGCGAGCAGATGTAGAAGTCGTTGACGTTGGCGGCGGTCGCCGCCTTCTCGATCCGCCGACGCACGACGTAGAGCTCGCGCTCGAACTGCTCGGTCGTGACCTTGCGCTCGTTGCCGATGATGATCTGCTCGATCTCGGGCCGGGTCGCGTTGGCCTTCTCGCCGATGATCGAGACGTTCACCGGCACCTGGCGCCAGCCATAGATGGTGTAGCCGAGGCGGAGGATCTCCTCCTCGACGATGCAGCGGCAGCGCTCCTGACCGTCGAGGTCGGTACGGGGCAGGAAAATCTGGCCGACCGCGAGCTCGCCGTCGTCGGGGTCGTAACCCAGATGCGCGACATGCGCCTTGAAGAACTCCTGCGGCACCTGCAGATGGATGCCGGCGCCGTCGCCGGTCTTGCCGTCGGCGTCGACGGCGCCGCGGTGCCAGACCGCCTTCAAGGCGTTGATCGCGCCTTCGACCACGGAGCGACGGGGCTTGCCGTCGATCGCGGCGACGAAGCCGACGCCGCAGGCGTCATGCTCGTCCTCAGGCCGATAGAGGCCGCCGGCCTCAAGATGGGCGGCGTTCTTCTTCCAGGAGTCGACGAAGGCTTCGCCGGATTCGGAGATGATGTCGGTCATGTCGCTCTCCCGCTCAAGAAGCGAGCTTGAGCCCGGCCGATTGCGGCTGGCTCAGGGTGCGGTGGATGGACTGGGCGGCGTCGCGGCCGTCGCGGATCGCCCAGACGACCAGCGAGGCGCCGCTGAAGTTCGCCGTCGCCCGCGACGTCTTCGTCCTGCAGGTCGGTGATGCGCGGAGCCCGCGGAGCGGTCAGTTCGACGACGCGTCGGACGGTTCCTGGCTGTCGATATTCCATGGTGCCCAGATGCCACAGCGTGAAGAGATGGTGTTCCGCGCGGGCTTGGGTGCCCCAGCACAGGTCATAGCCCGAGGTCTGTCCAGGGACGTTGAACTCACAGTCCTTACACTTCATGCCGACTTCGACCGTCGGCCAGTTGCCGCTGGCAGTGTAACCGGATAGGCGCGCCGTGGCTTCGGCGATGGATTCCTCGCTGGGGTAAGCCTGGGCGACGGCTTCCGTGGCCTCCAGGATGGCGATCAGGGACGTTGCGGCGCCCGGCTTGGCCGCACCTCGGTATTCGACCGTTGGACGGCCTCCTGGGCCATTCTCGGTGAGGGTAAAGAGCCCGCGGACTTCCTCCGGGGAGGCGGTGCCCAGTTTGTTGGGCAGATAGAACCAGGCCCGGATAGTCTTGCTGATGCCGGCCGCCTGCAGGGACTGGCGGGCCACGTGCACCTGGTAGGCCAGATCGACCACGTAGGGCTCCCAACTCTTCTTGAGGAGTTCCTTGGGGTCGGCGACCAGCTTGGACTCAACCTCAGCGGAGGCCGACTTGATCTCAATCAAGTCAAGGGTGTCGCCGGTGACGCGGACGATATCCGAGCGGGCCATCAGAGTGCCGGTCGCGAAGGTCGCCTCGTGCAGGGTGCAATCGCCTGCCTTGATCTTGGCCAGCGT
>CAMDFP010000194.1 GCA_945897335.1 Asaia bogorensis | reverse complement strand
GGTGGTGCGGCGCGGTGTCGCGGCCGAGCGGAGCCTGCGCGGCCGGCCCCGCCCGCCGCGGCCTTGACTTGGCGGGACCCTCTCACTATGGTCCGCCGCCGCCGCCGAGGGCCCTGTCGGAGAACACGGAGGGGACGGTCGGCGGACGGTTGCGGTGAGCGCCACGACGGACAGAAAAGTCCAGCGACATCAGAAGGATAAACCTAATCCGACCGGCTTCGGCCCGGCAACGACCGGGCGATGAAAGCGTTGCGGGGGGATAGGCTCAAGGTTGGGACAGCGCGTCATGGAGATCGCCGATCTCGTCACCCCGGCCGGCGTCGTGCCGAGCCTCAAGGCGAGCAGCAAGAAGCAGGCTCTGCAGGAGCTTGCCAGGAAGGCCTCCGACCTCTCGACGCTGGACGAGCGCGAGATCTTCGATGCCCTACTCGAGCGCGAACGCCTCGGCACCACCGGGGTCGGGATGGGCATCGCCATCCCCCACAGCCGCTTTGCCAAGCTGACCCGACTGGTCGGGCTGTTCGCGCGCCTCGACAAGCCGATCGCCTTCGATTCGGTCGACGAGCAGCCGGTCGACCTGATCTTCCTGCTGCTGGCGCCCGAGGCTGCGGGCGCCGACCATCTGAAGGCGCTCGCCCGGGTTTCCCGATTGCTTCGCGACCGCTCCATCTGCGCCAAGCTGCGGGGATGCGACAGCGCGGATGCGATCTACGCGCTCCTCACCGAGAGCCACGCCTCGGCCGCCTGACGGCCTTCAGCCCCGCCGTCCCTGCTTCCGGCGCCTGATCTCGTTGTCGGCGTCCGCATCCACCCGGGCGGCGATCGCCATCTTCTGCCCGGTGTCGAGATCCTGGAACGCCGCCTGCGCCAAGAGCAGATCCAAAGGATCGTCAGACTCCATCGCGCGCGCCAAATAGCGGCCGACGTCGCTGCCGGGGCCGAGCACCGCTTCGATCGCGGAAAGCAGGATCTGATGCGCGGTCGCCATTACGCCGATTAACTTTTAATGAACGACAATATTAGAAAATCTTGCATCAATTCCCCAAGGGGCTCGACAAACGTGGAGAATCCGACGTTAGATGACGGAGTCGGCGGTGCTCAAGGCCCCGTCGCCGAATGCCCGTCCCATCGGCAGCTTTCGGATCCGTCACGGTGAGTGCAACCTACAATTTCGAGCGAATCAGCCTGCTGATCGCCGATCCGAGCAAGTATATGCGGAGCCTGCTCGTGGGTCTGGCGCGGAGCTTCGGCTTTCGCACGATATACGAAGCGGCCGACGGCCAGACCGCGATCAACCTGATGCGCGAGCGCCATGTCGACATCATCGTCACCGACGGCCCGATGCCGATCATGGACGGCTTCGAGTTCGCCCGCCACATCCGCAATTCGCCCGAGACGCCCAATCCCTTCCTGCCGGTGATCATGGTCTCGGCCCATACCGAGGTCAGCCAGGTCAAGCACGCCCGCGACGTCGGCGTCACCGAGTTCCTGGCCAAGCCGATCTCGGCCAAGACGCTGCTGGTGCGCTTCTGCTCGGTGATCGACAACCAGCGCGCCTTCGTGCGCTCGTCCAAGTTCGTCGGCCCCGACCGGCGCCGCCACACCGACCAGGTGTTCCAGGGCCAGGAGCGCCGCGGCGTTCCGCAGCCCGCCCAGGAGCCGCCGCCGCATCCGGATGGCCTCACTCCCGGCGGCGCGCTGAGCCAGGAAGAGATCAAGGCGCTCCTCACGGACGACGGCAAGGAAGCAGCGGCTTAAGGCGACATGCGCATGGCGAACAGCGACGAGACCAAGAAGGCGGATGGCGAGGCGGCGAAGGCGGAGGTGTTCACCCCGCCGAACCTGCTCAAGATCCGGGCCTCCGCCCCCGGCGGCAAGACCATGGACGAGATGGTCGAAGCCGGAATGTCGGTGATCTCCGGCCACGCCAAGAACTACGCCGACGTCGCCAATGCCGACGTCGCCGAGATCGCCGGCATCGCCGCCGCCATGCGCCAGGCCCCCGACAAGGCGGATGAGTTCCGGCCCGAGCTGATGCGGGTCGGCCTCAACCTCAAGGGCCAGGCCGCCACCATGGGCTATCCCCTGGTGACCGAGGTGGCGCACTCGCTGATCGACTTCCTCGACGACATGAAGAAGGCGAACCGCCGCCTGGCCGACGACCCGAAGACGGCGCTGCCGGCCGTGCAGTTCCATGTCGAGGCGCTGCGCCTGCTGATGGCCAAGGACGTCAAGGGCCGCGGCGGCCCGACCGAGCGCGCGCTCATCGACGGCCTCAAGAGCATCGTCGCCAAGGCGCTGCCGGAGAAGGCGGACTAGGGGCTCCTCACCCGATCGCGTCGTAGGCCGCGATCGCCGCGGTGTTGACGAGGTCGGAGACGGTGGCCCCCATCTGCACGATCTGCACGGGCTTGGAGAGGCCGATGACCAGCGGGCCGACAATGGTGGCGCCGCCCAGCTTCTGCATCAGCTTGTAGGCAACGTTGGCCGTGTGCAGCGCCGGCATGACCAGCACGTTGGCGGGGCCGGTCAGGCGGCAGAACGGGTAGAGCTTTCGCAGGTCGTCGTCGAGCGCCACGTCCGCCGACATCTCGCCGTCGTATTCGAAGTCCACTTTCCGCGAATCCAGCACTTCGACCGCCTCGCGGATGCGATAGGACTTCTCGCGGTTCGGGTTGCCGAAGTTGGAGAACGACAGCAGCGCCACGCGCGGCTCGTGACCCATCTGGCGCGCCTTCGCCGCCGTCTGGATGGCGATGTCGGCGAGCTGCTCTGGCGTCGGCAGCTCGTGCACATAGGTGTCCGACATGAACACGGTGCGGCCGCGCGAGACCACGATCGAGACGGCGAAGGCGAGCTCGCCCGGCGTCGGGTCGATCACGCGGGTGACGTCCTGGTAGCAGGTCCAGAAATTCCGCGTCGTTCCGGTCACCATCGCGTCCGCATGGCCCAGCGCCACCATGCAGGCGCCGAAGACGTTGCGGTCCTGGTTGACCCGGCGCTGGCTGTCGCGGTGGAGGTAGCCGCTCCGCTGCATGCGCTTGTACAGGAAGTCGGTGTATTCCTTGTTGTGGCTGGAAAGACGCGCGTTGTGGATCTCGATGCCGGTGCCGTCGAGGCCGGCGGCCTTCATCGTTTCGTGAATGCGCTCGTCGCGGCCGATCAGCACCGGCCTGCCGAAGCCTGCGTTGCGGAAGGTGATGGCGGCGCGGATCACCCGCTCCTCCTCGCCCTCGGCGAAGACCACGCGCTTGGGATTGGCGCTGACCCGCTCGAAGATGCCCTGCAGGCTGGCCGCGGTCGGATCGAGGCGGGCCGAGAGCTTCTGGCGATACGCGCGCATGTCGGCGATCGGCTTCCGGGCCACGCCCGAATCCATCGCGGCTTGCGCGACGGCGGAGGAGACGGCGGCGATCAGGCGCGGGTCGAACGGCGTCGGCATGATGTATTCAGGCCCGTATTTCAGCTTGCGGCCCGAGTACGAACGCGCGACCTCGTCCGGCACGTCCTCGCGGGCGAGTCCGGCCAGCGCATTCGCCGCGGCGATCTTCATCGCGTCGTTGATCGAGCTGGCGCGGACGTCGAGAGCGCCGCGGAAGATGTAGGGGAAGCCCAGCACGTTGTTGACCTGGTTCGGGTAGTCCGAGCGGCCGGTGGCGACAATGGCATCCGAGCGCACCGCGCGCACGTCCTCGGGCGTGATCTCGGGATCGGGATTGGCCATGGCGAAGATGATCGGCTTCGCCGCCATCGACTTGACCATCGCCTGGCTGATCGCGCCCTTGGCCGAGAGGCCGAAGACGACGTCCGCGCCCTTGATCGCGTCCTCGAGCGTGCGCGCCTTGGTCGGCACCGCATGCGCCGATTTCCACTGGTTCATGCCGTCGGTGCGGCCCTGGTAGACCACGCCCTTGGTGTCGCAGATGGTGACGGCGTCGTGGGGCATGCCCATCGCCTTCAGGAGCTCGATGCAGGCGATCGAGGACGCGCCGGCGCCGTTCACCACCATGCGGGCCGATTTGAGATCGCGCCCGGTGATGTGGAGGGCGTTGAGCAATCCTGCGGCGGCGACGATGGCAGTGCCGTGCTGGTCGTCATGGAAGACCGGGATGTCGAGCAGCTCGCGCAAGCGCTGCTCGATGATGAAGCACTCCGGCGCCTTGATGTCCTCGAGGTTGATCCCGCCCCCGGTCTTGCCGAGATAGCGGATCGAGTTGACGAACTGGTCGACGTCCTTGGTGTCGACCTCGAGGTCGATGCCGTCGATGTCGGCGAAGCGCTTGAAGAGGACGGCCTTGCCCTCCATCACCGGCTTGGCGCCGAGCGGGCCTAAGTCGCCGAGGCCGAGCACCGCCGTGCCGTTGGAGATCACCGCCACCAGATTGCCCTTGGCGGTGTAGTCGTAGGCCTTGTCCGGATCCTTGTGGATGGCGAGGCAGGGCCAGGCCACGCCGGGAGAGTAGGCCAGCGACAGATCGCGTTGGGTCGTCAGCGGCTTGGTCGGCGTGATCTCGATCTTGCCGGGACGCCCGCTGGCATGCATCTCCAGCGCCTCCGCTTCGGTGACGCGGGCTTCAAGATCCATGAACGTCTCTCCCGGAGAATTTTTTCATTATGGGGGGACCGCATTGTGGGACAGGAGCGCCCCCAAGTGCAAATCGTCGCCGCCGGCTAGACTCCTGTTTCGCCGCCTAAGACAAGGCAACGCAGGCGAAATCGCGACCGGGGCGTGCGGGGGCGAGAGTTTCTATTTATGAGGGCGACGAGGCGACGGGCGAGGCTCAGCCCGCCTGCCGCACGGTCTTGAGGAGCGATGCGACCCGGGCGCGCCAGCCGGTCTCCGGCGGCTTCGGCTGTTCCTCGTCGTCGCCGACCAGGAGGCCGGCCGAGGTCACCAGCCCGTTCTCGGTGCGCCGGGCGACCAGGGTCGCCGGCCCCAGCGCCAGATGGTCGCCGATCTGCGGGCGGCCTTCGAAGCGGGCGGTGAAGTAGTCGGCGATGGTCTCCTCCGGCCGCTCGCCTTCGGGCAGTGCGATGCCGTAGAGCCGGCAGACGGCACCCAGCGGCGCCGACCCGTCGAGCTGGAACTCGCCGGACGCCTGCCGGTCGCGGGCGGCCTCGGTCGAGGGCGTGAACAGCTGGTCTAGGCGCTGAACCTTCCGCAGCGGCACCAGGAAGTAGGCATAGTCCTCCTCGACCAGGCGGCCGGCCTCGGCCGGCTCTAAGATCAGGCCGGTCCGGATCACCAGCACCGGCTTGGCCCAGTCCGGCACGCGGCCCTGGGCCAGCACGGCGGAATCCGCCTGGACCGGATAGCCCACCAGCTCCTGCTTCAACTGGCCCGGCAGGTCGATCTCGATGCGCTTCGACTCCGGTGCCGTCCGCGGCAGGGCGAGGCCGAGCCAGAGCGCCGCCGGCTTGATGGTCCAGCCCTGGACCACCAGCGAGATCAGGACGACGAAGAAACCGACGTTGAAATAGATCTCCGACTTGGGCGCGCCAGCCAGCACCGGGATCGAGGCCAGGAACACGCCGACGGCGCCGCGAAGCCCGACCCAGCCGACGAAGGCGACTTCCTTCGCCGAATAGCCGAAGGGGAAGAGGCAGAGCGCCGCCGCCACCGGCCGGCCGACCACCATCAAGAAGAGGGCGACGGCGACGCCGGGCACGGCGTAGACGAACAGGTGATGCGGCGTCACCAAGAGCCCCAGCACGAGAAACATGACGATCTGGCAGAGCCAGGTGACGGCGTCGTGAAACGACAGAACGCTGGCGAAGGCACGGACCGGCCGGTTGCCCACCACCAATCCTGCGAGATAGACGGCAAGAAAGCCCGAGCCGTGCAGAACCGCAGCCAGCGCATAGATGGTGACCGCGCTCGCGACCACGAAGATCGGGTGCAACCCGTGCGGCAGGTCGGCGCGATTGGCCATCCAGACTATGCCGCGGCCGCCGGCAAAGCCGAGTGCGCCGCCGATCAGGACCTCCTTGCCCAGCTGTAGTGCGACCTGGAAATCGAGGTGCCCGCCACCGGCGATCAGCACCTCGACCAGCACCAGCGTCAGGAACAGCGCCACCGGATCGTTGGTGCTGGACTCGACCTCGATCGTCGCCGTCACCCGCTGCTTGAGCTCGAGGCCGCCCGAGCGCAGCAGGAAGAAGACGGCGGCGGCGTCGGTCGACGCCACGACCGAGCCCAGCAGCATGCCTTCGAGCCAGTCGAGGTCGAGAACCAGGAGCGCTGCCGCCCCGGTGAGGGTGGCGGTGATGACGACGCCGACGGTGGCGAGGATGATCGAGGGCGCCAGCGCGCTCTGGACGGTGACGAGCTTGGTCCTGAGGCCGCCGTCGAACAGGATGATGGCGAGCGCCAGCGAACCGACCAGGTATGTCGCCGCATAGTCGTCGAACTTGATCCCGCCAGGCCCGTCCTCGCCGGCGAGCATGCCGATCAGGAGGAAGACCAGCAACAAGGGGGCACCGAAGCGCTTGGCGATCAGGCTCGACAGGATGCCGGCCAGCACCAGGGCGGCGCCGAGCAGCAGGACCGTGTTGAGGTATCCCAGACTCGCCATGACGGAGCTATGACACGCCGACGCGTTTCCGGTAAACCTCCGATCCATGCCGACGGATCAGAGCCAGCCCCCGCAGCCGATGGCGGACACGCCGCCGGGCATGGTCCAGTACCTGGAGATCAAGGCTGCCCATCCCGACGCCGTCCTGTTCTATCGGATGGGCGACTTCTACGAGCTGTTCTTCGATGACGCGGTGAAGGCGTCTGCCGCCCTCGACATCGCGCTGACCAAGCGCGGCCGCCATGCCGGCCAGGATATCCCGATGTGCGGCGTGCCGGTCCATGCCGCCGAGGTCTATCTCCCGCGTCTCATCCGCAAGGGCTTCCGGGTCGCCATCTGCGAGCAGATGGAGGACCCCGCCGAGGCCAAGAAGCGCGGATCCAAGTCGGTCGTCCACCGCGAGGTGGTGCGCATCGTCACGCCGGGCACGCTGACCGAGGACACGCTGCTGGACGCCCGACGGTCGAACTTCCTGGCGGCGCTGGCCGACGCGCAAGGATCGATGGCGCTGGCCTGGGTCGAGGTCTCGACCGGCGAGGTCGGCGCGAGGCCGGTCGATGCCCGCACGCTCGCCTCCGCGCTCGCCCGCCTCGACCCGGCCGAACTGCTGGTCCCCGACCGGCTGATCCAGGCCCCTGGCCTCCTCGACGTGCTGCGCGACTGGCGGGCGGCCCTGGTGCCGCTGCCGGGCGCCCGCTTCGACTCGACCAACGGTCGAAAGCGCCTGGAGGCGCTCTACGGCGTCGGCACGCTGGACGCCTTCGGCGTCTTCGACCGCCCGGAACTGGCCGCGCTCGGCGCACTGGTCGACTATGTCGAGCTGACCCAGAAGGGCAAGCTGCCGCGCCTCAAGCCGCCGCGCCGCGTGTCCGACGGCGGCGTGATGGAGATCGATCCGGCGACGCGCCGCAACCTGGAACTGACCCGCACGCTTTCAGGCGAGCGCCAGGGCAGCTTTCTCGACGTCATCGATCGCACGGTCTCCGGCGCCGGCGCGCGCCTGCTGGCCGAGCGGTTGGCGGCGCCGCTGACCGATCCGCTCGTCATCAACGGCAGGCTCGACGGCGTCGAAAGCTTCGTCGCCGACGAAGGGCTGAAGGCGGATCTGCGCCAGCGGCTGAAGCGCGCCCCGGACCTCGCCCGCGCGCTCTCCCGCCTCTCGCTCGGCCGTGGCGGCCCTCGCGACCTCGCCGCCATCCGCGACGGCCTCGCGGCCGCGACCGAGATCGCCGGCCTGATCGGCCGCAAGCCCGACCTCGCCGCCGAGATCCGCGACGCCGCGCTCGACCTGGGCCATCACCAGGTGCTGATCGACCGTTTCACCCGGGCGCTGGCCGCCGAGCTGCCGCTGCTCGCCCGCGACGGCGGCTTCATCGCCGAGGGCTATGCCCCCGACCTCGACCAGCTTCGCCTGCTTCGTGACGAGAGCCGGAAGCTGATCGCCGGCCTCCAGGCCCGCTACCAGGCGGAGACCGGCATCGCGTCGTTGAAGATCCGGCACAACAACGTGCTGGGCTACTACATCGAGGCGACGGCGACCCATGCCGAGAAGATCATCGGCAAGCCGGGATTCATTCACCGCCAGACCATGGTGAACGCGGCCCGCTTCACCACGGTCGAGCTGGGCGAGCTCGAATCCAAGCTCTCCTCCGCCGCCGACCGCGCGCTGGCGGTCGAGCTTCGCCTGTTCGAAGACCTGCTCGGCGAAGTCCAGGCCCGGGCCGACGCGGTGACGCTGGCCGCCGACGCGCTGGCCCGGCTCGATGTGGCGTCCGCGCTCGCCGAGCTCGCGGTCGAGCGCCGTCATTTGCGGCCGCTGGTCGACGCCACCTCGGCTTTCGCAGTGAAAGGCGGTCGCCATCCGGTGGTCGAAGCGGCGCTGGCCGGGTCCGGTGCCGTCTTCGTTCCCAACGACTGCGACCTGGCGGAGGCCCAGCGCCTCTGGCTGCTCACCGGCCCGAACATGGCCGGCAAGTCGACCTTCCTCCGCCAGAACGCGCTGATCGTGCTGCTGGCCCAGATCGGCGCCTTCGTCCCGGCGGAGTCGGCCCATGTCGGCATCGTCGACCGCCTGTTCAGCCGCGTCGGCGCCGCCGACGATCTCGCCCGAGGCCGCTCGACCTTCATGGTCGAGATGGTGGAGACGGCGATCATCCTGAACCAGGCGAGCTCGCGCTCGCTGGTCATCCTGGACGAGATCGGCCGCGGCACCGCCACCTTCGACGGTCTCTCCATCGCCTGGGCGACCTTGGAACACCTTCACGAGGTCAATCGCTGCCGGGCGCTTTTTGCCACCCACTACCACGAGCTGACGGCGCTGGCCTCGCGGCTCACCGCGCTCGCCTGCCGCACCATGCGGGTGAAGGAGTGGCAGGGCGACGTCGTCTTCCTGCACGAGATCGCGATCGGCGCCGCCGACCGCTCCTATGGCCTGCACGTCGCCCGCCTCGCCGGATTGCCCTCGGCCGTCCTCGATCGTGCCGAGGAGGTGCTGCACGCGCTCGAGACCGGCGAACGCGCCGGCTCGGCCGCCAGGCTCGCCGACGACCTGCCGCTTTTCGCCGCCGCGAGGCCGGTCTCCGGCTCGCTCCGCGCCGAGCCGTCTGCAATCGAGGGCGAGCTGGCCAAGGTCAATCCGGACGAGCTGTCGCCGAAAGGTGCGCTGGAGATCTTGTATCGACTGAAGGGGTTGATTAAGGGGTGATCATGACGCTCGCCGTCGTGCCCCCTCTCCCGGCAAGGCCGGGGGAGGGCTGGGGTGGGGGCCGAGCGCAGCGAGGGTCTTCGGGCAGCGATCAGTCTCCACGAAACCCTCGCTTCGCTCGGCCCCCACCCATCG
>CAMDFP010000193.1 GCA_945897335.1 Asaia bogorensis | reverse complement strand
CAGACTCCGGGATGTTCTTCCAGGGGGCGGCATATTCCATCAATCGGGAGGCAGGTTCGTTTTCTAGCAACCCAAGCTGGGCGACCTGGACACCGAATACGTATCGCACCCTGCATTCCGTTCCCAATGGGAGCGGATATGTCGTGAATCTGTTTTCCTGCGGCGTGAGCGCTTCTCAGCTATTCACGTATAGGATCACCGTTGACGGAGTGATGTACGAAGTTCCGATAACGGTTAACGCGGCGGGAGAGCGCGGCGTCTTGGGTTTCCTGATGCCGGTGGATGCTTTTCACGCGACCGCGAACTACGCGCATGACTTCAGAGGGACATCTGCAGACGGTTTGACGAGCCTTATTTCGGCAGGAGTCGCGCTGGGGGCAAACGATCCTCGCGTCCCGATAATGCTGCGATTTGAGAGCTCTCTACTAGTCGAAGGCAAGGTTCAGGCTGCGGCGGGCGGTACAACCGCCGGCGATGAGTGGTGGGGCGGAATCCTCCGGCGTACCAGTTAGAGACGACAGGAAAGACTCGATCTTCATTTTCTTACCTGACTGCCAACCCTTCGATAGGCCAGAGAAGCCTCGCCTATGCTGGCCGTACCGTCGCCTTTCGTTCGACGATAGGATCGACGAAGGGATCTCTGATCGGACTCAGGCCATGTTGCGTTTCCAGATCCTCGGGAATGCCTCTCTCGGCGGGCAAGGCGAGGACATTCGCCGACAGCACGTGGGGCCAGGGATTCACGGACGTGCCGTTGTAGTTCTCCATGGAAAACATGGGTGGCGCATGGCGCCACAGACGGTAGTTCATCGAATCCAGAGTGACGAAAAGCGCCCGCGTCTTTCCGGGATGGGCTTCGAGGTAGATCATCGGCCGGCACCGCTCGATCGTGTCCAGGGCGCCGCCTATCACCGCGATCTCCATGCCTTCGACATCGGCCTTGATGAGGGCGCATGACGACAGACCGAGACCGTCGATCGTCACCGCCGGCACGGTCTCGTGTCCGATCGCTTTCTGTCGGCTCTCGGTGAAGGCGACCATGGTATCGGGGAAGCCGCCGAAGTTATCCGCCGCCGAATAGTCGAAGACCGGGGCGTGCAGCGGTCTCTCGATCTCGTCGACCGCCGCCAGATGGAGATCGACGATCCGGCCAAGGTCATTCAAAGCGACATTGGCTCGGAGGATCCTGTGGAGGGCCTTCTGTGGTTCGAAGGCGATCACTCGTCCGGAAGTGCCGACGATCTGTGCCAACGGAATCGTGTGCGCGCCGATGTGAGAACCAGCCTCGATCACCGTGTCGCCGAGTGCGAGGAGGGAGCGAAAGAGTCGGACCTCCCCTTCGCTGAACTCGCCGAGCAACTGGAGCGACCGGCCGACATAGCGGTCGGTGGTCAACACGAACATCGGCCCGTGTCGGCAATTCGAGAGAACGAGCGGAAGGGTTGATGTCATTTCTGCTGTCGAATCCCGCAACAGCCGGCGCACCAGCGTCGCCAAGCCTTTCGGAACTCCGCTTCGATGCTTCGGGTGATACGGCCGGGGTCGTGTGCGATCGGAGAGGCTAGAAGCTCGTCTCTCAAGCGTCCCTTGAGCGCTGCCCGCTGATGCACGTCATCGGCGAGCCAGTCCGGGTGGCCGACGGCCTCGAGGATCGCCCCGCCGAAGCGGGAGGCGAAGCGCTCGCCTTCGAGTGCGACGACCGGTACGCCCATGAGCAGGGCTTCCAGAGAGGTGGTGATCCCCGGATAGGGGAAGCAGTCGAGGACGACGTCGACCTCGTTGAAGGCGGCGAGATGCTCGGCATAGCCGCGGGTCCAGGCGCGCAGGTCGAGCCGGTCGGTCGCGATTCCGCGGGCTTCGAAGAAGGCGCGCACTCGTTGCCGGACCGCCATCGACGCGAGGCCGGAAGCCTTCATGATCAAGCGGGACGCCGGGACCCGGTCCAGGACCCGGACCCAGAGCGCCAGAACGGCGTCGCCGCATTTGGGAAGCTGGTTGAAGCTGCCGAAGGTCGGCGGACGATCGGGTGGCGCCGCGGCGGGGGACGGAATCCGGTCGGCCTGCACCTGGAAGAAGTAGCCGGTGGCGCTCGGAAGGATCGCCTCGGTGAAGAAGTTCGGCCGGTTCGCCGGAAGGAACGCCGGATCGGCGACGGCATAGTCCATGGCGGAAAGGCCGGTCGATCCGACCTGAAGCATGATCGCCTGGATCGGGGCCGGCTTGGCGGCGAAGACGCCGGTGCGCACGCCGGTCAGGTGGCCACAGATGTCGATCAGGATGTCGATGCCATCGGCCCGCACCAGATGCGCGACCTCCTGATCGCTGAGACCGCCGGTATGGCGGAATCCTGCCGCCATCGCCCGGTAGCGTGCGGTGACGCCGTCCACGGCCGCTTCGGCGAGGTTCGTATAGAAGTAGAGCGCCACCTGTTTGCGGTCATGCGCTTCGATCAGCGGCAGCAGGATATTCGAATGCGTGCTGAGGCAGAGCATGCCGTTGTCGACATAGCCGATTTTGAGACGGCGATCGGGGTTGGTGTCATTCGCGTGCGGTGCGGAGGCGCGGGTGAGCGGGTCGGAGAAGCGCCGGTGCACGCGGCGGCGGAACGCCATCTGATCCTCGGGCGTCAGATCCGGATCGAGATGGAGATAGGGGAGGAAGTCCCAATGGGCCTGGGCGTCGCCGGGCGAGAGCGCGAGGACGATGCGCCGGGCGCGCATGAAGTCTCGCAGGCGGCCCTGATGGAGATGGGCCAGGGCCAGCGTCAGGTAAGGCTCCGGTGCCTCGGGCGAGAGGCCGATCGCCCGTTCGCAGGCGATGACCGCGTCCTCGCTCGCCGCCGGGTTGTTGGTATGCGCCATGCCGAGCCCGTGCCAGCTCTCGGCCATGGTCGGCAGAAGCGCAAGCGCGCGGCGGAATCGCGATGCCGCGCGTGCATGGCGTCCGGCGCGTCCGGCGAGTGCCCCCAGCCGGTACTGGGCTTCGGCCGACGTCGGATCGAGAGCGAGCGCGCGGGCGAGGAAGCGGGCATGGGCGGCTTCGTCGGTGCCGGTAAGGCGTGCGGCGTTGTGAAGGTAGAGGCCGGTCGGCGGCGCCAGCGACAATGCTCGGCGCAATTCTGCCTGGGCGGCGAGAGGATCGGCGCCGTGCAGCGTCAGCGCCAGGAGATGACGAAGATCTGCGTTCTCCGGGTCGACGGCGAGGAGCCGGCGGTAGCTCGGGGTCGCGACATCAAATCGACCGGCCCGATGGGCGGCGAGCGCATCGGCGAGAAGATCTGCAGCGGCCATCGGCCCGAACCTATACCGGCCGGCATCCGGGGTCGAGGTGCTCAGGATCGATCCGGGCTCCGCACCCAGAACTGATACATGCCAGTGAATGTCTCTGGATTTTCCGTCTCGAAGGCGCGCCAGGCCGCGAGGTCGGTCATCGCCCGGTCTTCGGGGAAGCGCGAGCGATAGGCCTGGGCGACGGAGGCGCCGAGGTCGAAACCGAGGAGGGTCAACCCCTCCGCTGCGAGGAACTCTCCGATCGCCGGCAGAGTCATCAGGTGCTCCTGGACGTGAAACAGGAGGTCGCGGCAGGCGCTCGTGCTGAAGAAGTCATGGCTGCCGGCGGCGCTGTGGATCAGCGTCCGATCGCCCGTCGCCAGCAGGTCCCGACGGAACCGTCTTATGCCGCCGGCATCTCCCCCGTAGCCGCGCGCGTCGATGAAGGCGCGGAGCGGCTCGAGATGGCGTCTCGCCACGGCGCTGTAGAAACCGAGATGCATGAGGCCGCCCGGCCTGAGCAGGCCGAGAAGCACGCGCCAGCCGGCGAACGGGTCGGCGAGGTGGTGGAGGACGCCGTTCGCCTCGATCAGGTCGAAGTCGCGGCCGAGCGAACCCAGCTCCAGGATGTCGGCCTGGGCGTAGTCGATGCCGCGGAGGCCGCGTTCTTCGGTTTTCCGCCGGGCATAGGCGAGGCTGGCAAGGCTGAGATCGACGGCGAGCAGGCTCCGGCAGCGGAACCGTTCGGCGGTCTCGACCGCCTGCTGGCCGGTCCCGCAGCCGGCGATGAGCACATCGAGGTCGCGGTCCTCGACAGGCCCCCCGGCCGCCGCTGAAAAAACCTGGCGGAGATAGGCGCCGATCGCGATCGGCGGCTCCGCCGCCAGAGTCGAGACCCAGGGTGGATACGGGTTCTCTTCGTATTGCTGGCCGACGGCGCGGGAGATCTGGTTCCGGATCGGCGTCAGCCGCGGCATCGAGGCGGCGAGCCGGCGCTCCTCCCGCGGCTCGCGAAGCTGCTGGTTGATCAGCGCGTCGATCGGGGCGGGCCAGCTGCCCTCGGTGTACCGGTCGGCGTCGGCGAGCATGTGCAACGGCGCGTAGGCGGCAAGAGCGGCGAGGCGGAGCGGGGTCGGCGGCAGGTCGCGCAGCCGCTCGACGCGCCGGGCTTCGTCGTCGCCGATCGCGAAGACGTAGTCGTTGAGAAAGCATTGGCGCGCGAGCGCCGAGGCCAATCCCAGAAGCTCCTCGCCGCAAGGTTCGGCCGGGTCCTCGCCTAGGGCGAGATCGAGAAGCGCGGCTCGGGCGGCGGTCAGCAGCCGCTCCAGCTCGACATCGGGGATCGGACACGACTCCATGAGAGTGCGGAGGACCCGGCACCCGGCGATGTCGCGAAGCAAGGACGGCGTCACATCCCCGGTGAGGGCGAGACCCCGTTGGACGGCGGCGTCGGTCCGCGCCAGATAGGACGCGACCGAGGCGAGCGCACTCGGCCGCCCCCACAGCTCGGCCAGCGCACGAGCGACGAGGCTCCGGAGGTCGGCGGGTATCGCCGCCGATCCCGCCAGGCATTTGACGAACAAGGTCTTCAACGCCGCCGTCTCGGCGATGGCGAGCGCCCGACGGGTGGCGGTGAGCGCCGCCGCCGCGTCGCCTTGCGCCAGCCGGGCGTAGCCGAGATTGCCATGCGCCGCCGGGTCGCCGGGGGCGAGCGCGAGGGCGCGCCGGTAGCATCGGGTGGCCTCGACGAACCTGCCCTGCTGCTTCAGCGCATTGCCGAGGCAGGTGTGGAGACCGGCCGTGTCGGGAAGCACCGCAAGCGCGCGGGCAGCGAAGACTGCCGCGGCGGCGGGTTGCCCGTCTGCCATCAGCGCAAGGTCGAGATCATGGAGGGTAGGCGCGTGATCGGGAGCAAGGGCCAGCACGCAGCGAAAGCTCGCCCGCGCCGCCGGCAACCTGCCGAGCGCCTGGAGAGCCAGGCCGCGATTGCGAAGCGCGCCCGGGTGGTCAGGCAGGTGACCGAGCAGGGCCTCCAGCGCCGCGAGCGCGGCATCGGGCCGGGCCTGCTCCAGCAGCAGATCGCTGAACTGCAGGAGCGCGTCGAGGTGTCCCGGCTCGGCGTCGAGGATCGCGACGTAGAGGCTCTCGGCGGCGGCGGCGTCGCCTCTGCGCCGCGCATCGATCGCGCGATGCAGGGCTTCGGCGACGGTCAGCGTGACGGCCGTCATCGGCGGCGGCCGTGCCGTGGCAGGGATCGTTCGAACGTCATCGCCGGAGCCTGTCGCCAGTCATCGCGCGTCGTCTTCTAGCACCCTTCCAGAAACCCAAGGAGTCTCCCATGCGGTTCCGTCTCGCCGCCACGGCGTCGTTCGCCCTCGTCCTGACGATCCTGCTCCGCGGCCCCTCGGCTGCGGCTGATCCCTGCATGAGTCCGCTCGACGTCGTCGAGGCGCGGATCCGCGCGACCGTGCCGGCAGACGCGCTGGAGATCGAGCGCCACGCCGGTCCCGACGCGGCCTCGGTGGTCCGGCGCCTGAACGCCGAGCCGCCGGAGACCGACTTCGTCGCCGACTCGCTGATCATCGCCTATTGGCGCGGCCGGCCGGGCGCGCTGATCCTCTTCGGCCGCGACGGATGCCTCGCCGGCCAGATCACGCTGCCGGCGTTGCGGGCTCGCGCGCTGTTCGGGGAGGGCGCATGAGCGACGCCAACCCCGTCCTGGTCGATCTCGGCGAGCTCGAGGTTCTGCTCGACCGCGCCGCCGAGGAAGGAGCGAGGCGGGCGCTGGCGGCGATCGGGCTAGAAGACCTCCGCGCCGCCGCCGATGTCCGCGAGCTGCTGGCCGCCTGGCGCCAGGCCAAGCGTGCGGCCTGGCAGACCGCCGTCCGCTTCGTCACCACCGTCGTGCTCGCCGCCCTTCTCGCCGGCCTCGCGCTGAAAGCGAAGCTCGGCCTCACCTGATCCCAAACTCCAAAGGAGTCGTTCATGCAGATCGTCACCTATCTCCTCTCGCGTGCCGGCGAGGCCTCGTCCTGGGCCGGGATCGCCGCGGTCATGGCCGGCCTCGGCGTCCAGCTCGATCCCGGCCTCTGGCAGAACCTGGTGGCGGCGGCGACCGCGCTCGCCGGGCTCGCTGCCTATCTCATCCGCGACCGGTGAGCTGGCTCGGTGCCGCGCTCGCTGCAGTCACAGCCGTCTCCCGCCTGGTCCTCGCCTGGCTCGCCCAGCGACCGATGGTGGAGGCGGAACGGCAGGCGGCTCGCCTGGAGGCACAGCGCGACGAAGCGACTCGGCCTCCTGCTTCTCCTCGTGATCTCATGCGGCGGATGCGCGACGGCGGGCTCTGATCCCGGCCGGCTCTGCCCGCCCTGGCCAATGGCCGGGGCGGGCGTAGCCGGCGAACTGGAACGTCTCTGCCTGCCGGAGGAGCGCTGTCCCGCGCTCTGGGACTGGCTTCAGCGACTCGACCGCTTGAAGCGCCAGCTCGACGCCTGCCACGCCTGACCCCAGGCCCTGCATCTTTTTTTTCGTTTGCGCCCGCCCCCTGCGCGTCCGCACATTCGGCGGATGAAGAATCCGTGGACGACGCTCACCACCAAGCCGCAATACGACAATCCCTGGGTCCATGTGGTCGAGCACGAAGTGCTCAATCCCAAGGGCAAGCCCGGCATCTACGGCGTGGTACGGTTCAAGAACCTGGCGATCGGCGTGATCCCGATCGACGCCGACGGCTCGACCGTGCTGGTCGGCCAGTACCGCTATCCGCTCGAGACCTATTCCTGGGAGATCCCGGAAGGCGGCGGCATCCGCGCGGTCGACCCGCTGGATTCCGCGAAGCGCGAGCTGATCGAGGAGACGGGCCTGGTCGCCGCAAGCTGGCATCGCTTCCTCGACCTCCACCTCTCCAACAGCGTCACCGACGAGCACGCCATCGGCTACCTCGCCTGGGACCTGACGCAAGGTCCGGCCCAGCCCGACGATACCGAGCAGCTGGAGATCCGGCGCGTGCCCTTCGCCGAGGCCGTGGCGATGGCGCTCGACGGCCAGATCACCGACGCGCTGGCGGTGTCGGCGCTGCTGAAGACCCAGCTTCTTCTGGAGCGGGGCCAGCTGCCGGCCGAGCTGGCGGCGCGGCTCGGCCGCTGACTTTCGTTCAACAGGAAAAACCATGCTCGACGTTCTGCTCGCTCATCTGCAAGCCATCGGCGTCACGCCGCGCCTGGTCTTCGACATAGGCGCGCATGAAGGCGCGTTCGTCGACGCCAGCCGGCACTTCTTTCCGGGCGCCGAGGTCTGGGCCTTCGAGCCGAACCTGGCCAAGCGCGAGCGGCTGGCGGCGAAGGCCGACCGCGTCTTCACCGACGTGCTGGTCGAGGCCGAAGGCGACGTCACCTATTGGGAGGCCGAGTTTCCCGATACCAGCGGCAACTCGCTGCTGCGCGAGAACACCAACATTCCGTTCCGCGCGACGACGCGGCGGGGCGTGCCGATCGACCGGCTGGCCGAGGGCCGCGTCCCTGACCTGGTGAAGCTCGACACGCAGGGAAGCGAGCTGCAGATCCTCCGCGGCGGCATAAGCTCGATCGCCCAGGCCGAGTGCGCGATCCTCGAGGTCGGCCTCAAGCGCTACAACCAGGGCTCGCCGCTGTTCGCCGAGGTCCTCGCCTTCATGACCGGCCTCGACTACCGCCTGATCGACATGGTCGACGCGCTCAGGGTCGGCGGCATCCTGGTGCAGACCAATGCACTTTTCATCAAACGCAGCTCGCCCCGCTACGGCGAGGATGTCCAGGTCGAGTTCACGCTGCCGACACCCTAGGACCCAGAAACGAAACGCCCCGCAGACTCGCGTCCGCGGGGCGTTTTTTTGCGACGCCGCAGGCAGCGGTGTTTACGCCGCCTTCATCAATCCCCGCAGCACGTACTGAAGAATGCCGCCGTGGCGGTAGTATTCGATCTCGTCGGCGGTATCGATGCGGCAGAGCACCTTGATCGCCTCGACCGACTTGTCGGCGCGGGTGATGCGCACATTCACGTCCATGCGCGGCTTGACGCCCGACGCGATGCCCTCGACGTCGACGATCTCGTCGCCGACGAGGTTGAGGGTCTTCCGGGTCATGCCTTCCATGAACTGGAGCGGCAGCACGCCCATGCCGACCAGGTTCGAGCGGTGGATACGCTCGAAGCTCTCGACGATGACCGCGCGGATGCCGAGCAGGACTGTGCCCTTCGCCGCCCAGTCGCGCGACGAGCCGGTGCCGTATTCCTTACCGCCGAAGACCACCAGGGGCACGGCGTCGGCCTTGTATTTCATCGCCGCGTCGTAGAGCGGCATCACCTGGCCCGAGGGGAAGTGCTTGGCCATGCCGCCCGAGGTGCCGGGCGCTGCCTCGTTCTTCAGCCGGATATTGGCGAAGGTGCCGCGCATCATGATTTCGTGATTGCCGCGGCGCGCGCCGTAGCTGTTGAAGTCGGCTGGACGCACCTGATGCTGAAGCAGGTAGTCGCCGGCCGGGCCGTCCTTCTTGATGTTGCCGGCGGGCGAGATGTGGTCGGTGGTGATGGAATCGCCGAGCAGCGCCAGGATGCGCGCGCCGTTCACGTCCTTCAGTTTCAGTGGCTCCTTCGGCATGCCCTCGAAATAGGGCGGGTTCTTCACATAGGTCGAGCCCGGCTGCCACTTGTAGGTCAGACCGGTGGTGACCTTGACCGCGCGCCATTCGGTCGGGCCTTCGAAGACGTTGGCGTAGCGCTTGCGGAACATCTCCGGTGTCAGCGACCGCGCCATCTCCTCGGCGATGTCGAGGTTCGACGGCCAGATGTCCCTGAGGTAGACCGGCTTCCCGTCCTTGCCGGTGCCGAGCGGATCCTTCACCAGGTCGACCTTCATCGAGCCGGCCAGCGCATAGGCCACAACCAGCGGCGGCGAGGCCAGATAGTTCGCCTTGGTCTGTGGGCTGACGCGGCCCTCGAAGTTGCGGTTGCCGGACAGCACGGCGGCGACCACCAGGTCCTTCGCTTCCACTGCGGCGATGATCTCATCGCTCAACGGGCCGGAGTTGCCGATGCAGGTGGTGCAGCCGTAGCCGACCAGGTTGAAGCCCAGCTTGTCGAGCTCGGTCTGCAGTCCGGCCTTCTCCAGGTAGTCGGTGACCACCTGGCTTCCCGGC
>CAMDFP010000192.1 GCA_945897335.1 Asaia bogorensis | reverse complement strand
AGGAAAGTGCGGAAGGCGTTCCGGCCGATCTCGCGGCTACCCTGGTTGAGATCATGCGCGACATCGTCGGAGAGGAGGGCGAGCATGCCCTCCCAGTCGCCGGCGTTGAAGCGGTCGTAATAGGCGCGGACGATGTCGGCCGTCGAAGGCATCCAGGGAGACTCCTTAAGTCAGTGCTGACGGATGTAGCCGAAGGCGGTCAGCGCGTCCTTGATGTCGGGCGAGGCCGGGCAGAACGCCGGGATGCGCCCAGCCGCAGGCGACGCCGGAGCCGAGCGCGATCCCGATCTTCGGCCGCTTCTTCGGGACGGGAGTCGCCATGGCGGCGTAATTTCTATCGGCGGGGTGGCTCTGGCAAGCCCGGGTGTCGGGCGAGCGCGAGCCAGAAAAACACGACCGATCCGATGGCGAGGAGAGAGATGATCAGCGCCACCGGGAACAGGGTCGATCCGAGCGTGTGGCCGACCGCCACCGTGCCGATGGCGCCGAACGACATCTGCATGAATCCCACGATTCCCGACGCCGCGCCGGCGCGGGTCGGGTCGACGCTGATGGCGCCGGCGATGCCGTTCGGCTGGCCGACGCCGTTGCCCATCGCGATCATCATGGCGGGAACGAAGATCCCGGCGGGCGCGAGCGGGAGAAACAGCGCATGCGCAAGCATGGTGGTGCCGCCGGCGAGCACGAGGCCGGCGCCGAGTTTCACCATGCGGTCGACGCCGAGGCGGCCGGACAGATGCCCGGTGAGGAAATTGCCGACGAAGTATCCGACCGAGACGATGACGAACCAGATGCCGTAGTCGTTCGGCGGCCGCTGCAGCACCTCGATCATCAGATAGGGGGCGCCGGCGAGGAAGGAGAAGAAGCACGCGGTGGAGAAGCCGGTGCCGAAGGCGAAGCCCAGGAAGACGGGGCGGCGGAGCAGCACCTGGTAGCTGCGGAGGATCGGCATGACGCCGATGGTCGGCTGCGGCTCCTTCAGCGTCTCGGTCTGGAAGAAATAGCAGCCGGCGAAGAGCACGGCGCCGTAGGCGGCGAGGACCCAGAGCCCGGCGCGCCAGCCGAACCACAGGTCGAGATAGCCGCCCAGCACAGGCGCCATCGCCGGCGCGATGGTCATCGCCATGGTGACGTAGCCCAGAACGGACGCGGCGCGGTCGCGGTCGAAGACGTCGCGGATGATGGCGCGCGTGATCACCATGCCGGCACAGCCGCCGAAGGCCTGGGCGATGCGGGCGAGGATCAGCAGCTCGATCGACTCGGCGAGGCTCGCCGCCAGGGCCGAAGCGGCATAGAGGCCGACGCCGGCCAGCATCAGCGGCCGCCGGCCGTAATGGTCGGAGAGGGGGCCGTAGACGAGCTGCCCGACGGCGATTCCGGCGAGATAGAGGGTGAGGGTGAGCTGGACGGTCGCGATGTCCGTGCCGAAATAGCGCACCAGCCCGGGCATCGACGGGATGAAGATGTTCAGGGACAGGCCGCCGATGGCGGTCGCCAGCACGAGGAGGAGGATCGGCGGGCGCCGTCCGGTCGGTGTCATCGAGGGAAATTGAGGGAAAGGGGGTTCAGCAGGTGTTGAGGCTACCATGGCCCGAGGCTTGACGGGGGTCGCGGTGATCGGGGATACCCCGTGGCTTTCCGACGCGGCCAGGAGAGGATGATGGCGGACAGACTTCTAGTGGTTCCCGGCGTGACGGTCGCGGCCCTCCGCCTGCTCGCCGCCGGGATGGTGGTGCTGGCGGTCTCGCCCGCCTTCGCTCAGAGCTTCGTCGAGGGGAAGAAGCAGTTCGCCAAGTGCAGTGCCTGCCATACCGTCGAGGCCAATGGCCGGAGCGGCGTCGGGCCCAACCTCCACGGGATCTTCGGCCGCAAGGCCGGGACCAAGGAGGGGTTCGCCTTCTCGGCACCGATGAAGAGCTCGAACATCGTCTGGGACGAGGAGACCATCGCCAAATACCTGGCAGAGCCCCGCACCTACATCCCGGGCAACAAGATGGCGTTCCCTGGCATGAAGCGGGAGGATGAAATCAAGAGCCTGCTCGCCTATCTCAAGGACGCAACCAAGTAGGCATGAAGCAGATGGCCGTTCCCGTCGTCCGATCCGATCGCCGCAGACTCGTCCTCGGCGCCGCCGCGCTGTCGGCGCTGGCGCTGCTGCCGAAGGCGGCGCTGGCGACGCCCCAGGCGGCGGCCGAGCTGCTCCGGAAGCTGGTGAAGGGGGCGCCCCAGCAGGGCCGCGTCACCCTCCAGGCGAGTGAGATCGCCGAAAACGGCAATTCGGTGCCGCTGACGGTCACGGTCGAGAGCCCGATGACCGAGAAGGATCACGTGACCGCGATCCATGTCGTGTCCGGTGGCAATCCCAACCCGGGCGTCGTCAGCGTCCGGCTCGGGCCGGCCAACGGCAAGGCCGAGATCTCGCTCCGCATCCGGCTCGCCGAGTCCGACAAGCTGATTGCCGTCGCCGAGATGGCGGACGGCAGCGTCTGGATCGCCAGCCGCGAGATCGCGGTGACCGTCGGCGGCTGCGGCGGCTGAGGAGAGAGCCCATGGCCAACGACATCAAGCCGCGCATCCGGCTCCCCTCGCAGATCAAGGCGGGCGACGTGATCGAGGTGAAGACGCTGGTGACCCACGACATGGAGTCGGGGCATCGGCGGGATGCGGCGGGCGTTCTGCTGCCGCGCCGGATTCTCAACAAGATGACCTGCGCCTATAACGGCCGGCCCGTATTCGAGGCGACGCTGGAGCCGGCGGTGGCGTCCAACCCCTATGTCTCCTTCTTCCTGAAGGCGACCGAGAGCGGCACCCTCGAATTCACCTGGACCGAGGATGACGGCACCGTCTACCGGGCGAAGCAGGCGATCAAGGTCGGCTGACAGGTGGCCCGGGAGCAGGTTCCGGGCTCTTGAGCGGGCGCCGCCCACGGCGCTAGGCTGAACGCCGAATGACGAAGGCATGACGCGTCCGGGCGATCCCAAGGGGTACTACGCGTGTCTCGGCGTCTCCGACTGGGCGACGCAGACGGCGATCGATGCCGCCTTCAGGGCTCGCTCCCGCGAGCTTCACCCCGACCGCAACCCGTCCCCCGACGCGGCGCAGCGCTACCAGGCGGTGGTCGAGGCGCATGCGCTGCTGTCCGACGAGCGGCGGCGGCGGCAATACGATCTCGAGGCGCGGGCGGACGAGGACCCGCCGGTGGCCGGCGGCCCCGAGGCCCCGGTCGAGCCGCCCCGAGAGGGAATACCCCGGTTCAGACGAAGCTCGCTCGTGACCGGGGTCGTCGCGGCGGCGGCGCTGGCCGTCGCGGTCGTCGCCTGGGTCCGCACGCCGGCCCAGCTCAGCTCATCTCCCGCCCGCGCGCATACCCCGCCGCCGATGCCGGCCCCGCCGCGCTTCGAGCGCCGGACGGTCACCGCGACCGGGGTGAACCTCCGCCTGGGCCCGGGCATGCACCACGCGGCGACCGCCCGCATCGCCCGCGGCGAACGGGTCGTCGTGGTCCAGCCCGAAGCCGACGGCTGGATCCGCGTCCGCCTCGACGACGGCCGCACCGGCTACGTCGCCGCCCGGTTCCTGGCGGTGCCGTAGGAGACCCTGGGTCGTCCCCCCTCTCCTGTGCGCAGCGCGGGGAGGGGGCACGATACCAAGCCTTCGGAACCCTCTCCCGCGTCTTACGCGGGGGAGGCACGCGCGACGCCTTCGTCGTCGCGATGGGTGGGGGCGAGCGTCAGCGAGGGGTTGGGAATTCCAACGCGTCAATGAAGGCAGGAAGACACCGTGATGGTCTTGCGCATCGCCAAAACCTCGCTTGCGCTCGCCCCCACCCTGCCCTCCCCCGCGTACGACGCGGGAGATGGCTCTAATTTGCGGATAAAAATCGCCGATTAGAGTAATTTAATCCTTGACGGGATCGGCGGTTTTTGACAGGATCGCCGCTACTGGTCCGAGGTGGGGCGGCAGCCCCGGCGGCCGAGGAATCCGGCAGTCGACGCCCTTGAAAGTCGACCGAACCTGTTGACGGCACGGCGTCGTCATGGACTCAAATGTCCGAACTCCCGAGTAGGACCCCCGCCCATGAAGCTCTCCGACGCTGACGTCGCCCGGTTCCAGGAACAGGGCTTTCTCGTCTTCCCGGACTTGTTCTCGGCCGAGGAGGTTCAGATCCTGAAGGGCGAGGTGCCGGCGCTCTATGCCGAGCGGCGGCCGGAGAACGTGCGCGAGAAGACCGGCGACGTGGTCCGTACCAACTTCGCCGCCCACACCTACAACCCGGTGTTCAAGGCGCTCTCCCGCCATCCCCGCATGATCGAGCCGGCGATGCAGCTCCTCGGCGGCCCGATCTACATCCATCAGTTCAAGATCAACGGTAAAGCCGCCTTCGACGGCGACGTCTGGCAATGGCACCAGGACTACGGCACCTGGAAGAACGACGACGACATGCCGAATTGCCAGGCGATGAACCTGGCGGTCTTCCTGGACGAGGTGAACGAGTTCAACGGCCCGCTCATGTTCATTCCCGGCAGCCATCGCGAAGGCGTGCTGAAGGCCGGTCACGACACAAGGACCACCAGCTATCCGCTGTGGACCATCGACCACGCCACCATCCGGTCGCTGGTCGAACGCGGCGGCATCGTCGCACCGAAGGGGAAGCCCGGCACGGCGCTCTTCTTCCACGGCAACCTGGTCCACGGCTCGACCTCGAACATGTCGCCCTGGGACCGGTTGATCGTCTATGTCAGCGCCAACCGGGTTGACAACGCCATCCGGCGCTTCAAGCGCCCGGAGTACATCGCGCATCGCGACTTCTCAGCCATCCAGACCCTGGCCGACGACTGCTTGCTGCCGTTCCGCAAACAGGCGGCGGAGTAGGCGCCGTGAATCTCTACAGCCTTCTGCAGAAGCGCGCCGCCGCCGGACGGCCGGTTCGCGTCGGCCTGATCGGCGCCGGCAAGTTCGGCTCGATGTTCTTAGCGCAAGCCCTGACCACGCCCGGCATGCATGTCGCCGCCATCGCCGACCTCAAGCGCGATCGGGCTGCCGCCTCGCTCGCCCGCGTCGGCTGGGCGCCGGAGCGCTTCGCCGCGCCGTCGCTCGGCGAGGCGGTGGCCAAGGGCACGACCTGGCTCACCGAGGACTCGCTGGCGATGATCGCCGGCGACGGCATCGAGGTGGTGATCGACGCCACCGGCTCGCCGCCGGCCGGCATCGCGCACGCCCGCGCCGCCTTCAAGGCCGGGAAGCACGTGGTGATGGTGAATGTCGAGGCCGACGCCCTGGTCGGGCCGATGCTGGCGCGCGAGGCGGAGGCCGCCGGTGTCGTCTATTCGCTGGCCTATGGCGATCAGCCGGCTTTGATCGCCGAGATGGTCGACTGGGCGCGCGCCGCAGGCTTCGAGGTGACCGCGGCGGGCAAGGGCACCAAGTACCTGCCGATCTACCATGCCTCGACGCCGGAGACGGTGTGGGGCCATTACGGCTTCTCGGCCGAGCAGGTGGCCACGGGCGACTTCAACGCCCAGATGTTCAATTCCTTCCTCGACGGCACCAAGTCGGCGATCGAGATGACCGCCGTCTCGAATGCGACCGGGCTTTCGGCGCCGTCGGACGGCCTGCTCTTCCCGCCCTGCGGCGTCGACGATCTCGCGCATACGCTGAGGCCCGGATCAGAGGGCGGCGTGCTCGAGGGCAAGGGCAAGGTCGAGGTGATCTCCTCGCTGGAGCGCGACGGCCGGCCGGTCTTCCGCGACCTCCGCTGGGGCGTCTATGTCGTCTTCGAAGGCGCGACTCCTTACGTCCGCGACTGCTTCAAGCAGTACGGGCTGGTGACGGATTCGAGCGGCCGCTACACCGCGATGTACAAGCCCTATCACCTGATCGGGCTGGAACTCGGCATCTCGGTGGCTTCGGCGGCGCTGCGAAATGAGCCGACCGGCGTCGCCACCGGCTTCCGTGCCGATGCGGTGGCGACGGCCAAGCGCGACCTCGCCGCCGGCGAGACGCTGGACGGCGAGGGCGGCTACACGGTCTGGGGCAAGTGCCTGCCGGCCGAGCGCTCTCTCGCCCTCGGCGCGCTGCCGATCGGCCTCGCCCACGGCCTGAAGCTGAAGCGTCCCGTCAAGGCCGGGACCGTGGTCGGCTGGGCCGACGTCGCGGTCGACGGCGTCTCGACCCTCATGGCCGATGCCATCCGTGCCCGCCGCGAGATGGAGGAGACGGCGCGGACCGAGAGCGGCATGGCGCGCGCCGCGCAGTAGGCGTCAGCCGCCGATCTGCTGGTCGATCCAGCGGCGGAGATCGCCGCCGCCCATGGCGCCGCTCTGGCGGGCGACCTCGCGACCGCCCTTGAGCAGGATCAGGGTCGGGATCGCCTGGATGCGGAACCGCGCCGCCAGCGCCTGCTCGGCGTCGGTGTCGACCTTGGCGAGTCGGACGCGCGGTTCGACCTCGGCGGCGACAGCCTCGAAAGTCGGTGCCATGGCCCGGCAGGGGCCGCACCAGGAAGCCCAGAAGTCGACCAGCAGCGGCAGGTCTTCCGCCCCGGCATGGCGGTCGAACCGGGCCGTCGTCAGGGCGATCGGCTTTCCGGTGAACAGCGGCTTCCCGCAGCTTCCGCACTTGCCGCCCTGGGCGAGGCGCTCTCGGGGCACGCGGTTGGACGTGTCGCAGCTCGGGCAGGGAATGATGACGGTGTCGGCCATGATGTCTCCTCTCTCCCAAAGATGGGAGCGCCGGTGCCGGTCTGCGAGTTCCCCCGCCAAGGGAAGGGTTGAGCCGCCGCCCCGTCCGCGCTATCAGGCCGGCATGTCCGCCTTTGCCGTCGCCGCCGTCTCCACCGGGCTCGATACCCAGGTCGCCGCCGGCCGGCTGAAACCCGACCCCGACCAGACCGAGATCGCCCGCCGTCTCGACCGGCTGGCGAGCGAGCTGAGCCAGGCCGACTCCGCCTCCGCCGGCTGGGGCGCCCGGCTCTTCGCCCGGAAGCCGGTCGAGCCGCCGCGCGGGGTCTATCTCTGGGGCGGTGTCGGGCGCGGCAAGTCGATGCTGATGGATCTCTTCTTCACCCATGCTCGGGTTCAGAATAAGCGGCGCGTGCATTTCCACGAGTTCATGCAGGAATGCCACGACCGCATCCATCGCTGGCGGCAGAACCACGAGGTCTCCCGCACCTCCGAGCCGATCCGGCCGCTGGCCCGTGCCATCGCCGACGAGGCCCGGCTGCTCTGCTTCGACGAGTTCCAGGTCCACGACATCGCCGACGCGATGATCCTGGTGAGGCTCTTCTTCGCGCTGTTCGAACTCGGCGTCGTCGTCGTTGCCACCTCGAACCGGCCCCCGGACGACCTCTACAAGGACGGGCTGCAGCGGGAGCTGTTCCTGCCCTTCATCGGCCTGATCAAGCAGAAGCTCGACGTGATGCCGCTCGACGGCGGCACCGACTACCGCCTGGAGCGGCTGGGCCGCATGCCGGTCTACCTCAGCCCGGACGGTCCGGCGGCGACGGCGGCCTTGGCCGGGGCCTTCCGCCGGCTGACCCTGGGCGCCTCGGCCGCACCCGAGCAGATCACCGTCAAAGGGCGGGTCGTGCCGGTGCCGCGGGCGGCCGAAGGCGTCGCCTGGTTCGCCTTCCCCGACCTCTGCGACCAGGCGCTCGGGGCGGGCGACTACCTGGCCATCGCGCGCCGCTACCACACGGTCATCCTCGAGGGCATCCCGGCGATGAGCCCGGAGACGCGCGACCAGGCCAAGCGCTTCGTCACGCTGATCGATGCGCTCTACGAGCGGAAGGTGAACCTGGTCTGTTCGGCGGCGGCCCAGCCTCAGAACCTCTATCCGGCCGGAGACGGCTCCTTCGAGTTCCAGCGGACGGCTTCTAGGCTGGAAGAGATGCAGTCGGCCGAATACCTGGCTCAGCCGCACCTCAAATAGGATTCATCCCGGCCTCGTCCTCCATGATCTCCTCGGGATTCGCGGTCCGGACCAGAGGGGAGGGTTCGGCGGAACTCGCCCCCGGGCCAGCGGAAGGGGCCTTCGGAATAGACGGGCAGGCCTTGCTGCAGTGCCGGGCCATAGAGCTGATGGGCAAGCGCATGGGCGTCCCGACGCGTGGCCAGATCGGAGAGGAACCAGCCGGTGTAGTCGAGGCCGTGGGCCTGGACGATGCCGGTGCCGACCAGGCGGTAACGGAGGTCGTCATCCCCTGCGCGTTCGGCGATGATCGGGTCCGGAAGGAGCTTCGGCATCGCGATCGGATCGATGTCCCGGCGCAGCGGGGCCGGCCGTCCGGCCCGCCGGCCCAGTCAATAGTCGTAGATCTGACTGAGCGCCGGATGCGCGATCAGGGTTCGAAACCCCATCTGTCCTCCTGGATTACCAAGACATTACACGGGGTCCGCAACCTTGGGGAGGCGTGCCACGAGCCTTGCCCGGAACGCTAAATGAGGGTAGTTAGCCCCTTAAATCCTCACGCTTCCTGCCCTTTGATCCCCGAGGGAGATTCCATGGCTCGCAACAAGATCGCGCTCGTCGGCGCGGGCAATATCGGCGGCACGCTGGCACTTCTCGCCGGCATGAAGGAACTCGGCGACATCGCCCTCTTCGACGTGGTCGAGGGCGTGCCCCAGGGCAAGGCGCTGGATCTGGCCCAACTCAGCCCGGTCGAGGGCTTCGATGCGAAGCTGGTCGGCACCAACGACTACGCCGCCATCGCCGGATCGGACGTGGTGATCGTCACCGCCGGCATCGCGCGGAAGCCCGGCATGAGCCGCGACGACCTGATCGGCATCAACACCAAGGTCATCACCCAGGTCGCCGCCGGCATCAAGGCCCACTGCCCGAACGCCTTCGTCATCGTCATCACCAACCCGCTGGACGTGATGGTGTGGGTGATGAAGGAGAAGAGCGGACTGCCGGCGAACAATGTCGTCGGCATGGCCGGCGTGCTCGATTCCGCCCGTTTCCGCTACTTCCTCGCAGAAGAATTCAAGGTTTCGGTGGAGGACGTAACCGCCTTCGTGCTGGGCGGCCACGGCGACACCATGGTGCCGCTGATCCGCTACTCGGCGGTCGCCGGCATCCCGGTCCCCGACTTGATCAAGATGGGCTGGTCGACCCAGGAGCGCATCGACAAGATCGTCCAGCGGACCCGCGACGGCGGTGCCGAGATCGTCGGGCTGCTGAAGACCGGCTCGGCTTTCTACGCGCCCGCCTCCTCGGCGATCCAGATGGCCGAGGCCTATCTCAAGGACAAGAAGCGGGTGCTGCCCTGTGCGGCCAACCTCACCGGCCAGTACGGCATCAACGACGTCTATGTCGGCGTGCCGGTGGTGATCGGTGCCGGCGGCGTCGAGAAGATCGTCGAGATCTCGCTGAATGCCGAGGAAAAGAAGATGTTCGACCACTCGGTCAACGCCGTCCGCGGCCTGATCGACGTGGTCAAGAAGCTGCCGGCCG
>CAMDFP010000191.1 GCA_945897335.1 Asaia bogorensis | reverse complement strand
CAAGCCCCTTGGCACCGCGACCTCGGCCATCTGGAACGTGACGTAGCGCCCGCGGCCGACGATCCTGGGCCGATCTTCACCAGCTTTTCCCGCAACGAAGTCAGCGACCAGTGCTTGACCGCCGGCGTGCCGATGCCGACCCTGAGCATGATCGCCGCGCTGATGCGCGTGCGTGCACGCGAGGACGGGCTCTATCCGAAGCTGGTGCAGGGCTGAGGTCGCCGATGACGAAGAAGACTCTTTCGAACCCCCTCTCCCGACATAGGCGGGGGAGGGTTTCGATTGAGTCTTTGCGTGCTGAGATCGCGGCGGGTCTGGCAAGCGGCGGCGGTGAGGCTGCCGATGCCTTGCTCGATCGCCTGGAAGCGAAGTATCGAAGAATAGTCGACGCCTAAGGAGTCCCCCATGTCCGCCGATCGCATCCTGACTACCCATGTCGGCAGCCTGCCCAGGACGGCAGAGGTGTCGGCGATGCTGTTGAAGCGCGCCGCCGAGGAGCCGGTCGACCCGGCGGCGTTCGATGCCGCCGTCTCGGCCGCGGTGATGGACATCGTCGCGCTGCAGAAGAAGGCCGGGGTCGACATTCCCTCGGATGGCGAGATGAGCAAGATCAGCTATTCGACCTACGTCGCAGAAAGGCTGACCGGCTTTTCCGGCGACAGCCCGAGGCGGGTGCCGAACGATCTCCTGGAGGTGCCGCGCTACATGAAGCGGCTGGCGTCCAGCGGCGGCACGCCGACGATGAAGCGGCCCTGCTGCACCGGCGCCATTCATGTCCGCACCACGCAGCCGCTGGAGGACGATCTCTCGCGCTTCGCCACCGCATTGAAGGCCAGCGGCTATACGCGGAGCTTCATGAACGCGGCGGCGCCGGGCGTGATCTCGCTGTTCCAGCCGAACCGCTATTACCCGAACGACGACGCCTATCTGTCTGCGCTGTCGGAGGCGATGGCGACCGAGTACCGGCGCATCGTCGAGGCCGGGCATGACCTGCAGATCGACAGCCCCGATCTCGGCGTCGGCCGCCACACCATGTATGCGGATCTCACCGAGGCCGAGTTCCTGAAGCGCCTGGAGAGCCATGTCGCGGCGCTGAACGCGGCGCTCACCGGCATCCCGAAAGCGCGCGTGCGCCTCCATCTCTGCTGGGGCAATTACGAAGGCCCGCACACCCACGACATCCCGCTGGTGCGCATCCTGCCGACGGTCTTGAAGATCAACGCCGGCGCCATCTCCTTCGAAGCCGCCAATCCGCGCCATGCGCATGAGTGGACGGTGTTCCGCGACGACATCAGGCTGCCTGACGACCGGGTCATCATCCCGGGCGTGATCGACAGCAGCACCAACTTCGTCGAGCACCCGGACCTGGTGGCCGAACGCCTGGTCCGCTTCGCCGGCGTGGTCGGGCGCGACCGCGTGATCGGCGGCACCGATTGCGGCTTCGCCACCGTCGCCGACTGGAACGTGGTCGACCCGGACATCGTCTGGATGAAGCTGTCGGCTCTGGCCGAGGGGGCGGAGAAGGCGTCGCGTACGCTGTGGAGGGCCTGAGCCCTCAGGCCTCGTCGTCCACCGTGTAGAGCCTGACCGGGGCCGCGCGCCCGCGCACCGGCGTGGTGCCGACCTCGCGAAAGCGGCTGTCCAGCGCGGCTGCATGCGCGGTCTCCTCGCTGACCAGGAGCCGGGTGCGGAAGTCGCGGTTGAGGCCTTCGATGCGCTGCGCCAGGTTCACGGTGTCGCCATAGACCGTCCAGGTCTGGCGACGGAGGCCGCCGACGCTTCCCGAGGCGACAGGGCCGGTGGCGATGCCGACGCGAAGGCGAAGCGTCTCGCCGCCGAAGGGCCGCTCCGCCACCAGCGCCAGCAGCGCTCTTCCTGCGCGCGTCGCCCAGGCCGCATGCGCCGGCAGGTCGGCCGGCGCGTTGAAGGCGGCGATGACGGCGTCGCCGACGAAGCTGACGACGACGCCGTGATGGGCGCCGATCACCTCGGTCGCGGCATCGAAGAACTCGTTGAGGAAGGCGATGACGTCGGCCGGCGTGCGCCGCTCGGCGAGGCGGGTGAAGCCTTCGATGTCGGCGAACAGGATGCTGGCGTCGCGCGTCTGCGGCACCAGCGCCGTCTCGCTGGCGAGGATCGCGCCCGCGACCTCCGGCGGCACGTACTGGCCGAACACCGCCTGGATGCGCTGGCGCTGGTGTTCGACCGCGGCCCGCGCGCGCACCACGTTGCGGGCCCGATGCACGGCGACGGCGAGCAGCCCGGCCGTCGCCAGGATCACCGCCGACTCTTCGACACGATTGCCGAGCCCGATGAAATCAGGGTCGAGCAGGATCCGGATGAAGGTGTCCCGGTCGGCTCCCGCCGGCAGGTCGCCCCACGTCAGCGTGCGCGGCATGCCCGAGACGATCCAGAGGAACACGCCCCACAGTGTCGCGACCACGGCGGCGCCGGCGAACAGCACCAGCCGCGGCGACAGCGACAGCGCCGCGACACCCAAGAACAGGAACAGGTAATAGACGCCATAGGCGCGGAACAGCAGGATCTGCGGCACCTCGCCGGCACCGCCGGGGCTGAGCGGCGTCACCACCACCAGAACGCCGAGCGCCGCGGCATCGAGCGCGAGGAAGGCGTAGCGATGCCAGGGCCGCTCGCGGCGGATGAGGATCAGGGTCAGGTGAACGAGGCCGGCCAGGATGAACAGCGAGACCGTCGCCAGCCCGATATAGGTGTCTCTCTGCAGGCCGAACCAGCCATACCAGGCGGCGAAGGGCAGCAGCGCCAGCGTCCGGCCGATCAGCGCGAGGCGAAGCCCGGCGCGCTCCGCCGCCGCCAGCTCCGCCTCGACCTCCGAGGCCTCGGTACCGGATGGAGGTATGGTCGCCATCGACGCAGTATCGCTCACATCCGGTGCGAAAGAGGAAGCCGAACCATGACCGCCGGCGACATCAGCCGCATCCCCGACAAGACGCTGTTCGGCGGCGGCGGCTTCCTCTGGGCGGTCGCCGCGTCGCCCGACAAGTCGCTCGACAACGCCGGCCAGGGCCCCGTCCGTTCCTTCGTGCAGTCGGTGATGCCGAAGGGCGACCTGATCGAGATCATCATCACCGCGGCGCTGCGGGCGTAACCCTCGCCCACCGGGAGAGGGTTTGTTTCGACAGAGCAACGCCGAGCGGGCACTGTGCGGACCCGTTCCTCGCCACCGACAAGAACAGATGCTCCATCGCGACAGCCGGCTCTTGATCCTGCTTCTCGGCGCGCTCACCGCCGTCGGCCCGTTCACCACCGACACCTATCTGCCGTCGATGCCGGCGATCCGCGACGACTTCGGCGTCGACATGGCGATGGTGCAACTGACCTTGAGCGCGGCCTTCTTCGGCGGCGCCGTCGCGCAGCTGTTCTACGGCCCGCTCTCCGACCGCTTCGGCCGCCGGCCGCTCTTGATCGCCGGGCTCTCGCTCTATGTCGCCGCCTCGGTCGCCTGCCTGCTCGCGGAGTCGATCGAGCAGCTGATCTGGGCGCGCTTCTTCCAGGTGTTCGGCTCGATCTGCGCGCCGGTGCTGGCGCGCGCCATGGTGCGCGACCTGCACGAGCGCGAGGCCGCCGCACGCATGCTGGCGCTGATGGGCATGGTGCTCAGCCTCGGCCCCATCCTGGCGCCGATCATCGGCGGCGTGCTGCAGGCGAATTACGGCTGGCGGGCGAGCTTCATCTTCGTGACGTGCTACGGCGTGGCCCTCGTCACCTTCGTCTCGCTGTTCCTGGGCGAGTCGATCCGCACCAAGGACCAGGATGCGATCCGGCCCGCACGATTGCTGCAGACCTTCACCCATCTGCTGCAGAGCCGGACCTTCGTCGGCTACATGCTGGTCAACTGCGCCTTGTTCGGCGGGCTCGGCGCCTATCTCTCCGGCGTGTCCTTCGTCGTCATCCAGGTGCTGGCGGTGCCGACCGAGTATTTCGGCTTCGTCTTCGGCACCATCATGCTGGGCAACATCATCGGCTACACCATCTCGGGCCGGATCGTGATGCGGCTCGGCCTCGACCGCACCTTGCAATACGGCGTGATCGGCGTCGCCACATCCGGCGTGCTGCTGGCGGGCTTCGCCTGGGCCGGCATCCAGCACGTGGTGACGCTGGTCGGCCCGATGATGCTCTACATGTGCTGCTTCGCGCTCAGCGGGCCGCAGGCGATCGCCGGCGCGCTGACGCCGTTCCCGCATGCGGCCGGCGCCGCCTCCTCGCTGATGGGATTCTTCCAGTCCTTGACCAGCGCCTCGGTCGGCATGGGCGTCGCCATCGCCTTCGACGGCACGCCGCGCGCGCTCGCCAGCTTCGTCTGTCTCGCCGGGATCTCGACGCTGCTGGCCTACCTCTTCGTCGTCCGGCGGATCCCGGCGAGCGAACGTCGCCGGCACGACGACTGACGCCGAGTCAGTCCGAGGCCGTGGGCGCCCGCGAGCGATCCTTAGGGAAAGTCAGCGTCACCTTGGTGCCGACGCCGACGGTCGAGGCCAGCCGGATCTCGCCGTCATGCAGCTCGACCAGCGCCCTGGTGATGGCGAGCCCGAGGCCGGAGCCTTCGAAACGGCGGGTGAGCACGTTGTCGACCTGGTCGAAGGGCTGGAAGCAGTTGGCGATGTTGGCCTCGGCGATACCGATGCCGGTATCGTCGACGGCGATGGCGATGCGGCCGTCCTCCTCCGCCATCACCAGGCGGACGCGGCCGCCGGGAAGCGTGAACTTGACCGCGTTGGAGAGCAGGTTGAGCAGCATCTGCTTGACCGCGCGGGGATCGGCGTAGAGCTGCGGCAGGCCGGGGGTGATCTCGACCTCGAGCGTCAGCTCCTTCTCCGTCGCCGCGCGCTCGATCAGGCGGAGGATCTGCTCGGCGAGCTGGCCGAGGTCCAGGGATTGCTCGCGCAAGGTCATCTTGCCGGCCTCGACCTTGGAAAGATCGAGCACGTCGTTGACCAGGTCGAGCAGGTGACGGCCGCTGACCAGGATGTCGCGGACATAGGCTGCGTAGCGGTCGGGCGCGATCGGGCCGAACATGCCCGAGGTCATCAGCTCGGAGAAGCCGATGATGGCGTTCAGCGGCGTGCGCAGCTCGTGGCTGACGCGCGCCAGGAACTCGGTCTTGCTGTGGTTCGCCTCTTCCGCCCGCTGCTTGGCCTCGGCCAGCTGCAGGTTGAGGCGCGAGAGCTCGGCCGCCTTCTCGCGCAGCGCCTCCTGGTCCCAGGGGGCGTCGGCCAGCGCGCTCGACATCACCAGCAGCGCCACCTCGCGGCCGCCATGGACGCCGACGAAGGCGCCGCGGAGGATGCGGTCCTCACGCCGCCCGTTCCGGCGAAGCGCCAGACCCACCGGCACCGGCGGCGGCCCGGCGAAGACGCGCTTCAACACGTCCCGGATTTCGGCCGGTTCCTCGGCGGCGAGATCGAACAGGCTGCCGGTGCCGCCGACCGCGCCCGTTTCGACGATCGCGCGGGCATTGGCGGCCAGGATACGGCCGTCGGCGGCAATCGCGATCGCCGCCTCCCGATGCAGCTCGACCATCGCGCGGACGATCGGCGACAGGGCAGGCCCGGCCGGAGGCGCAGGAGCGCTCAATGTGTTGATCTCAAGATAAATACTATCTGAACTTAGCATAGAGCCTAACGAGAGGTCGATTGCACCTTCGGCAGTTTCCATCTGTCGTGGTTAAGCAATCGTGAACGGGCCCCGCGGCGCGCGCCTCATGCCCGGTCGATCAGGTGCAGGAAGGACCCGAAGACCGTACCCTGGCGCCGGCCGGCAGCGCCGATCGTTCGGCCGGCCGCGTCTTCGGCGTCGAACAGCACCGCGCCCGGCGCTTCCTCCCCCACGGTCGCGTAGTGGAACTCGTGCCCCCGGAAACGCGTGCCGGCGGGCCCGAGCGGCGTCGCCTCGCGGCTGCGGATCCGGCGATATCCCAGATGCAGCTTCCGGCTGGCGAAGGAGGTCTCGACCGGCAGCAACCCGGCCATCGGGTGACGCGCGCCCGAGGCATCGACGAGCCCCTGGCCGAGCGCCATGTAGCCGCCGCACTCGCCATAGATCGCCGCTCCGCGCGCGGCCGCCGCGACGAGGCCGTCCCGCCAGCCGCTGGCCGCCGCCAGCCGCCCGGCATGCAGCTCCGGATATCCCCCCGGAAGGAAGACGGCGTCCGCATCTCCCGCCGGCGCCTCGCCGGCCAGCGGCGAGAACGGGATCACCTCGGCCCCGGCGCGCCGCCAGCCGTCCAGCATCGCCGGATAGGCGAAGGCGAAGGCGAGGTCGTCTGCGACCGCGATGCGCTGGCCGAGCGGCGGCAAGGGCGAGGGCGGCGGTGCGGGGCCGAGCATCGCCGGCCGGGCGAGCGTCGCCAGCGCCGGAAGGTCGATCGCGCCCGCCACCGCGTCGGCGGCACGGTCGAGGAAAGCCACCAGGTCGGCCTGCTCGCGCGCCTGCACCAGCCCCAGATGCCGCTCCGGCCGCTCGAGCCCGGTGGATCTCGGGATCGCGCCCAGCACGGCCACCTCCGGCAGCGCGCGGCGGCAGGCCTCGGCGACGGTCTCGCCATGCGAGGGCGAGCCGACGCGGTTGAGGATGACGCCGGCGACGCGAAGGCCAGGGCGATGTCGCGCGAGGCCGGCCAGCACCGCCGCCGCCGTCGCCGACTGCCCGCGCACGTCGAGCACGACGACGACCGGCCAGCCGGTGAGCTCGGCCAGCGTCGCGGTCGAGCCGTCGCCGGCGACACCGATACCGTCGAAGAGGCCCATGACGCCTTCGCAGATCACGAAGTCGGCGCCGGCCTCGACCGCGGCGACGGTGCCGGCCAGCGTCTCGGTTCGCATCGCCCAGGGATCGAGGTTGAGGCAGACGCGGCCGCCGGCAGCGGCGTGGAACTCGCGGTCGATGTAGTCCGGTCCCATTTTGGCCGAGGCGACGCGCATGCCGGTCCGGGCGAGATGGCGAAGGAGGCCGAGCGTCACCGTCGTCTTGCCGGCCCCCGACGAAGCCGCGGCGACGATGAGGCCGGCCGGGCGGGTCACAGCCGCTTCTTGATCTCGGCCGCCATCGGCTCCGGCAGGGTGAAGTGGGTGAAGTGCATCAGGTAGCGGCCGTCGCGGCCCATCAGGAAGACGATCGAGGAATGGTCGACCAGGTATTCGCCGGGCGCCGACTCCTCGGCCTTCTTGAAATAGACCCGGTAGGCCTTCGCCGCCTTGGCGATCTCCTCCGGCGTCCCGGTCAGCGCCTTCAGGCGCGGATGGAATGCCTCGGCGTAGTCCTTCATCACCTCGACCGTGTCGCGGGCGGGATCGACGGTGATGAAGATCGGCACCACCTCCTCGCCGGCGGGGCCGAGCTGGTCGATCGCATCCGCCATGTTCTGCAGCGCCGTCGGGCAGGCGTCCGGGCAGAAGACGAAGCCGAAATAGATCAGCATCAGCTTGCCGCGGAAGGTCTCGTTGGTGACGCGGGCGCCGGTCTGGTCGGTCAGCTCGAACGGCCCGCCGATGAGCGCGCCGGCGCCGTCGGGCTGGCGCAGCCACGAGACCAGCAGCGCGGCACCGCCGATGAACGCCGCCACCAGCAGGATCGCCGCGGCGCGGAAACGATAGTCCTTGAACATCAGCCGGCCTTGCGCCTGGCCTTGAGCATCAGCGGATCGGGATCCAGCGTGCGGCCGGCGATGGCGCCCCGCCAGTCGAGGCCGGCCGCCATCCGGACCGCCGGGCCGATGACGACGATCGCCGGCGGTTCCGCCTTCGCCGCCTCCGCGTCCTCGACCAGGCGGCCGAGCGTGGTGACCAGCGTGCGCTGACGCTCGGTCGCGGCGTCGCTGACGATGGCGGCGGCTTCGCCGGCCGGGCGCCCGGCCGCGATCAGGCGGTCGCGGATCTGCGCCAGATGCTTCAGCGCCATGTAGAAGACTAGCACCGGCGCGCCCCGGGCCAGCGCCGGCCAGTCGAGGCCGTCGGGCACGTCGCCGGAGACGTTGTGCCCGGTGATGAAGGTGACCGCCTCGTTGACGTCGCGATGGGTCGCGGGAATGCCGGCATAGGCCAGGCCGCCGATGCCGGCGGTGATGCCGGGGACGACGCGGAACGGCACGCCGGCCGCGACCAGGGCCAGTGCCTCCTCGCCGCCGCGGCCGAAAACGAAGGGATCGCCACCCTTCAAACGCAGCACGCGCTTGCCGTCGCGGGCGAGCTGGATCAGGCGCCGCGAGATGTCGGGCTGCCTCGGCGACGGCTTGCCGCCGCGTTTTCCCGCGTATTCCCGGATCGCATCCGGACGCGCGAGCGCCAGGCTGCGCTCGTCGACCAAGGCGTCGTAGACCACGGCATCCGCCTCGGCCAGCGCCTTGGCGGCAAGCAGGGTGAGCAGGCCGGGATCGCCGGGGCCGGCGCCGACCAGCCAGACCCAGCCGGGCTCGAAGTCGGGAAGCGGCGGCAGCTGCATGACGCGCACCCTACATCCGGACGCGCGGCTGTGCCAGGATCGCCCCCACAGCATCGGGACCCCGCCATGCGCCGCCTCCGCAACGCCAAGATCGTCGCCACCGTCGGCCCCGCCTCCTCGACGCCGGAGATGCTGGCGCGCCTGTTCGCGGCCGGCGCCGACGTCTTCCGCTTCAACTTCAGCCATGGCGCCCATGACGACCATCGCGCCCGCTTCGAGGCGGTGCGTGCGCTCGAGCGCATGGCCGGGCGGCCGATCGGCATCATGATGGACCTCCAGGGGCCGAAGCTCCGCGTCGGCACCTTCGCCGGCGGCCATGTCGAGCTGTCAGCCGGCCAGCGTTTCCGCTTCGCGCTCGACAAGGCGCCCGGCGACGCGACGCGCGTCTCGCTGCCGCACCCGGAGATCTTCGCCGCGATCGAGACCGGGACCGACCTCCTGGTCGACGACGGCAAGCTGCGGCTTCGCGTGCTCTCCCACGGGCCCGACTTCGCCGATACCGAGGTGGTGAGCGGCGGGCGCATCTCCGACAGGAAGGGCGTCAACGTCCCCAACGTCGTGCTGCCGCTGTCGCCGATCACCGACAAGGACCGGCGCGACCTCGCCTTCGGGCTCGAGCTCGGCGTCGACCTGGTGGCGCTCTCCTTCGTCCAGCGCCCGGCCGACGTGGCCGAGGCCAGGATGCTGATCGGCGGCCGCGCCGGCATCGTCATCAAGCTGGAGAAGCCGTCGGCGATCGAGCATCTCGGCGAGCTGATCGACCTGTGCGACGCGGTGATGGTGGCGAGAGGAGATCTCGGCGTCGAGCTGCCGCCCGAAGACGTGCCCTCGATCCAGAAGCGGATCGTGCGCGCCTGCCGCGAATCCGGCACGCCGGTGATCGTCGCGACCCAGATGCTGGAGTCGATGATGGCTTCGCCGTCGCCGACCCGGGCCGAGGCCTCCGACGTGGCGACCGCGGTCTATGACGGCGCCGATGCG